>NZ_JBSFHN010000016.1:0-192285 GCF_053597115.1 Streptomyces sp. NPDC001515
TCTCCCTATCTCCCACTCGGGGCTTTTGGTGCGCGGGTGTGGGGGGTACCCGGCGGCCCGGCGCCGGACGGGGGCCCCGCCCGGCGACTGCGAGTCATATGGAGGGGATGGTGATCATCTCTTTCGTACGACGACGAAGTCAGCGAGCGCCGTGAGCTGCGCCCGCACGGATTCGGGCATGTCCACACCATGCAGGGCCTCGATGGCGACCGCATGCTGCCGACGGGCCTCCTGGGCGGTCCATTCGCGGCCGCCCGCCTCCTCGATGAGCGCCGCGCGGGCGGCGAACTCCTCTTCGGAGAAGCTGTCGAAATCGCTGCTCTTCGCGTCCGCGGCGAGCAGTTCGCCCAGGCGCTCGGAGGCCGGGCCGCCCGCGGCGAGCGCGGCGACGACCGGCAGCGACTTCTTGCGCTGGCGCAGGTCGCTCCAGGTCTGCTTGCCCGTGGACTCCGGGTCGCCCCAGATCCCGAGCAGATCGTCGACGGCCTGGAAGGCGAGCCCCAGGTGGTAGCCGTATGCCTCCAGCACATCGGCGGTCCGGTCGTCGGCGCCGCCGAGCACCGCGCCGATCGAGCAGGCGCAGGCGAGCAGGGCGCCCGTCTTGTTGCCCTCCATCTCCAGGCACTCCTCGACGGTGACCCGCTCGCGGTGCTCGTAGGAGATGTCCTGGGCCTGCCCGTCGATGAGCTTGCGGGTGGCCGTGGTCAGCCGGCGGGCCGCGCGGCCCGCCTCCACGGTGCCCAGCTCCAGCAGGATCTCGTTGGCCAGGGCGAACAGCGCGTCGCCGACCAGGATCGCCTGGGCCGGACCGTGCACCTTCCACACCGTGTCACGGTGGCGGCGCTGCTCGTCGCCGTCCATCAGGTCGTCGTGCAGCAGCGAGAAGTTGTGCACGAGTTCGACGGCCACGGCGCCGGGGACGCCCGCCTCGGGGGCGGCGCCGGCCGCCTCCGCGGAGAGCAGGGCCAGCGCCGGGCGGACGGCCTTGCCGCCGTCGCCGTCCGAGGGCCTGCCCTGGGCATCGATCCAGCCGAAGTGATAGGCGGACACGGTGTCCATGGGCGGTGCGAGCCGGTCGACCGCGGCGCGCAGCACCGGCGTGGAAAGGGCCCGTCCGCGCTCCAGAAGCGCGGTGACGTCCGTGGTCTGCGCCACGGTGTCGGAAGCCGGATTCGCCGGGGTCACTGACTCTCCTCTTGTTCCGGTGGTACTGCTCATGCCGCCTCCTGCAGCGGATGTTCGTGGGGGCGGCCGAGCGCCCGGAGCGCGGCGTCGGCGGCGGCCTCGCCACTGCGCACGGCGCCCTCCATCGTGGCGGGCCAGCCGGTGGCGGTCCATGCTCCGGCCAGGAAGAGACCAGGGGCGCGGGTCCGCGTCCCGGGCCGCAGCCGGCCGACGCCGGGCGCGGGCGCGAAGGTCGCGGTGCGCTCGCGGGTGACGAAGAAGTCCCTGATCCCCGCTCCGCGGGCGGCGGGCAGCAGCCGTTCGAGTTCGGGCAGATAGCGGGCACGGAGCTCCGCGACCGGCAGGTCGATCTCGTCGCCCGCGGCGGACTGGGAGACCGCGAGGTACTGGCCGGGACCGGTCAGGCCGGACGCCTCGGTCCGGTCGAAGACCCACTGGACCGGGGAGCCGAGTGCCGCGAAGAACGGCTGCCGGAGCACCTTGCGGTCGTAGACCACGTGCACGTTGAGGATCGGCGAGGTGCCGATCTCCAGCAGCCGCTCGGGGGCGTCCAGCGCGCCGGGCGGCAGGAGGCCGTGGGTCTCGCGCTGCGGGACGGCGAGGACGACGGTGTCCGCCTCGATGCGCTCGTCCCCGGTGTCGACCGTCCAGCGTCCCTCGTCGCGGGTGAGCGCGCCGGCCTTGGTCCGCAGGGCGGTACGCACCCCCGCCGCGTCCAGGGCCGCGCGGCTCAGGGTGTCGTGGATGGCGCCGAGCGGGACGGCGGCCCAGCCGATGTCGGCGGCGCCCGGCTCGGAGAGCAGACCGGTCTTGAAGACCTTGGCGGCCAGGCCGAGCGAGGAGTACGGCGCGGTGGCGTTCAGGGTGGCGACGCCGACCAGGTCCCAGAGGGCCTCGACGGTGCGGGGCGACTGGCCGTGCCGGGCGAGCCAGCTGCCGAAGTCGATCGCGTCGAGCGCGGGGTCCTCCGGGTCCAGCCGGCCGAGCGCGAGCGCGGCGCGGCCGACGCTCGCGCGTTCGGCGAGCGAGAGGTGCGGATAGCCGGCGAGTCCGGCGGCGAGGTGGAACGGGACCGGCAGTCCGTTGCGTCGGATCCGGCCGAGGCGGGGTCCCGAGGGCCGCCCGACGTCCAGTACGGGCACGTCCAAACGGTTTTGCAGGGGTGCGAGCGAGGTGCCGCCGACGCGGTCGAGGAACCGGGTGTAGGCGGTGCAGCAGCGCAGATAGACGTGCTGGCCGTTGTCCACGGTCAGCTCGCCGCGCCGGAAGGAGAAGGCCAGTCCGCCGAGACGCGGCCGCCCTTCGAGCAGGGTCACGTCAAGCCCGGCATCGGCCAGACGCAGGGCCGAGGTGATCCCGGCGAGTCCACCGCCGATCACGACCGCCCGGGAGGAACGTGTCGCTCCGCCAGTCATGCGTCCCCCTCTCGCCAGGTCATTTCCGTCAGTGACGCATCCGTGCGGCGGAGGGTTGCCCGGCGTACGGCGTGATCATCCATGATGCACATGGTGCGCGAGATGTGCCCGGGACGCATTCAGACACGCCCCCGGGTCGCGCGCCGGGAGATATGGCGCGCGTCGAGCCCGGACAGCCCGCGCACCGCGACGTACGCCTTCTCGTGGCCCGGCAGCGAGACCCGGCCGCGCAGCACGGCCTCGGGGTCGCGCTCGATCCGGTCCAGCAGCCGGCGGTAGATGCCGGCCATGGCCGCGACACAGGCCCCGCTGCGCCGGTCGAGCATCGGCAGCAGCCGGTAGCCCTCGGCGAACAGGGCGCGGGCGCGCCGCACCTCGAAGTGGACGAGGCCGGCGAAGTCGGAGCCGGGCGGCGGGGTGGCGCGGTGGAAGCCGGCCGAGCAGCCGAACTTGGCGAGGTCGTCGGCCGGCAGATAGGTGCGGCCGTTTCCGGCGTCCTCGCGGACGTCGCGCAGGATGTTCGTCAGCTGGAGCGCAAGGCCCAGCGTGTCGGCGTACTCGGAGGCGCGTTCGGCGCCCGGGGCGCCCGGTTCCGTGCCGAAGACGCCCAGGCTGAGCCGGCCGATGGCGCCGGCGACGCAGCGGCAGTAGACCTTCAGGTCGTCCCAGGTCTCGTAGGTGGCGCCGCGCACGTCCATGAGTACGCCGTCGATCAGCTCGTCGAGCCCTTCGAGCGGCAGCGGGAACCGGCGGGACGCGTCGGCAAGCGCGACGGCGACCGGGTCGGTGTCGTCCTCGTCGACCGCGCCGGCCCGGATCCGGTCGAGCAGGGTGCGGGTGCCCTCCAGCCGGACGCGCTTGGTTTCCGGATCCAGTTCGCCGTCGCCGATGTCGTCGACCCGGCGGGAGAAGGCGTACAGCGCCGACATGGCCTGTCGCTTCTCCGCGGGCAGCAGCCTGATGCCGTACGCGAAGTTACGCGCCTGCTGTCCGGTGACCGCCTCGCAGTAACTGTATGCGGCCTGTACCGGTGCCGACATGTACGTCGTCTGTCCCTCCACGGTCCGGCTCACCCCTCTCTACGCGCTCTTCGCAAGACAACTCCCACCTCGCGCAGAAGGCTGGGCTTGGTGGGTTTGGGTGGTCCGGGCAGTACGTCGAACCCGGCGGCCGCGATCGCGGAGAGGGCGGCGCGCCCCCCTCCCACGAATCCGGCGAGAAGCAGCTTGAGCCTGCCGTGGACGCTACCCACCAAGGGGGTGCCTTCATTCAGCAGATGCGCGGCTCGTTCCGCTTCGTACGCGATCAGCGCGCGCACCGAGGCGTTCCCGGAGGGGGCGGCCAGGTCGTGTTCGGAGACGTGGAACCTGGCCAGGTCCTCGGCGGGCAGATAGATCCGGTCGCGGCCCAGGTCCTCGGAGACGTCCTGGAGGTGCTCGACGATCTGCAGGGCGGTGCAGACGGCGTCGGAGCGGCGGATGCGCTCGGGGCTCGCGGTGCCGGTGATCTGGAGGACCAGGCGGCCGACGGGGTTGGCGGAGAGTTCGCAGTAGGCGAGCAGTTCCTCGTACGTCCCGTAGCGGCGGACCTTCTGGTCCTGGCGGTTGGCCTCGATGAGGCCGATGAAGGGTTCGGGGGTGAGCGCGCGGCGCCGCACGGTGGGGCGCAGGGCCGCGAGCAGCGGGTGGTGCGGGGTCTCGCCGGTGGTGGCGAAGAGGCGGCCCAGGTCCCGCTCCAGGGCGTCGAGCATGGCGACGCGGTCGTCCGCCCCGTCCGGGCCGAGGCCGAGATGACGGGCGTCGGCGCCGCCGGGGGCGAGATCGCCGTCGCCGATGTCGTCGACGAGCCGGGCGAAGCCGTAGACCGCCATCAGATCGTCGCGCCAGGCGCGCGGCAGGAAGAAGGGGGCCACCGGGAAGTTCTCGTCGGCGGCCTTGTCGAGAGTCGCGGGGACGGCGGAATCCAGCCGCGTCCGGTCGGTGCGTGTCACTGCCGACCGCCCTGAGCGGGGACGGCGTGAGCACCTCGGAGCTGGAGATCTTCCGTCATAGCCGTCACATCTCCCGTTCTACACTGCTGACCCAAAACATCCCATTCCGGACACGCCGCCCGCTCTTCCGAGTGCGGCGGACGGCTATGGGCGGCCCACCCAGGCGGTATCGCCCCACTTGCAACGAATCAGCACCGGTACAGCTTACGTTGTACAACGCTCATCCATACGCCGGGGGGCGGGGCACGCGGGTGGTGCGCGCATGGCGTGGTCAACTTTCCCCTTGCGCAAGGAGATTGACGTCATCCGGCGGGAGGAGATCGGGACCGCGCGGGTACCACGATCCGTGGATGTCCGAAACCCGCCCCTCCTCCCGGCATACGGAACGGCCCCCGCCGGAGGTCTCCGGCGGGGGCCGTTCCGGTGCGCGGCGCGGGCGCGCTACTTGCCGGTCTCCCGCTCGTACGCCTTGAGGACCTCGTCGGTCGGGCCGTCCATCAGCAGCTCGCCCTTCTCCAGCCACAGCACCCGGTCGCAGGTGTCCCTGATCGACTTGTTGCTGTGGCTGACCAGGAACACCGTGCCGGCCTCCTTGCGCAGTTCGCGGATGCGCTCCTCGGAGCGGATCTGGAACTTGCGGTCACCGGTGGCCAGCGCCTCGTCGATCATCAGGACGTCGTGGTTCTTGGCGGCGGCGATGGAGAAGCGCAGCCGGGCGGCCATGCCGGAGGAGTACGTCCGCATCGGCAGCGTGATGAAGTCGCCCTTGTCGTTGATCCCGGAGAAGTCGACGATGCCTTGGTAGCGCTCGCGGATCTCCTCGCGGGACATGCCCATCGCGAGCCCGCCGAGCACCACGTTCCGCTCGCCGGTCAGATCGCTCATCAGCGCGGCGTTCACGCCGAGCAGCGAGGGCTGCCCGTCCGTGTACACCTTGCCGTGCTCGGTCGGCAGCAGCCCCGCGATGGCCCGCAGCAGGGTGGACTTGCCGGAGCCGTTGGTGCCGATGAGGCCGATGGCCTCGCCCCGGTAGGCGGTGAAGGAGACACCGCGCACGGCGTGCACCTTGCGGACCCCGCGCGCCTCGCCCTTGCCGCGGCGCAGTATCCGGCTCAGTGCCGCGGTGGCGCTGCCCCGGCCACCGCCGCCGCCGTTGACGCGGTACACGATGTGCACCCCGTCGGCGATCACGGTGGGGACGCGCCCCGCGGAGTTCTGCTCAGCCACGGCCGTACCGCTCCTCTGCCTTCCAGAAAAACACGAAGCCCGCGACGCCGATCACGACCGCCCAGGCCAGACCCACCACCCAGACGTGCGCCGGCAGGTTCTCGGAGCCGTAGCCGTCGATCATCGCGAAGCGGATCAGGTCCATGTAGATGGCCGCCGGGTTGTACTGGAGCACATCGGTGATCCAGGCCGGCTTGTCGGCCAGCATCTCCGTGATCGAGAACATGACGCCGGAGGCGTACATCCAGGTCCGCATGACGAACGGCATCAGCTGGGCCAGGTCGGGCGTCTTGGCGCCGAGCCTGGCCATGATCAGCGCCAGGCCGGTGTTGAAGAGGAACTGGAGGGCCAGCGCCGGAATCACCAGCAGCCAGGAGAGCGTGGGGTAGCTGCCGAATCCCACGGTCACCGTGACCAGCACGATCATCGAGTACAGCAGCTGCTGGAGCTGCTGCAGCGAGAACGAGATGGGCAGCGAGGCCCGGGGGAAGTGCAGCGCCCGCACCAGCCCCAGGTTGCCGGAAATGGCACGGACCCCGGCCATCACCGAGCTCTGGGTGAAGGTGAAGACGAACACCCCGGTGACCAGAAAGGGGATGAAGACGTCGGAGCCCATTCCCCGCTTGGTGCCGAGGATCAGGCCGAAGATGACGAAGTACACCCCGGCGTTCAGCAGCGGGGTGGCCACCTGCCACAGCTGGCCCAGCTTGGCCTGGCTGTACTGCGCGGTCAGCTTGGCGCGGGAGAACGCCAGGATGAAGTGGCGGCGCCCCCACAGCTGGCGCACGTACTCGACGAGTCCGGGACGGGCACCGCTGACCGTCAGACCGTACTTCGCGGCCAGTTCGGCGGCGCCCAGTCCGTCGTCGGCGGATGGCGGGGTGCTCAGCGCAACAGCACCGTCGTGGGTTGTGTCACTCACCAGATGAAACTCTCGTATTCGGAACGCGCGGTCGTTCACGGGCGCGGCACAGGGGCGGACAGGGTCCCGGCAGAAGTATCTACGCCTCATGGTCCCAGAGGCGAACCACTCAGATCACGGGAGGGCGGCCGAGTCTGGTCAGCCGCCATACCGTACGCCACTTCATCGGACGTCGGGGTCCGCAGGGTGTCGTCCAGCCTTCCCGGAAGCCACCGAACCATGCCTTCAGCGCGGGGCCCGAGGGCCGGCGCAGCAGGGTGAGCAGCATCCAGACGCCCAGATAGACCGGGACGAGCGGTGCCGGGAGGTTGCGGCGGGCCAGCCAGACCCGGTTGCGGGCCACCATGCGGTGGTAGACCGCGTGCCGGGACGGGGCGGTGGTGGGGTGGTTGAGGACCATGTCCGCGCGGTAGTCGATCAGCCACCCGGCGTCGAGCGCCCGCCAGGCGAGGTCGGTCTCCTCGTGCGCGTAGAAGAAGTCGCCCGGCAGCGGGCCGACCTCCGCGATGACCCGGGTGCGGACGGCGTTGGCGCCGCCCAGGAAGGTCGTCACCCGCGAGGAGCGCATCGGGTCGGCGGCGCGGAGCCTCGGGACGTGCCGGCGCTGGGTCTCGCCGGTGTCCGGGTCGGCGATCCGGAAGCTGATGATCCCGAGTCGGGAATCGGCCTCGAACGCCTTCCGGCACAGTTCGGCGGTGTCCGTGCGCGGCAGATGACCGTCGTCGTCGAGGAAGAGCAGCGCATCCACGTCGGCGCCGGAGGGCCCGAACGCCTCGATGCCCACGTTGCGGCCGCCGGGGATGCCCAGGTTCTCGGGGAGTTCGACAGTGCGCACGCCCGCGGGGACGTCGGGGACGGGTGAGCCGTTGCCGACGACGACCACCTCGATCCGGTCGCCCTCCTGCGCGGCGACCGAATCGAGGAGGGCACGCAGTTCGGCGGGGCGGTTGCCCATCGTGATGATGACCGCGCCGAGTTTCATGGGGGCACTCACTTGAGCCTGCTCGATGCCAGGACCGACACGAGGTGGAGGAGCGTCTGGAGCAGCGCGATGCCGGCCAGCACCGCGACCGCGAGACGGCTGAAGAACAGATCGTCGCGGACGGCGTCCAGCACGGCCGCGACCAGGATCACCAGGGACGCCTCGACGCACAGGATCAGCCGGTGGAACTTGAGCGCGCCGGCGGCCCGGCGGGCCAGCGCCATGCCGGAAGAGCGCGGCTCGGAGGCCGACTCCTTGACGGGCGGCAGTCCGCCCTGGTGGCGCGCGACGCCGACGAGGTCGGTCTCGGCCTTGATCAGGATGGCGCCCAGCGCGGCCAGCGTGCCCAGGAAGGCCCAGAGCCAGTCGATCCGCCCGCTGCCCCACAGATCGGCGGCGCGCAGGCCGAAGCCGACCAGGACGGCCGCGTCGCACAGATAGGCGCCGACCCGGTCCAGGTAGACCCCGCCCAGCGAGAACTGCTTCTTCCAGCGCGCCAGCTCGCCGTCCACACAGTCCAGCAGCAGATAGAGCTGGACCATGAGGACGCCGAGCAGTGCGCCGGGGATGCCCGGTACGAGCAGGGCCGGGGCGGCGAGCACTCCGGCGACGGTCATCAGATAGGTGAGCTGGTTGGGGGTCACCTTCGTGTTGACCAGGTACCGGTCCACGCGCAGGGAGACCTCGCGCATGTATATCCGGCCCGCCCAGTGTTCGCCGCTGCGCCGGTCCTTGACCCCCGGCGGGTGAACGACCGGGCGGAGTTCAGCTACTGATGGTCTTGGCATAGTCGGCGTACGCGTCCCTGATCTGGTCGGTGGAGAGGTTGAGGTGTTCCAGGACCGTGAAGCGTCCCGGACGGGTCTGCGGGGCGTACTCGACGGCCCGCACGAACTCGTCGGCGCTGAAGCCGATCTCCTCGGGCAGGACCGGCAGGCCGTGCCGGCGCAGGACCTCGGCGAAGAGCCCGGACTCGTCCCTGGCGCCGCGCAGGTGCATGGCGAAGGCGGCACCGAGGCCGACCTGTTCGCCGTGGCTGGCGGCCCGCCGGGGGAAGAGCAGGTCGAAGGCGTGGCTGATCTCGTGGCAGGCGCCGGACGAGGGCCGGGTGTCGCCGCTGATCGAGATGGCGATGCCGGAGAGGACCAGCGACTCCGCGAGGACGGTGAGGAACTCGTCGTCGGCGACGGTGCCGGGGTGGCGCAGGACGGCCTCCCCGGCGGTACGGGCCATGGCGGCGGCCAGTCCGTCGACCGGCTCGCCGTTGACCCGGTGCGACAGCTCCCAGTCGGCGATCGCGGAGATGTTGGAGATCGCGTCCCCGACACCGGAGCGGACGAAGCGGTCGGGGGCCTCGCGGATGACGGAGAGGTCGATGACCATGGCGATCGGCATCGGGACCCCGTAGGAGCCCCGTCCGTTGTCGTTGTCCAGGGTGGCGACGGGCGAGCAGAGGCCGTCGTGGGCCAGGTTCGTGGCGACCGAGACCAGCGGCAGGCCGACCCGGGCCGCGGCGTACTTCGCCACGTCGATGATCTTGCCGCCGCCGAGGCCGACCACGGCGTCGTAGCGCTTGCCCTTGATGTCGTCCGCGAGCTGCACGGCGGCATCGATGTCACCGGAAGCCACGCAGTACCAGTCGGCGCCCGGCAGGGCGGGGGCCAGCTTCTCGCGCAGGGCCAGTCCGGAGCCGGCGCTGATCGCGATGGCGAGCTTGCCTGAGCCGGAGATCCGCTGGTCGACCAGGAGGCCGGCCAGATCGTCCATGGCGCCCCGGCTGATGTCGACGAAGACCGGGGAGGGGATGAGCCGGGTCAGTACTGGCATGCGATCTCCCGGCCCTTGGCGAGGTCGTCGTGGTTGTCGATCTCGACCCATGTGACGTCGCCGATCGGCTCCACGTCGACGGTGAAGCCGCGGTCGGCGAGCTCCTGGTAGCCGTCCTCGTAATAGAGGTCGGGGTCGCGCTCGAAGGTGGCCTTCAGCGCGTCGGCCAGCTCCTCGGCCGCCTCGCCCTCGATGAGGGTGACGCCGATGTACTCGCCGGTGGCCTCGGCCGGGTCCATGAGCTTGGTGATCCGCCGGACGCCCTTGCCGTTCTCCGCGACGACCTTCATCTCCTCGTCGGCGAGCCGCTTCACCGTGTCGAGGGCGAGGATGATCTTCTTGCCGTCGCCTCGGGCGGCGAGCAGCGTCTTCTCGACGGAGACCGGGTGCACGGTGTCGCCGTTGGCGAGGATGACGCCGCGCTTGAGCACCTCACGGGCGCACCACAGGGAGTAGGCGTTGTTCCACTCCTCGGCCTTGTCGTTGTCGACGAGGGTGAGCGTGAGGCCGTACGTCGCCTCCAGCTCCTCCTTGCGCGCGTAGACGGCCTCCTTGCGGTAGCCGACGACGATCGCGGCCTCGGTGAGACCGATCTCGGCGAAGTTGGCGAGGGTGAGGTCGAGGACCGTTCTGTCGCCGTCGACGGGCACGAGGGCCTTGGGGAGCGTGTCGGTGTAGGGGCGCAGCCGCCGCCCTGCGCCGGCTGCCAGTACGAGGCCGATCATGCGGGTTCTCCTTCGTCGTGGACGGCGGGTGCCCCGGAGGACACCCAGAAGCGGACGGACTCCACGAGCACGACGAGCGCGACGGCCACCGCGAGGACGGTGAGGGCCGTGGTGAAGTCGGAGGGCGCCGTGAGGACGGCGGCGAGGACGGCCACCACCAGGGTCCGGCCCTCGTGTCCGCCGATGGTGCGCACCAGCCACGCGGGCGGGGCTCCGGAGCCGCCGCGGATGCGGTAGACGGTGTCGTAGTGATGGTAGGCGACGGCCGCGACCAGGCCGAAGGCCGCGGGGAGCGCCCCGTGGACGTCGCTGCGGGCGGCCAGGATCAGGATCGTGCAGTACTCCGCGGCCCGGAAGACCGGGGGCACGAGCCAGTCGAGCGCGCCCTTGAGGGGGCGGGCCACGGCTATGCCCGAGCAGACGGCGTAGAACACTGCGGCGATGATCGTCTGTCGGCTGCCGAAGGGCTGCTGGAGCGCGGCGGCGACGAGGGCGCCGGCTCCGACGACCGCGATGACAGGGGCGGTCCAGGCGCCGCCGATCCGGGGGCCCCGGGCGGCCACCAGCTCCGCGATCGGCCCGGTGTCCGCGAGGTCGGCGAGGGCCTGGGCGGCGCGGTCGGTGCGCCGGGCCCGGCGGGTCACGGAGCGCAGCAGCCGGCCCGCCGTGGTGTAGCAGGCGGCGAAGGCGCAGCCGACGAGCAGCGCGTAGAAGACGATGCGCGGGGTGGTGAGCGCGGTGAGCACGGCGATCATCGCCCAGCGCTCACCGATCGGGAGCACGATCATGCGGCGCACCCAGACCGTCCAGCCGACGCTGTCGAGCTTGTCGGAGAGGGCGGCGGTGGGGCTGCTGTTCGCGACCGCGTCGTGGTTGGCCTCGTTGAACGAGAAGTCGATGATGTGCCGGCAGGACTGGAGGACCATCGCGCCGAGCGCCAGGGCCCAGATGTCGTCCCCGCCGGGTGCGGCGCCGAGGGCCAGACCCGCGTAGTAGGCGTACTCCTTGGCCCGGTCGAAGGTGGCGTCCAGCCAGGCGCCCATCGTGGAGTACTGCAGGGAGTAGCGAGCGAGCTGCCCGTCGGTGCAGTCCAGGACGAAGGAGAGGAGGAGCAGCACCCCGGCGGCGACGTATCCGCCGCGGGTGCCGGTGGCCGCGCAGCCGGCCGCGATCAGCGCGGTCAGGAGCGAGGCGGTGGTGACCTGGTTCGGGGTGAGGCCCCGGCGCGCGCACCAGCGGGCGAGGTAGCGCGAGTAGGGGCTGATGCAGTACGTGGTGAAGAAGCCGTCGCGGGCCTTCACGGCGCTGCGCAGCCGCACCGCCTCCTCGTCGACCTCGGCCACCCGGGCCCGGGCGGCGGCGCGGGCGGGCTCGTCGGCCGGCACGTCGGCGACCAGGGTGCCCAGCTCGGGGCGCTGGACCGCGGTGCCCTCGGCGTCCATGGTGGCGGCAAGCCGGCCGGGGACCGTGCGGTCGATGACCGCGGTGGTGGCTCCGGGCGGGCCCGCGGGGACGCCCGCGCCCACGGCCTCGGTGGTGGTGCGCAGGGCGCGGACCAGGGCGGGGCGCGCCTCGGGCTGCACGGTGAGCGCCCCGGGGACGGCGGCGGCGGGGAAGCGCGGGTCGGTGAGTCCGAGCCGCAGCGCGTGGAGGTGGCCGACGAATCGGGGGTCCACGAGGGCGACGCGGCTGCCTGCGGGGACGGCGGAGAGCAGGGTCGCCGCCTGCGTCACGTCCGAGGCGGTCCGGACATCGAAGCCCAGCGACCGCAGATCGTCCTGGAGCGGGGATCCGGGTACCGGGGCACCGGTGAGAATGGCGGTCGACAGACGAACTCACTCCTTGGTGCTGACACGGGTCGGCGCGCGACAGCGCGGCCCGGATACGGCCGGCGGCATGTCGGCAGAGGCTATCGGATGAACGGAAGCGGGAGTTCACTGCCCGTTTGTGCTCCGTTCCGGGCGGACCGACATCATGCGACCCCGTCCGCGATCATCATCGTCGATGGCCGCCCCGGCTGACAAAACGCGGGTGCGGGGCCCTGTCCGGCGTCTCGTAGTCTGGCCCGCATGACATGGCTGATCACTGGCGGAGCGGGATACATCGGGGCCCATGTGGTGCGGGCGATGCGGGAGGCCGGGGAGCGGGTCGTCGTCCTGGACGATCTGTCCACGGGCCGGCCCGAGCGGCTGGCGGACGACGTCCCGCTGGTCCGCGGCCCGGTCTCCGACCGCGCGCTGCTGGACCGGGTGCTGGCCGAGCACGCGGTGACCGGTGTGGTGCATCTCGCAGCGAAGAAGCAGGTCGGGGAGTCGGTCGAGCGCCCCCTGCACTACTACCGGGAGAACATCACGGGACTGACCGTCCTGCTGGAGGCGGTCGTCGCCGCAGGGGTGCGCAGCTTCCTGTTCTCCTCGTCGGCGGCGGTGTACGGCGTCCCGGCGGCGGAGCTGATCACCGAGGAGGAGCCCTGCGCCCCGATCAACCCGTACGGTGAGACGAAGCTCGCCGGCGAGTGGCTGGTGCGGGCGGCGGGGCGGGCGCACGGACTGTCCACCGGCTGTCTGCGGTACTTCAACGTCGCGGGCGCAGCCGAGCCCGGCCTCGCGGACCTGGGTGTCTTCAACGTGATCCCGATGTTCTTCGACCGGCTGACCCGGGGCGAGGGGCCGCGGATCTTCGGGGACGACTACCCCACGCCCGACGGCACCGGCATCCGCGACTACATCCATGTGGCCGACCTGGCCGACGCGCACCTCGCCGTCGCCCGGACGCTGGCGGCGCGGGACGAGCCCGGCGACCTGACCGTGAACATCGGCCGGGGCGAGGGCGTCTCGGTGCGCGAGCTGGCGGATCTGGTGGCGGAGGTCACTGGGCTCACCACGGAGCCGGTGGTCGAACCCCGGCGTCCCGGCGACGCCGCGAAGGCGGTCGCCTCGTGCGACCGGATCTCCCGGGAGCTGGGCTGGACCGCCCGGCGCGGGGTGCGCGAGATGGTGGAGTCGGCCTGGGAGGGCTGGCGGCTGCACCATCCGGAGACGGTGGCGCGCTAGGCGGCCAAGGGATGGTGGCGCCTCTCTGACCTGGAGACATTTTCGCAGGTCAGAGAGGCTGATAACCATATTCAGTACCATGTTGCCCGATACCCCCCACCCGTAGTTGACTGACGATGTCCGGGCCGTTCGCGTCCGGGTTCGCAGACGACCGGGAGGCGTCCTCATGGGGGCTGGGCACGATCACGGACACGCGCACGGCGGACCGCCGCCCACCGGCACGGCGGCCGCCGCGCACCGGGGGCGGCTGCGGATCGCCCTGGGCATCACCCTGGGCGTGACGGTGATGGAGGTCGTCGGCGGCCTGCTGTCGGGTTCGCTGGCGCTGATCGCCGACGCGGCGCACATGGCGACCGACTCGCTGGGCCTGGGCATGGCGCTGCTGGCCATCCACTTCGCCAACCGGCCGGCCGGGCCGAACCGCACCTTCGGCTACGCCCGCGCCGAGATCCTGGCCGCCCTGGCCAACTGTCTGCTGCTGCTCGGGGTGGGAGGCTTCCTGCTCTACGAGGCGGTGGACCGCTTCATCACGCCGACCGAGACCCGGGGCGGGCTGACGATCGCCTTCGCCGTGGTCGGTCTCGTCGCGAACATGGTGTCGCTGTCGCTGCTGATGCGCGGGCAGAAGGAGAGCCTCAATGTGCGGGGCGCCTACCTGGAGGTGCTCGCCGACACCCTCGGCTCGGTGACGGTGCTGGTCTCGGCGGGCGTCATCATGGCGACGGGCTGGCAGGCCGCGGACCCCATCGCCTCGCTGGTGATCGGGCTGATGATCGTGCCGAGGACGGTGAAGCTGCTCCGCGAGACGCTGAACGTGCTGCTGGAGGCGGCCCCGCCCGGGGTGGACATGGCCGAGGTGCGTGACCACATCACGGCTCTGCCGGGGGTGCTGGACGTCCACGATCTGCACGCCTGGACGATCACCTCGGGCATGCCGGTGCTCTCCGCCCATGTGGTGGTGCAGCAGGACTTCCTCGACTCGGTGGGGCACGAGAAGCTGCTGCACGAACTGCAGGGCTGCCTCGGTGACCATTTCGACGTGGAGCACTGCACCTTCCAGCTGGAGCCGAGCGGCCACGCGGAGCACGAGGCCCGGCTCTGCCACTGACCGCCGCAGCCCCGGGCCGCGAGGGCGTGGCGTGTAGGGTTTCGCGGACGCGTGGTTCGCCCCGCGGCGGTGCGAGACCGCTGTCCTTCACGGCCCGGCACCGCGTCCGCCCCCGCCGCTTCGTACCGGCGCACGGAACCGGACATGCCTGGACCCGAAGTACGGACAAGCCGCTTTTGTACGGCAGACTGGGCCGGACTCGACGGGACCGGCACACGGGCGCCGGACCCCGGGGGCGTCTGAAACACATGCGAAGGATGGGTATGCCGACCACACCAGCCACCGCGGCGAACACCTCGACGAACGGCGCAGCAGAAGTGATCTTGCTCGAACTGGTCGACGAGAACGGCACCACCATCGGCACGGAGGAGAAGCTGGCCGCACACCTCGCGCCCGGCCTGCTGCACCGGGCGTTCTCCGTGTTCCTCTTCGACGAGAAGGGGCGGCTGCTCCTCCAGCGCCGGGCGCTCGGCAAGTACCACTCCCCCGGTGTCTGGTCCAACACCTGCTGCGGCCACCCGTACCCGGGCGAGGCGCCCTTCGCCGCCGCCGCCCGGCGCACGTACGAGGAGCTGGGGGTCTCTCCCTCGCTGATGGCCGAGGCGGGCACGGTGCGCTACAACCATCCGGACCCCGCGTCCGGGCTGGTCGAGCAGGAGTTCAACCACCTGTTCGTGGGGCTGGTGCGCGATCTGCCGCGGCCGGACGCGGAGGAGGTGGGCGAGACGGTGTTCGTGACGGCCGGGGAGCTGGCCGAGCGGCATGCCGAGGGCCCGTTCTCCGCGTGGTTCATGACCGTGCTGGACGCCGCCCGTCCGGCGATCCGGGAGCTGACCGGGCCGTCCGCCGGCTGGTAGGACGCGGGAGCCGCGGCGGCGGGGTCAGAGGAGCGCGCGGAGCGGCAGCGCCGCCCAGATGATCTTCCCGCCGCTCGCGGTGTGCTCCACGTCGCAGCTGCCGCCCGCCTCGCGGGTGATCTCCCGGACCAGCAGCAGTCCGCGCCCGCCGGTCTGCGCGTAGTCCGTCTCCAGGGCGGTGGGGCGGTAGGGGTGGTTGTCCTCCACGGCGACCCTGATCCACTCGGCGTTCACGGCGACCTCGACCGCCAGCTCCGGGGAGAGCAGCGCGGCGTGCTTCACCGCGTTCGTCACCAGCTCCGAGACGATGAGCAGCAGCCCCTGGGCGATGTCCTCGTCCAGGGGCACGCCCTGACGTGCCAGCAGATCGCGCACCGCGTGCCGGGCCCGGGGTACGGAGACGTCGGTGGCCGGGGCGGTGAAGCGCCAGACCCCCTCGTACGGCACGGGCCGGGCGGGGACACTCCCGCGGCTCTCCATAGTCCGGTACCCGCTCTCGCCTCGATGGTGACTGCACGTCGAGTACAGGGTGCGGGGAGTCGTCGGGCCGGTCTGTCCTACTGAACAGAAGTCGACTTATATCGACGTTATTTGGTCGACAATTTCTGGACGCATCAGCTTTCGGGCCGCTTCTGGTGCTCTTCTGTCCGTGCACCGGGGCCGGTGCCGTCGGGGGTCATCTGCTCCGAGACCAGGGAGACGATCCGCCGGCCGCCGACGCCGGCGGCGACGAGCCCGAGTCCGTCGAAGAGCAGGGCCAGCGAGAAGAAGCAGCCCAGTACGTACAGACTGCTGTGCGGCCAGTCGAAGAGGACCAGCAGCCCCAGCAGCAGCCCGAAGGCGCCCTGGAGCAGCGTCCAGCCGAACTGGGGGCCGCGCACGACCACGCTGCCGACGAGGCGGAACACCCCGCCGGTCAGGAAGAGCAGCGCGGCGAACATGGTCAGGGCCTCGGCGGTGCCGTGCGGATGGCGGATGACGACGACCCCGGCCGCGATGTTCAGCGCCGCGACCACCACGCCCAGCCAGAAGAAGCCGGTGCCGCGCGACTGCACGGCGTGCACCAGACCGACCAGGCCGCCGACGAGCAGCAGCCAGCCGAAGAGGATCATCGAGGTCAGCGTCGCGACGCCGGTGTAGACGAGCCCCACCAGTCCGGCGACGACGAGCAGGATGCCGAGCAGGGCCAGACCGCCGAAACCGCGGTGGAGCCTCCTGCGTTCCTTCACGGGATCGGCCACGGTGTACTCCTCGGCGTGCGTGCCTGCTTCGCGACCCCTTCTTGATCATAGGTTCGGCGGCGGTGGATAGCATCCGGCCCATGGACCGTACGGAACCCCGGCTGGAGCACGCCGTCGCGGACGGCTTCGCCACCGTCGTGATCAGCAACCCCGCCAAGCGCAACGCGATGACGGCCGCGATGTGGCGCTCGCTGCCGGTGCTCCTGGAGGAGCTGGCGGCCGACGCCTCGGTGGGCGCGCTGGTGCTGACCGGGGCCGGGGAGACCTTCTGCGCGGGGGCGGACATCTCCTCGCTGCGCGATCCCTCACAGAACCCGCAGGAGCTGGCCGTGGCGGCCGAGGAGGCGCTCGCCGCCTTCCCCCTGCCGACGCTCGCCGCGGTGCGCGGTCACTGCGTGGGCGGCGGCAGCCAGCTCGCCGCCGCCTGTGATCTGCGGTTCGCGCGGGAGGACGCGTCGTTCGGGGTCACCCCGGCCCGGCTGGGCATCGTCTACCCCTCCTCGTCCACCCGCCGGCTGGTCGCGCTGACCGGGCCGGCGACCGCCAAGCACCTGCTGTTCTCCGGTGAGCTGATCGATGCCGACCGGGCGCTGCGGACCGGGCTGGTGGACGAGGTGCTGCCGGCCGACGCGTTCGACCGGCGGGTCGGGGAGTACGTGCGCACCCTGGTCTCCCGCTCGCGGCTGACCCAGGCCGCGGCCAAGGAGTTCGCCTCGGGGCGGGAGGACCGGGACGCGTACTGGACGGAGCGGGCCCGCCGGAGCGGAGACACCGCGGAGGGGGTCGCCGCCTTCCTGGAGCGCCGCGCCCCGCGCTTCACCTGGCCCGCCGAGACCCCGGGGGCCGGTGCGGTCACCGAAGGATGAAGCGGCTCCTCGCCCGCCATTCCTCGACGAGTTCGGCGGGCGCCTTCGCCGGCGAGCCGGCGTCGTAGGGCGGCTGCGGGTCGTACTCGGTCAGCAGTTGTACGGCCTGGGCGTGCCGCTCGCCCGCGATCCGGCCGAGCAGGGTCAGCCCCATGTCGATGCCGGAGGAGACCCCCGCGGCGGTGACGTACTTGCCGTCGGTGACCACGCGCTCCCCGGTCGGCTCGGCGCCGTACTCCTTCAGGGTGTCCAGGGCGAGCCAGTGGGAGGTGGCGCGGCGCCCGGTGAGCAGTCCGGCGGCGGCCAGGAGCAGCGAGCCGGTGCAGACGGACGTGGTCCAGGTGCTGGTGGCGTCGGCCCGGCGCAGCCAGCCGAGCAGGGCCTCGTTCTCCATCTGGGCGTCCTGTCCGGGGCCGCCGGGGACGATCACCAGATCGGGGTCCGGGACCTCGTCGAGCGTCCGGTCGGCGACCAGGGCCAGACCGCCGCTGTCGTTGCGCACCGGCCCGGCGGTCTCGGCGACGAAGACCGTCTCGGCGCCGGGGGCGCGGGACAGGATCTCGTAAGGTCCGACGGCGTCCAGGGCCGTGAAGCGGTCGAAGAGAAGGATGGCGATCCGCATGGGTGAGTGCCTGCCTTTCGGTGGTCCGCCGGTCGGTGACCGGGGTGGCCGGTGGTCCGCCGGTCAGTGACCGGGGCGGTCGGTGGCGGCGGGCGGGCCGCCCGCCGGACGGGGGCTGAAGCGCCGCCGGTATTCGGCGGGGCCGGTGCCGAGCGCTCTGAGGAAGGCCCGGCGCATCGCCTCGGGCGTGCCGTAGCCGCTGGCCCGCGCGATGCCGGCGACGCCGTCGGTGGTGTCCTCCAGCAGGCGGCGCGCGGCTTCGAGGCGGATCCGGTCGACGTACCGGCCGGGGGTCGTGCCGGTCTCGTCCCGGAAGGCGCGGGCGAAGTGGCGCGGCGAGAGCCGGGCGCGGGCCGCGAGGGCCTCCACGGAGAGGTCGGCGGCCGGGTGCTCGGTGATCCAGTGCTGGACTTCGCGCAGCGGTTCCCGGCGGGCGGTCTGGGCGGTGAGCTGGGCGCTGAACTGGGACTGGTTGCCGGGCCTGCGCAGGAAGACCACGAGGTGGCGGGCGATCGCCAGCGCGACGTCCCGGCCGTGGTCCTCCTCGACGAGCGCCAGGGCGAGATCGATGCCCGCGGTGACCCCGGCGGAAGTGGCGATCCGGCCGTCCCGGACGAAGATCGGTTCGGGGTCGACCTCGACGTCCGGGTAGGTGCGGGCCAGATGGTCGCAGACGCTCCAGTGGGTGGTGGCCCGGTGCCCGTCGAGCTGTCCGGCGGCGGCGAGCAGCAGCGCCCCGCTGCACACGGAGACCAGCCGCTCGGGCCGGGGCCCGTGAGCGCGCAGCCAGTCGACCAGCGCCGGTTCCGGGGCGCGGGTGCCCTGCCCGCCCGGGACGAGCAGGATGTGCGGGGTCGGGGCGCCGGCCAGCGAGCCGTCGGGCACCAGGGTCAGCCCGCTCGATGTGCGGACGGGGTTGCCGCCCGTCGAGGCGGTGCGCAGCTCGTAGGAGATCCCGGGGAACCGGGAGGCTCCGGAGAAGACCTCCATGGGGCCGGTCACGTCGAGGCTCTGGACGCCGTCGAAGAGGACGACCAGGACGGTGCGCTGCGTCATGCACGCCATCCTGCGGCGGCCCCGGGGATGACCGCAATGACGGTCTGCCCACCTTTTCTGCCATGCCGGGGCGAGGGTCAGGTCACGTCCGCCCAGGGGTTCCGGGCCGTACCGACCAGTCGGTAACGTGCGGGTATGAGTACTCTGCCGCCCCGCGCCGGACGCCGCTGCCACAACGCCCTCAACCCGTTCCACTCGACGCTCTACTTCTCGCCCGACCTGGCGAAGGAGCTGGCCGCCATCGGGATCGACGACCCGACCGCCGCCTACTTCGCGACGCGGGCCGCCCCGCTCGGCGCCGTCGGCGCGGGCACGGTCACCGCCGCCTTCTACAACTTCAACCACGCCCACGTCTCCCGGCACGTGCCCGCCGTCTGGGACCTGGCCTCCCCCGAGGCGGTCCTCGCGGCCCGGCTGCGCGCCGCCGACACGACGCTGCGCCGGCTGCTCGGCGACGAGACCGTCGCCTCCCCCGAGATGGCCGAGGCCGCGGAGCTGGCCCTGCGCGCCACCGAGGGCTGCACCCGGCACGCCCGGCCGCTGTACGGGGCGCTCGCCGATCTCCCGGTCCCGGACGCGCCGCACCTGGCCTACTGGCACGCGGCGACCCTGCTGCGCGAGCACCGGGGCGACGGCCACCTCGCCGCGCTCCTCGCCGCCTCCCTCGATCCGCTGGAGGCGCTGGTCAGTCACACCGCCACGGGCAAGGGCATGGCCGCGCGCTGGCTGCTGGCGAGCCGGGGCTGGCGGCGCGCCGACTGGGACGCCGCCGCCGAGCGGCTGCGGGGGCGCGGATACCTCACCGCCGAGGGCACGCTCACGGAGGAGGGCGCCGCGATGCGGACCACCCTGGAGGAGACCACGGACCGGATGGACCTGGCCCCCTACGAACACCTGGGCGGGGCGGGTACGGCCCGGCTCACCGAACTGGGCCGGGGCTTCCTCGGCACGGTGCTGGCCGCCGGCGCGTTCCCGGTGGAGGCCACCGGCTGACCGGACACCGGCCCGCCCCGTCGGCCCGTCGGTCCGTCGCGGGCCGTCCCGGTCGGTCGGGCGACACGGCACCCGGCCACCCGGCACAATGCAGGCGAGTGGCACCCGGGCCGGTCGCACGGCCGGCCCCGGTGCCCGACCAGCACAGCCAGCAGGAGAAGGCGAGTCGGTAGAACCGTGACGATGTCCATCGAAGGCAGGATCGCCGAGGAACTCGGCGTACGGGAGCGACAGGTGAAGGCGGCCGTCGAGCTGCTCGACGGCGGTTCGACCGTTCCGTTCATCGCGCGCTACCGCAAGGAAGCGACCGAGATGCTCGACGACGCCCAGCTGCGCACCCTGGAGGAGCGGCTGCGCTATCTCCGGGAGCTGGAGGAGCGGCGCACGGCGGTCCTGGAGTCCGTACGCGAGCAGGGCAAGCTCGACGAGGCGCTGGAGGCGCGGATCCGGGCGGCCGACACGAAGGCGCGCCTGGAGGACATCTATCTGCCGTTCAAGCCGAAGCGGCGGACCAAGGCCCAGATCGCCCGCGAGGCCGGGCTGGAGCCGCTGGCCTCGGGGCTGCTCGACGACCCGTCGGTGGACCCGCTCACCGCCGCGGCCGCCTTCGTGGACGCCGAGAAGGGCGTCGCGGACCCGGCGGCGGCCCTGGAGGGGGCGCGCGCCATCCTCGCCGAGCGCTTCTCGGAGGACGCCGACCTGATCGGGGAACTGCGCGAGCGGATGTGGACGCGCGGGCGGCTGGTGGCCCGGGTGCGGGAGGGCAAGGAGGAGGCGGGCGCCAAGTTCGCCGACTACTTCGACTTCGCGGAGCCGTTCACCGCGCTGCCCTCGCACCGGGTGCTGGCCATGCTCCGGGGCGAGAAGGAGGACGTCCTCGACCTGGTCCTGGAGCCGGAGGAGCCGTCCGAGACGGCTGGTCCGTCCCCGTACGAAACCATGGTGGCCCGGCGCTTCGGCGTCGGCGACCGCGGGCGTCCCGGCGACAAGTGGCTGGCCGACACCGTGCGCTGGGCCTGGCGGACGCGGATCCTGGTCCACCTCGGGATCGACCTGCGGCTGCGACTGCGTACGGCGGCGGAGGACGAGGCGGTCCGCGTCTTCGCGTCCAACCTGCGGGACCTGCTGCTGGCCGCGCCCGCCGGTACGCGGGCCACGCTGGGGCTCGACCCCGGTTTCCGCACCGGGGTGAAGGTCGCCGTCGTGGACGCGACCGGCAAGGTCGTCGCCACCGACGTCATCCATCCGCACGTCCCGGCCAACCAGTGGGACCAGGCGCTGGCCACACTGGAGCGGCTGGCGCGCGAGCACTCCGTGGAACTGATCGCGATCGGCAACGGCACGGCCTCGCGCGAGACCGACAAGCTCGCCGGAGAGCTGTGCGCCCGGCACCCGGAGCTGAAGCTCACCAAGGTCATGGTGTCCGAGGCGGGCGCGTCGGTGTACTCCGCGTCGGCCTTCGCCTCGCAGGAACTCCCGGACATGGACGTGTCGTTGCGCGGTGCCGTGTCGATCGCGCGCCGGCTCCAGGACCCGCTGGCCGAGCTGGTGAAGATCGACCCGAAGTCGATCGGGGTCGGGCAGTACCAGCACGACCTGTCCGAGGTGAAGCTGTCGCGTTCGCTGGACGCGGTCGTCGAGGACTGTGTGAACGGCGTCGGGGTCGACGTCAACACCGCGTCGGCGCCGCTGCTCTCGCGGGTCTCCGGCATCGGTACGGGGCTCGCCGAGAACATCGTGGCGCACCGCGACGCCAACGGCCCGTTCCGCTCCCGCAAGGGCCTCAAGGACGTGGCCAGGCTCGGCCCGAAGGCGTACGAGCAGTGCGCGGGCTTCCTGCGGATCCGGGGCGACGACCCGCTGGACGCCTCCAGCGTGCACCCGGAGGCGTACCCGGTGGTGCGGGCGATGGTGAAGCGGACGGGCGCGGACGTGGCCTCGCTGATCGGCAACACGCAGACGCTGCGCTCGCTGCGCGCCGAGGACTACGTGGACGAGAAGTTCGGGCTGCCGACCGTCAACGACATCCTCAAGGAGCTGGAGAAGCCGGGCCGCGACCCCCGGCCCGCGTTCCGGACGGCCACCTTCAAGGAGGGCGTCGAGAAGATCGGCGACCTGGAGCCCGGGATGGTGCTGGAGGGCGTCGTGACGAACGTGGCGGCCTTCGGCGCGTTCGTCGACGTCGGTGTGCACCAGGACGGTCTGGTGCACGTGTCGGCGATGTCGCGGACCTTCGTCAAGGACCCCCGGGACGTCGTGAAGCCCGGTGACGTCGTCCGGGTCAAGGTCATGGAGGTCGACATCCCGCGCAAGCGGATCTCGCTGACCCTGCGGCTGGACGACGAGGCGGGCGCCGGCGCGGCGTCCCCGGGCAACGAGCGCGGCGGGCGTCCCCCGAGGCAGCGGCAGGGCCAGGGCGGCCAGGGCGCGCGCGGCGGCCAGGGCGGCCAGGGACGCGACCGGCGCGGCAACGGCGGTGGCGGCGGCGGGCGTCAGGCCCCGGCGGCACCCGCGAACGGCGCGATGGCCGACGCGCTGCGGCGGGCCGGGCTGCTGGACCCGAAGCAGGGCGGCAAGAAGCGGTGACCCCGGCCCGGGGGCGGGGCGCGTCCTCCCCGCCCCCGGGCACCGCCGGTCCTCCGGCACCGTCCAGTCCTTCGGTACCGCCCGGTCCCCCGGCATCGCCCGCTCTTCCGGTACCGCACGGTCTTCCGGCACCGCCCGGTCCGTCCGGCCGGTTCAGCCCACGAGTTCCAGTCCGTCGGCGACGACGCGGCCCGCGTGCAGGACCGTGCGCTCCTCGCCCCGGTCCATCACGGCGGACACCACGGTCTCTCCGCCGAGGAGCAGCAGATCGGCCGGGTCGCCCACGGCGAGGCCGGGCCGGTCGGCGGTGGACGTGAGACGGGCCG
This sequence comes from Streptomyces sp. NPDC001515, assembly GCF_053597115.1. Taxonomy (NCBI): domain Bacteria; kingdom Bacillati; phylum Actinomycetota; class Actinomycetes; order Kitasatosporales; family Streptomycetaceae; genus Streptomyces; species Streptomyces sp. NPDC001515. Next base: position 22,982 of record NZ_JBSFHN010000016.1, read on the forward strand.
GACCGCCCCGGAGGATCGAGGCGCCGCCGACGGTGGCCACCGCCACGCAGTGCTCGATCAGTTCGTCCGCGCTGTAGTCGTGGGTGAAGGCGAGCTGCCAGGTGCGCTCCAGCATGTCCCCGTTGCCGTAAGGCGACCAGAAGTCGCGCTGCCCGTCCTCGCCGAGGCCGACCCGCACCCCGGCGGCCGTGAGCCCGGTCAGCGGCAGCGAGCGGTGCCGGGCCGGGGCGACCGTGGCCATGGCGATGTCGAGTTCGGCGAACTCCTCGGTGAGCCGGCGGGTGGTCGCCTCGTCGACGCCGCCGAGGTCGTAGGCGTGCGAGAGCGAGACCCGGCCCGCCATGCCGAGGGCGCGGACCCGTTCCAGGATCAGGTCGACGCTGAACACGCCGAGCGCGCCCGGCTCGTGGAGGTGAATGTCGACCGGGGCACCGTGGCGTTCGGCGAGGTCGAAGAGGACGTCGAGGTGGCGGACGGGGTCGCGGTCCAGGGTGCAGGGGTCGATGCCGCCGACCACGGCGGCGCCCGAGGCGAGGGCCCGGTCGATCAGGGCCGGGACGCCCTTCTCGCGCACCAGCCCGGCCTGCGGGAAGGCGATGATCTCGACGTCGCACCGGCCGGCGTGCGCCTCCTTCGCGGCGAGGACGCCCTCGAACCGCTCCAGACCGCAGTCGGCGTCGATCTGCGCGTAGCTGCGGACCCGGGTCGTGCCCCGCTCGATCATGCGCCCCAGGGTGTACGTGGCCCGCTCGGCGACGCTCCACTCGTCCTCGCGCCAGTGCGCGCGGTCGTTCATCACCATGCCCCAGATGCCGGGTTCGCCGGTGTGCGGGCGGAAGGGGAGCCCCATCCGGGTGGAGTCCAGATGGCAGTGGACGTCCGAGAACGAGGGCAGGGCGAGCCGTCCGCGCCCGGCCACGGTGTCGGTGTCGCCCGTGGTGACGCGGGCCGGGTCGTGCGCGGTGACCGAGGCGATCACACCGTCCCGGACCTCGATGTCGCTGGACTCGCCGCCCCACGGGCGGACGTCGGTGATCAGCATGGGTGTCTCTCCTGCGGTCGGTCGGCGGTACGTCGGTCGGTGATACGGGGAACGGGGCGGCGTCATTCGGCCGGGAGCACGTCCGCCAGGGCGTCGAGGGAGGGGCGTCGGCCGCGCTCGATGTGCGCGTACGCGAGGGCCCCGGCCAGCTCGGGCTGCCCCGCGTGGATGGCGGCGCAGATGTCCCGGTGCTCGGCGCACTGGACGCGCGGGTCGCGGCCGGCGGTGAGGGTGAAGAGCCACTGCACGAGCCCCAGGGAGGGCTGCAGCGCGTCCCGGAGGAGTCGGTTGCCGGTCATGGCGACGATCTCGGCGTGCAGGGCGGTGTTGGCGGCGGGGACGGCGGTGGTGTCGCCGCGCCGGGTGGCGTCCTCGGCGGCGGCCATGAGCGCGGTCAGCCGGCTTCCGTCGCGGCCGGCGGCGCATGCCTCGGCCGCACGCCGGGCCGCGAAGACCTCCAGGCTCAGCCGGAGGTCGAACAGCTCGGTCACGTCCCGCAGCGAGAGGGCGCGCACGGAGGCGCCCCGGCGCGGGGCGTTCACGACCAGTCCCTCGCCGCTGAGCCGGGTGAGGCCCTCGCGGACCGGGATGCGGGAGATGCCCAGCGCCTCGGACAGCTCGCGTTCGCGCAGCCGCGCGCCGGGGGCGTACGCGCCGGAGAGGATGCCCGCGCGGATCGCGTGTTCGGCGCGGTCGGCGTGGGAGACGGCTCCGTGGTCCGGCGGTGCGGTCATCGCGGGTCTCCTTCGGCGGCGGGCGGGCTCCCCGGCCGGGGCAGCACGAGGAGCGGTACCGGCCGAGCACAGCGAACGTACCATTTGGCATACCAACACACCGTCCGAGCCGGTCCGGACACCCATGACGAGCCGTTTTTACGGCGCATTGCCGCACCGAACGCCACCGCCCGGCCCCTCTGGCATACCAAATGGGGCCGGGCGGTGCGCGTGCTCAGCTCTCGGTGACCCGGCCCGCCGTCACCTCGACGCGGCGCGTCGTCCGGACCGCCTCCAGCATCCGCCGGTCGTGGGTGACCAGCAGCAGCGTCCCCGTGTAGGAGTCGAGCGCCGATTCCAGCTGTTCGATGGCCGGGAGGTCCAGGTGGTTGGTGGGCTCGTCGAGCACCAGGAGGTTGACGCCCCGGCCCTGGAGGAGGGCGAGGGCCGCCCGGGTCCGCTCGCCCGGCGAGAGCGTGGTCGCCGGGCGCATGACGTGGTCGGCCCGGAGACCGAACTTGGCCAGCAGGGTGCGCACATCGGCCGGCTCCATGTCGGGAACGGCCGCGCAGAACGCCTCCAGCAGGGACTCCGAGCCGTGGAACAGCTTCCTGGCCTGGTCGACCTCGCCGACGACCACGCCCGAGCCGAGGCTCGCATGGCCGGCGTCCAGCGGCAGCCTGCCCAGCAGCGCGGCCAGCAGCGTGGACTTCCCGGCCCCGTTGGCGCCCGTGATGGCGACCCGGTCCGCCCAGTCGATCTGGAGCGAGACCGGGCCGAAGGCGAAGTCGCCGAGCACCGCCTCCGCGTCGCGCAGGGTGGCGACGACGGAGCCGGAACGCGGCGCGGCGGCGATCTCCATCCGCAGCTCCCACTCCTTGCGGGGCTCCTCGACGGCATCGAGCCGTTCGATCATGCGCTGGGTCTGGCGGGCCTTCGCCGCCTGCTTCTCGCTGGACTCGCTGCGGAACTTGCGGCCGATCTTGTCGGAGTCGGTGGCCTTGCGGCGGGCGTTCTTGACGCCCTTGTCCATCCAGGAGCGCTGCATCTGGGCGCGGCCTTCGAGCGCGGAGCGCTTGTCGGCGTACTCCTCGTACTCCTCGCGGGCGTGCCGGCGGGCCCGCTCGCGCTCCTCCAGATAGGCCGCGTAACCGCCGCCGTAGAGGTTGATCTGCTGCTGGGCCAGGTCCAGTTCGAGGACCTTGGTGACCGTGCGCATCAGGAACTCGCGGTCGTGGCTGATGACGACGGTGCCGGCGCGCAGCCCGGAGACGTAGCGCTCCAGGCGTTCGAGGCCGTCGAGGTCCAGATCGTTGGTCGGCTCGTCGAGCAGGAAGACGTCGTAGCGCGAGAGCAGCAGCGAGGCGAGTCCGGCGCGGGCCGCCTGGCCGCCGGACAGGGCGGTCATCGGGAGGTCGAGGCCGACGGTGAGGCCCAGTTCGGCCGCGACCTCCTCGGCCCGCTCGTCCAGGTCGGCGCCGCCGAGCGCCAGCCAGCGCTCCAGCGACTCGGAGTAGGCGTCGTCGGCGCCGGGCGCCCCGTCGACGAGGGCCTGGGTGGCCTCGTCCATGGTCCGCTGGGCGTCGGCCACCCCGGTGCGCCGGGCCAGGAACTCCCGCACGGTCTCGCCCGGCCTGCGCTCGGGCTCCTGCGGCAGATGGCCGACCGTGGCGGTGGGCGGGGAGAGCCGCAGCTCGCCTTCCTCCGGCCGGTCGAGCCCGGCGAGCAGCCGCAGCAGCGACGATTTTCCGGCGCCGTTGACTCCGACGAGACCGATCACGTCGCCCGGTGCGACCACGAGGTCGAGCCCGGCGAAGAGCGTGCGGTCGCCGTGTCCGGCGGCGAGGTCCTTGGCGACGAGAGTGGCAGTCATCAGGGTGCCGATCCTAATCGGCGTCCGGGATGCGGCCGACGGCCGTGTGCCGGTGGGGCCGGGGGGCGCGGTGGGCGGGCCCGGCGGGTTCGGTTACCGTCCCCACCGGCGGTTGCGGCGGCGAACGGAAGCGGTGGGGCAGTTGTCGGACGTGCGAGTGGTGGGCGGCGGCGTCATGGGGCTCACGACGGCGCTGGTGCTGGCGCGGGAGGGCCACCGGGTGCGGGTCGTCTCGGCGGAGCCCGCGTCCGGGACGACGTCGGCGGTCGCGGGCGCCCTGTGGTGGCCGTACCGCATCGAGCCGCTGGAGCGGGTCGGCGAGTGGGCCCTGACCACCCTGCGCTGGTACGAGGAACTGGCGGCCCGGCCCGAGGAGACCGGCGTCCGGCTGGTCGACGGTCTGCACCGGGGCGAGCGGCTCGCGGCGCTCGGCTCGTGGGCCGGGCGGGTGGAGTCCCTGACGGAGGTCCCGGAGGGGCTGCGCTGCCGGCTGCCGCTGCTCGACATGCCGGTCCATCTGCGCTGGCTGGAGGAGCGGGTGGCGGCGGCCGGGGGCACGGTGGAGCGGGGCGCCGTCGAGTCCCTCGGTGCGGCGGCGGACGGGGTGGCGGCGGTCGTCAACTGCACCGGGCTCGGGGCGCGCTCGCTGGTGCCCGATCCCGGGATGCGGCCGGTGCGCGGCCAGTTGGTGCTGGTGGAGAACCCGGGGATCCGGGAGTGGTTCACCGAGGCGGACCCGGCGTCCAGCGAGACGACGTACTTCTTCCCGCAGCCCGGCCGCCTCGTCCTCGGCGGTACCGCCGTCGCCGACGACTGGAGCACCGTCCCCGACCCGGAGACGGCCCGCGCGATCGTGGAGCGGTGCGCGCGGGTGCGGCCGGAGATCGCCCGGGCCCGGGTCATCGGCCACCGGGTGGGGCTGCGGCCGGCCCGCGACGGCGGCGTGCGGATCGAGGCGGAGCCGCTGCCCGGGGGCGGGCGGCTGGTGCACAACTACGGGCACGGCGGGGCGGGCGTGACGGTGGCCCTGGGCTGCGCACGGGCGGCGGCGGCCCTGGTGGGCTGAGCCGCCGGGCCGGGCGTACGGGATGCGGCTATCCGCCGGCCGCGCCGGATCCGCCGGAGCGGGGGCCACGTTCCGTGGTGATCTCGCTGCCTCCGGGGCCGATGCGGATCTCGAAGTCGCCGTCGTACTTGGCGTGCCCCTCGATCACCGCGGACTCGACGGCCTCCACGCCGAACTCGCGGCGCACGATCAGCGGGTCGCTGCGCAGGTCGCGCATCAGCGCCACGCACATGCCGATCATCACCAGGGTGAACGGCGCCGCGACCAGGATGGTCAGGTTCTGGAGTCCGGCCAGGGCGTCCCCCTGGCCGTCGCCGATGAGCAGCATGATCGCCGCCACCGCGCCGGTGACGACGCCCCAGAAGACCACGACCCACGTGGCGGGTTCGAGGATGCCCTTCTGCGAGAGGGTGCCCATGACGATGGACGCGGCGTCGGCTCCGGAGACGAAGAAGATGCCGACGAGGATCATCACGAGGATGCTCATCGCGGTGGCGATCGGGAACTCCCGCAGCACGCCGAAGAGCTGGGCCTCCGGGGTGTCCGCGTCACCGAGGCTGCCGCGTTCGCGGAGTTTGATCGCGGTGCCGCCGAAGACGGCGAACCAGATGAGACTAACGGTGCTGGGCACCAGGATCACGCCGCCGATGAACTGGCGGATGGTGCGGCCCCGGCTGATCCGGGCGATGAACATGCCCACGAAGGGCGTCCAGGAGATCCACCAGGCCCAGTAGAAGACGGTCCAGTCGCCGAGCCAGGTGGCGACCTCGCCCTTGCCGGTGGCCTCGGTGCGCCCGGCGAGCTGTGGCAGATCGCCGATGTACGCGGCGATCGAGGTGGGCAGCAGATCGAGGACGATCACGGTGGGGCCGGCCACGAACACGAAGACCGCGAGAATCAGGGCGAGCACCATATTGGTGTTGGACAGCCACTGGATGCCCTTCTCCACCCCGGAGACGGCGGAGGCGACGAAGCAGACCGTGAGCACCGCGATGATCAGGACGAGGAGTCCCGTGCCGGTCTTCTCCTTCCAGCCCAGCTCGTGGAAGCCGCTGCCGATCTGGAGGGCGCCCAGCCCCAGGGACGCGGCCGAGCCGAAGAGGGTGGCGAAGATGGCGAGGATGTCGATCAGCCGTCCGACGCCGCCGTGGGCGTGGCGGGGGCCGATGAGGGGTTCGAAGACCGCGCTGATCGTCTGTCGCCTGCGCCGCCGGAAGGTGCTGTACGCGATGGCGAGGCCCACGACCGCGTAGATCGCCCAGGGGTGGAGCGTCCAGTGGAAGAGCGTGGTGGCCATCGCCGTCCGCATGGCCTCGGCGGCGTCGGCGGGGTGGGTGCCGGGCGGGGGGTCGGTGAAGTGGGCCAGTGGTTCGCTGACGCCGTAGAACATCAGGCCGATGCCCATCCCGGCGCTGAACATCATGGCGACCCAGGACACCGTCCGGAACTCCGGCTCCTCGCCCTCCCGGCCGAGCGAGATGTTCCCGTACCGGCTGATGGCCAGCCAGAGCGCGAAGACCACGAAGCCGGACGCGGCCAGCATGAAGGCCCAACCACCGTTGTGGATCAGGCTGGTGAGCATGCGGCTGGAGACGTCCTCCAGCGAGTCGGTGGCGGTGGCGCCCCAGACGACGAAGGCGAGGGTGAGGACGGCGGTGACGCCGAAGACCACCCGGTCGGTGGCGGGCCGGCGGTCCCCGGACGGTTCGCCGGGCGGCTCCTCGGCCACCGACAGATCACCCAGGACGTCCGCCCTCCGGTCACCCGCCCTCTGCTCCGCGGATGGCTGGTCGCCCGTTCTCTGTTCGTCGTCCTGCGACACGCACGGCACCTTTCGGGAGGCGGAATTTTCGCACTCCGTAGGCAGTACCACACGGACGGTGCCCGTCCGGGGATCAACAAGCCGTATCGGCTTGTCCGTTTACGAGGTGATACGGGGCCCGTCGGTCCAGGAGCAGGGGGACGAGGCTGCGGGCGGGCTGGCGCAGGGGGACGTACACGCCGGCGCCGTCGGGGCGGGAGGTGACCCCGTGCAGGGCCAGTTCCTCCCGGACCCGGGCGTACGCCGGGGCGGTCAGCCGGTAGCCGCAGGGCGGGTCGGACAGCACGTCGGCGGCGGCGGGTGCCCGGTTGTCCGCTCCCCCGAGATACACCGGCCCCCCGGCCGCGCGGCCGTCCGCGCGGGACCGGGCGCCGGCGGCGGCGAGTCCGGCCCGCTCGCGGTCGGCCGCGTCGAACAGGGCCTCGATCGCCGCGCGTTGCGAGGCCACCCGGCGGCGCTGCGCCCGCGCGGGATCCGTGCGCTCGGCCGCGTCGACCGGGTCGGCGCGGGACTCCACGAGGACGGCGACGGCGTGCTTGACGCCCGCGAGGTTGCGCAGGATGCGCTCCTGTCCGCCGCCCGCCGTCCGCTTGACGGGGGCGCCCGTGCCGGGGTCGGCCCGCACGCCGTACAGCCCGACGGTGTAGCCGGCCTCGCGCACGGCCGGCCGCAGCCGGTCCTCCACCAGTCGCCGGGCGGCCCCGCGCACCCCGGCGGCGGCGTTCAGCGTGCGCGGCCACAGGACGGTGAGGTCCTTCTCGTCGTACGGAGGGGTCGCCGCGTACTCGTGCAGATCGGCGACCACCTGGGGCGCCCGGTCCCGGAGAACCTCGGCCAGGGCGCGGGCCTCGGGGGTGCGCAGGGCCAGGTGGTCGCGGTTGACGTCCTCGCCGTCGGCGTTGCCCCGGGTCCCGGCCGCCAGACCGTCGGGGTTGGCGGTGGGCAGGACGAGGATCCGGGTGCGGGCGAGCAGCGCGCGGGGCGCCGGGTCCGTGGCGTACGCCAGATCCCTGATCACCGTCAGGCACGCCTCGCGGGCGGCGGGTTCGTCGCCGTGCTGACTGCACACCAGCAGCACCGTCAGCGCGCCGGAGCGCTCGGCGCCGATCGTGACGAGCCTCAGCGGCCTCCCCCGCGAAGTCGTGCCGACGCGGTCCACGGAGACCCGGTCGCCGTGCCGGTCCACGGCGGCCAGCAGGGTGCTCTCCTCGGCGGGGCTCGTCCAGCGCTCCCCGCCGGAGACCTCGAAGCCGGTGCGCGGCGGGGTGTCCGCCGCGCCGGACGGGGCGACGACCAGCGAGGTGGCGAGCGCGGCGGCCGCGGCGGTCAGGGCGAGGTTGCGCACCCGCCGTCCGGGCCGGGCCGGTGTGCACGTCGTCGGTCCCTCGGCACTCGTCCCGGCTGTCGGCATGGCGGGACGGTACCCCGGGCGCGGGCCCGGCGACAGGCCCTGACGGCTGTCGCACGATCCCTGCCGGGACAGCCCTTAGGCTGGGGAGGTTCCGCGCCGGCCGGCCGGGCCGGCCTCCGCACCCTCCCGCGCCCCGAGGAGCGTCCCGTGTCCGGTCCGAGCCCCGCCGTCCCGGACGGCGCCCGCCCGACCCTGGAGGCGGTGGCGGCCCTCGCCGATGTCTCCCGGGCGACCGCCTCGCGCGTGGTGAACGGCGGTGCGGGCGTACGGCAGCCGCTCGTGGAGCGCGTGCGCAAGGCGGTGGAGGAGCTGGGCTACATACCGAACCACGCCGCCCGCACCCTGGTGACCCGCCGCAACGGGGCCGTCGCGGTGATCATCGACGAGCCCGAGGCTAGGATCTTCTCCGACCCGTTCTTCTCCCAGCACATCCGGGGCATCAGCCGCGAACTGGCGCTGAACGACACCCAGTTGGTGCTGCTGCTCGTGGAGGACCGGGGCGATTTCGAGCGGGTCACCCGCTATCTGGCCGGCGGTCATGTCGACGGGGTGCTGGCCTTCTCCCTGCACACCGGGGACGAACTGCCCGCTGTGGTACGTCGGTTCAGGGTGCCGACCGTGTACGGGGGGCGGCCGGGGCCGGGGGCGGGCTCCTCGCTCGCGGTGCCGTACGTGGACTGCGACAACCGCGCCGGGGCGCGGGAGGCGGTGCGCCATCTCGTCTCGCTCGGCCGCCGCACGGTCGCGCACATCGCCGGACCGCGCGACCAGACCTCCGCGCTGGACCGACTCGACGGCTACACCGACGTCCTGTCCGGGGCCGATCCGGCCCTGATCGCGGAGGGCGACTTCACGGAGGAGGGCGGCGCCCGCGCGATGGCCCGGCTGCTGGAGCGGGTACCGGAGCTGGACGCGGTCTTCGCGGCCAACGACCTGATGGCGGCGGGCGCCCTGCGGGTGCTGCGCGCGGGGGGCCGCCGGGTGCCGCAGGACGTGGCGCTCGTCGGCTTCGACGACATGGAGTCGGTCGCCGAAGCGACGGACCCGCCGCTGACGACGGTCCGTCAGGATGTGGTCGGCATGGGCCGGTTGATGGTGCGGCTGCTGATGGAGCGACTGGACGGCGGCGGCTCGCCGGACGACGCGGTGATCATGCCGACGCGGCTGGTCCGCAGGGCCTCCGCCTGACGCGGGCTCCTTCGCCACCGACGAAGGCCCGACTCGGCCCTGCGGGCTCACCCACGCAACGCGCGGGGCGGCGCACCGGGCTGTTGACGGGACTCGTGAAACAAGTCGATAGTATTTGTATCTTTGACTCTGCGCACTGACCGATACTCAACTCGCTGCCTCAAAAGGCGCGTTGAACGGCCAGGCGGGACGCACCACTGAACCGGTACACGGACAGGAGGGCGCACCATGGGCCGCTACACCCGGCTGCACCGGATCCGCCGGATGGATCCGTCGCGCGACTACGCCGAGATCCTCCGGCTGATCTCGCAGTACGAGTTCCCCTGGGACTACCGGCAGGGGGTGAGCGTCGCCTTTCTGCGGGACTACGGGGTCCCCCGGATCTCGGTGCTCCTGGACCGCACCCAGGAGTTCGAGCGGGCCGGGCAGAAGCGCTACGACGACACCGTGCTGCTCGGCTACGAGATGGCGGCCGACGGTTTCGACTCGGAGCGCGGGCGGGCGGCGGCCCGCCACCTCAACCGGATCCACGGCAAGTACGCGATCCCCAACGAGGACTTCCGGTACGTCCTGGCGACGACGGTCGTGGGGCCCAAACGCTGGATCGACCGGTTCGGCTGGCGCCCGCTGTGCGCGCAGGAGGTGCAGGCGCTGGTGGAGGCGGGCCGCAAGACGGGCGCCCTGATGGGCATCGAGGGCGTGCCGGACAGCTACGCGGGGTTCGAGGAGCTGCTGGACGCGTACGAGGCGCGGATGTTCGCCTACGACCCGGCCAACCGGCGGGTCGCCAACGCGACCTTCCGGGTCATGGCCGCCTGGTATCCGCGCCCGCTGCGGCCGCTGATCGCCAGGTTCTCGCTGGCGCTGCTGGACGAGCCGCTGCTCGCCGCGCTGGGGTTCCGGCCGCAGCCCCGGTGGGTCCGCGGCTCGGCCGAGGCGGCGCTGCGGATGCGGGCGCGGTGCGTGCGCCGGCTGCCGGCCCGGCCGCGCCGCTTCCCGTCCCGGCCGCAGCCGCGTTCGTACCCCTTCGGCTGGCGGCTCGACGACCTCGGTCCGCACTGGGCCCGCAACCGCCCCCTGGAGCCGCTGCCCGACGAGCGGGAGGGCGGGTGGGACGCCGCGCGCGACGGTGCCGGGACGCCTACCCGGTAGCGAGCAGCGGAACCAGGCAGCGGCGGGCGAACTCCTTCACCTGGGTGTCGTCGTCGAGCTCGAAGCAGCTGACGGGGTTGAGGAGGAAGGAGACGGTGATCCGCACCATCAGCTCGGCGACCGGCGTCGGGTCACCGCTGGGCAGCCCTTCCGCGCGGCGCGCCTCGCCCAGCCGTTCGGCCAGGTAGGAGCGGATCGCGAGGAAGGCGGGGCCGCTCTCGACCGTGAGGAACGGCAGCATGGTCTCGGGCTCCAGCCGCAGCAGCCCGCCGATGAGCGGGTGTTCGCGGATGTGCCGCAACACGGCGGTGAACCCCTCGACGAGCCGGTCCTCCGTGGTCGGCAGCGCTGCCACCGCCTCGTCGACCTCCACGACGAAACGGCGGTACTCGCGCAGCAGGCAGGCGGAGACCAGTCCGTCCTTGTTGCCGACCCTGCGGTAGACCGTCACCCGCGAGACCTTGGCGCGCCGGGCGACGTCGTCCACCGTGGAGCGGCGCAGCCCGAACGTCATGAACTGCTCGCGGGCGGCGTCGAGGATCTGTTCGCTCAGCGCGTCGGCGGGCTCGGGCGCGCGCAGCGCGAGGGCCAGCGGTGACTCGTCGGTGCTCCGTGCCGTCATGGCCCTCCCCGATCCGCGGCGTGGACCCCCACTGTAGGTGCCGTCCGGCCGGGGTTCGATACGGAGTGACGGGCAGTGTCTGTCTGTCACGCACGGGCGGGGCGCCCACCGGAGTCCGGTGGGCGCCCCGTCACGGGTGCGGTGCGCGGCGGGATTACTCCTCGCAGGTCCCGGCGAAGGTGGCGCGGGTGACCACGTCGGTGGCCGCGGCGCTCGTGTCGAGCCAGGCGATGCGCTGGCCGTCACCGAGGGACGGGGCCAGCTGGGCGCCGGAGGAGCAGGAGACCCGGCTGAAGGCGTCCACCCCGGCGACCACGTCGGCGGTCTTGGCGACCCGGACCTTGCCCGGGCTCGTCCAAGCGCCGAGGGCGCCCCACAGGTCGTAGGTGGAGTACGCGAAGTACGTGTCGCTGACCGAGAACTGGGCGACGTAGACGCTCGACGGGTAGCGCAGCTTGGCGGCCTTCGAGAGGTCGCCGAGCGGAGCCGACACGAACGAGGTGCTCGGGATCAGGAAGCCGCCGGTCTCCCGCCAGAACACCCGGTCCGAGGTGATCTGGATGTCGGAGACGTAGTTGAAGAGGAAGCCGGAGATCCGCTTGGTCTGGGTGGTGCCGCTCGCGATGTCGTAGACGTACACATACGTGCCGTCGCCGCCGGCCCAGGAGATCGTGCCGTGCTTCATGGCGAGCCGGGCGGCCTTGGTGCCGGCCTCCGGGGTGACGTTGACCGTCGTGCCGTCGGCCTTGCGGAGCATGACGTCCTGCTCGCCGTCGGCGGTGGTGCTGATGTAGGCGAGCGCGCCGTTCTCGGTCACGGGCTCGGTCTCGTCCGCGTCCGGGCGGTCGACGACCTTCTTGATCGCGCCCTGCCCCTTGGCGCCGGTCCCGTAGATGCCGATGCCGTCGGCCGCGATGCGGGTGAAGACGATGCGGTCGTCGTCGAGCGAGGGGTCGAGGAGGTAGGCGTCCTGCTGGGCCAGCTCGTGCGTGGGCTGCTTGCCGAAGCGGCCCACGGTGATGCCGAAGGCGGCGCTGCCCTGGTCCCAGGCGATGGCGTCGCCGTGGCTGATGGCGTAGACGTCGCCGTTGATCTGCGCGGCCTGCTCGTCGACGCCGCTGTAGACCTCGTAGGCGGGCAGGACGTCCGCGCCGATGGTGGTGCCGTCGTGGGTGCCGCCCTTCTGCTCCCAGCCCTGCTCGATGCCGTGGCCGTCGAAGGCCCTGTCGATGGCGGCGAGGTCGGCGGCGGAGACCTTGAGCGACTGGGCGGCCAGGGTCACCGCGTTGCGCATGTCGGTGAAGCCGGACAGCGGGGTGAGGTAGTTCTGCGCGGACCGGTAGACGATCTGGTCGGCCAGCTGGGGGTCGAGGTGCTTGCGCATGTCCCACAGCGCGCCGCCGACGATGGTGGAGTTGTAGTGCACCCCGCCGTTGTCGATGTCGAGCGTGATGGGCTCGTAGTCCTTCTGGGCGTTGCGGTTGTCGTTCAGGTCGCGCAGGGCGCACTCCTCCAGCGGCTTGGTGCCGTTGCAGAGGTACTCGCCGATGAGACCGGAGGTGGGGTCGCTCATGGCGGTGCCCTTGTCGGCCGTCTCCATGGCGTTGCCGAAGTAGTCGGAGATGGCCTCGTTGAGGGCGCCCGACTGGTTGAGGTAGACGAGCCCCGCGGAGTGCTCGGTCACGCCGTGTGTCATCTCGTGGCCGACGACGTCCAGGCCGACGGAGAGCGGGACGCCGTCCATATGGCCGTAGACCATCTTGGAGCCGTCCCAGAAGGCGTTGGCGTAGTCCTTGCCGTTGGAGGCGACGTTGACGACGGAGTAGATGGTGCCGCCCTTGCCGTCGACGCCGTCGCGGCCGATCCGGTTCTTGTAGTACTCGTAGACCTTCGCGGCGTTCAGGTGCGCGTCGACGGCGCCGGAGGCGGTGTTGACGCCGTCGAAGCGGTCGTTCGCGGAACCGGCCAGGGGGATGTCCTCGGTGACCGGGCCGCCCGCGACGAGGGTGTAGTTCTTCCGCAGCGCGTCGTAGGTGCGTATCTGTCCGCCGGTCGTCGGATACATGGCGCGCGTGGAGTCGACGAGGGTGTACGAGCCGTCCGTCTCCTTGTTGACGTCCAGCGCGGCCTCGCTGCCGTCGACCCGGACGCCGGTGGCGCGGGCGGGCGAGGCGTCGGCGGCGTCGATGTTGTTGTACGAGAGGGCGATGCCGCCCACCGCGGCGTCGACGTAGACCTCCTGGCGGACGGGGCTGCCGTTCGCCTTGCCGCCGGTGACGGTGAAGTGCCAGGCGAGCCGGCCGCCCTTCGCGTCGGGCAGGACGGTCAGGCCGTGGGCCTCGGTCCGGGCGTCGCGCACCCCGGCCAGGCCCCGGTCCAGGCGGAACATCCGCTGCCGCGCGGTGGCTTCGCCGACCTTGGGGGTGGTGGAGACGGTGAGGTCGGTGTAGAGGGTTCCGGTGGCGGAGGTGACCTGCTGGCCGCCGTCGGCCGCCCGGGTCTGGACCGCGTACTCGGCGCCGAAGACGGGGACGCCGTGGTGCTTCTGCTGGAAGCGGACCGAAGACTGCGCGCCGTCCTTGGTGGTCCTCACGGCCTTGAGGTCGGAGACCGGGACGCGGTAGGTGTCCGCGTGGGCCTTCAGGTGGGCCCGCGCGGCCTCGGCCGGGGTGCCGGGCCGGGGGGCCTTGTCGAGGCCCTGGGTCATCGCCGGGGCGACACCCACCGGTTCGGCCACCGAGGCCGGAACCGGCTCCTCCGCCCAGGCCGGAGCGGTCAGCAGCGCCGCCCCCGTCGCGGCGGCGACCACACCGGTGGCCAGCATCCGCTGCACATTCGTTCGTCTCACAGAGACCTCCCCTTGCACACCGTCGCCCGAGCCGTTGGGGCGGCTCGGGCGTTGACGTGCTGATCGTTCGTCATGGGAGGCGGTGTGAACAAGAGATGGCGCTGGCGCGAAAGTGCCGTGGCGTAATTACGCCTCCGGGGCGCGTCCCGGAACCGGTCCGGTGTCCGGGAGATCGGGCAGCCAGCCGGCCCGCGCCGCGTGCCAGCCGAGCTGGAAGCGGGTCTCGGCGCCGACCTCGTCCATCAGCGCGTGCAGCCGGCGCTGCACCGTGCGGTGGCCCATGCCCAGTTGGCGGGCGATGGCGGCGTCGGTGAGGCCGACGTGGAGCAGGGCCACGATCTGCCGGTCGACGGCCGCGAGGGGGGAGCCGGAGCCCTCCTGCCCGCCGGACAGGCTGAGCCGCCAGCCCTTCTCGAAGTGCTCCTCGAAGAGCGAGACCAGCGCGGTGAGGAGTCCGGTGCGGTGCACGACGAGCGCCACCGGTTCGGCCTCGCGCTCCGGGTGCAGGGGCAGCAGCGCGATACGGCGGTCCACGATGGCGAGCTTGATGGGGAGGCGGTCGGTGACGGAGATGTGCTGGCCCTGGGCGACGCAGGAGGCGAGCAGGCTGGCGGTCTGCGGGTCCTCCAGCCATTCGCGTTCGACAACGCTGCGGACGCTCACCCCGCGCCCGATCATCTCGGCGTCCACCTCCTCGTGGTTGTCCTCGAAGCTGAGGACGGCGGGGACGTGGCGGGCCGGGACGATCGTGCACAGTTCGGTCCTGGCCTGGCGCTGCATGGTGAGCAGCCGCCGCCGGATCGCCGCCGGTCCGGAGAGCACCTCGACCGGGGCGCCCGCCCCGTAGAGCTGGGCGGAGCGGTGCCTTTCGGTGAGGTCGCCGACGAGGGACTCGACGCGGTGCAGGGCCGAACGCCGCGATTCCAGGAGCGGTCCGAGGGCGAGCACGGGCGAGGCGGCCCGGTAGCGCACGGCCCCGTCCGCGTCGGGCCGGTCGACGCTGGCCAGACCCCGCTCCAGCAGCGCGTCCAGGGCACGGGTGACCGCGTCGATCCCGCCCACCGGCCCGGTGAGCGCCTCCGGTTCGCAGTCCGGTCGGTCCACGAGGAGCCGGTAGACCGTGTCCTCGTCGGGTCTCAGGCCGAGCAGCGTCAGCAGCGACGCGTCCTCGGCGCCGGGCGGCGGCGCCTCCCCCGGTCTCGCATTCGTCCCGCGCTCCGCGTCGGTCTCCGTCACCGGACCTCCCCTTGTCACCCGCCCTGTGGACGGCGGTCAGCGTAACCGGCGGAGCGGCGGCGGGCCCGGGGCGGGCGCCATGCCGGGGGCGCGTTCGCGGTCGCACACGGGCGGTGTCCGGACGCGGCGGCTCAGTCCTCGAAGTCGTACACCGTCACCGGCACCCCCCGGCCGGTCAGCCGCCGTTCGATCAGGGGCTCGACCCGGGACCAGGTGCCCCCGGCGAGCCCGCAGCCGATCCGGGGCATGTGCACCGAGGCGCCCAGCTCCGCCGCGCGCTCGGCCACCGTGGCGAGCGCGGTGTCGATCGCCTCGTAGCGCACCGGAACCCCCTTGCTCCCCCGCCGCATCCCGTGCTGCCCCACCGCGTTGGCCACCCATATGTACGGGGTCACCCGCACGAACTGCACCGCGCCGAGGCCGAAGTCGTTGCCCGCGCGCTCCCGGTGCCATCGGCGGTAGGCCGCCTCGGGGCCCGGCCAGCGGCGCGAGAGGGCCAGGACGAAGCCCTTGCCCCATCCCCCGAGGTCGTTGCAGACATGGACGATCACCTTGACCCCCTTGCCCTGCGGCGCGGTCGCGTCACCCCGTACGTACTGGATCTCCTGCATGGATCCAGGCTAGGACCCGCCACTGACAGCGGCCGGGGCAGCTGCCCGGCTCTTTCACATCTTTGGTGAGACAGCAATACTGTTGCACCGAGACCCGAGGAGCAGATATGGCGACCGGAGCCGAGGAGCCCACGCTCACCGTCGACGAGCTGGCGGCCCGTGCCGGGGTGACCGTGCGCACGGTGCGTTTCTACAGCACCCGGGGGCTGCTGCCGCCGCCCGTGATCGGGCCGCGCCGGGTGGGGCACTACGGGCAGGCGCATCTGTCCCGGCTGGCGCTCATCGAGGAGCTCCAGCACCAAGGGATGACGCTGGCCGCGATCGAACGCTATCTGGAGCAGCTTCCGCCGGATCTGAGCGCCCATGATCTGGCGATCCACCGGGCCCTGGTGGCCTCGTGGGCGCCGGACTCGGCGGAGGACGCCACCCGGGCCGATCTGGAGCGGCGCGCGGGACGGCCCCTGGACCGCGGGGACATCGACCGGCTGGCCGCGATGGGCGTGCTGGAGCGGTCCGATCCGGCGGACGGGGTGTACCGGCTGGATCCGGGGCTGCTGCGGCTGGGTGTGGAGCTGCTGGACGTGCCGATCGCGCACGAGACGATCCTCGCGGCCCGGACCGTGCTGCTGGAGCACACCCGCTCGGTCGCGCACGAGCTGTCGCGGCTGTTCCGGGACGAGGTGTGGAATCCGTACCGGGAGCGGGAGTCGGATCCGGAGCACGTGAAGGCGATGCGGTCGTTGTCCGGACATATGCAGCCGATCGTGCTGCAGGCCCTGGTGACCGCGTTCCAGCGCTCTTTCAAGGAGGAGCTGCGGGCCGCCTTCGCGGCCGAGTGACCGCACGGCGGGCCGCCTCCCCCGCGCGGTGCGGGGAGGGCGGCCCGTCGTGGTGGCGTCAGTCGTGGAAGGTCTCGCCCTTCTCGGCCTTCTCCACGAGCAGCGCGGGCGGCAGGAAGCGGTCGCCGTAGCGCTCGGCGAGTTCCCGGGCGCGGGCGACGAAGCCGGGCAGCCCGCCCTCGTAGCCGTTGATGTACTGGAGCACGCCGCCGGTCCACGGCGGGAAGCCGATGCCCATGATGGAGCCGATGTTGGCGTCGGCGACGGTGATCAGGACGTTCTCCTCCAGGCAGCGGACGCTGTCCAGGGCCTCGGAGAAGAGCATCCGCTCCTGCATGTCGGTGAACGGGATGTCCGTCGCCGGCTTGGTGAAGTGCTCCCGCAGACCGGGCCAGAGGCGGGTGCGCCTGCCGCTCTCGTCGTACTCGTAGAAGCCCGCTCCTCCGCTGCGGCCGGGGCGGCCGAACTCGTCCACCATCCGGTCGACGACCGCGTCCGCCGGGTGGCCGGGCCAGGTGCCGCCGGCCTCCTCGACGGCCTTGCGGGTCTCGTTGCGGATCTTGCGGGGCAGGGTGAGGGTCAGCTCGTCCATCAGGGAGAGCACCTTCGCCGGGTAGCCGCACTGGGCGGCGGCCTGCTCGACGGAGGCGGGCTCGACGCCCTCGCCGACCATGGCGACGCCCTCGTTGATGAACTGCCCGATGACGCGCGAGGTGAAGAAGCCGCGCGAGTCGTTGACGACGATCGGGGTCTTCCTGATCCGGCGGACCAGGTCGAAGGCGCGGGCCAGCGCCTCGTCCCCGGTCTTCTCGCCCTTGATGATCTCGACGAGCGGCATCTTGTCGACCGGCGAGAAGAAGTGCAGCCCGATGAAGTCGGCCGGGCGCTCGACGCCCTCGGCGAGGACGGTGATCGGGAGGGTCGAAGTGTTGGAGCAGAGCAGCGCGTCCGGCTCGACGACGTGCTGGATCTCCTGGAACACCTTGTGCTTGAGGGCGGTGTCCTCGAAGACGGCCTCGATGACGGCGTCGCAGCCCGCGAGGTCGGCCACGTCGCCCGTCGGGGTGATGCGCGCCAGCAGTTCGTCGCGCTTCGCCTCGGTCGTACGGCCCCGGGAGAGCGCCTTGTCGAGCAGCTTCTCGCTGTACGCCTTGCCCTTGGCGGCGGCCTCCGCGGAGACGTCCTTGAGGACGACGTCGATGCCGGCCTTCGCGCAGGAGTACGCGATGCCCGCGCCCATCATCCCGGCGCCGAGGACGGCGACCTTGCGGACCTGGCGCTCCTCGATGTCCCGGGGGCGGCTGGCGCCCGCGTTGACGGCCTGGAGGTCGAAGAAGAATGCCTGGATCATGTTCTTGGCGACCTGGCCGGTGACCAGCTCGGTGAAGTACCGGGCCTCGATGGTCAGGGCGGTCTCGAAGTCGACCTGGGAGCCCTCGACGGCCGCCGCGAGGATGTTGCGCGGGGCGGGCATCGGGGCGCCGTTGAGCTGCTTCTTCAGATTGGACGGGAACGCCGGGAGGTTCGCGGCGAACTTCGGGTTCGACGGGGTGCCGCCGGGGATCCGGTAGCCCTTGACGTCCCAGGGCTGCTGGGACTCGGGGTGCTCGTCGATGAAGGCGCGGGCCCTGGCCAGCATCTCCTCCCGGGTGGCGGCCACCTCGTGGACCAGGCCGTTCTCCAGGGCGCGCCGGGGGGTGTACTGGGTGCCCTGGAGGAGGACCTTGAGCAGCGCGTCGGCGATGCCCATGAGGCGGACGGTGCGGGTGACGCCGCCGCCCGCGGGGAGCAGGCCGAGGGTGACCTCGGGCAGGCCGATGCGGGAGCCGGGAGCGTCGAGGGCGATGCGGTGGTGGGCGGCGAGGGCGATCTCGTAACCGCCGCCGAGGGCCGCGCCGTTGATGGCGGCGACGACCGGCTTGCCCAGGGTCTCGATGCGGCGCAGCGAGTTCTTGATCGCGGTGCCGGTGTCGAACGCGAGCTGCGCGCTCGAAGGACCGATTCTGATCATGTCCTTGAGGTCGCCGCCCGCGAAGAAGGTCTTCTTCGCGGAGGTGTAGATGATGCCCCGGATGGAGTCCTTCTCGGCCTCGGCGCGGTCGGCGATCGCCGCGATGGAGTCCTTGAACGCCTGGTTCATGGTGTTGGCGGACTGGTCGGGATCGTCCAGTACGAGGGTGACGACGCCGGTCTCGTCCTGTTCCCAGCGGATGGTCGTGCTCTCGGTCATGGGTCTGTCTTCTCCGTAGGAAGGGGACGGTCAGAGACGCTCGACGACGGTGGCGATGCCCATGCCGCCGCCCACGCAGAGGGTGGCGAGGCCGTAGCGCCGGTCGCGGCGCTCCAGTTCGTCGATGAGGGTGCCGAGGATCATCGCGCCGGTGGCGCCGAGCGGGTGGCCGAGCGCGATGGCGCCGCCGTTGACGTTGATCTTGTCGAGGGGCAGGCTCATGTCCCGCGCGAAGCGCAGCACGACGCCGGCGAATGCCTCGTTGATCTCCACGAGGTCGATGTCGTCGATGGTCAGCCCGGCCTTGGCGAGCGCCTTGCGGGTGGCGGGGGCGGGGCCGGTGAGCATGATGGTGGGCTCGGAGCCGGAGACGGCGGCGGAGACGATCCGGGCGCGCGGGGTGAGGCCGTAGCGCTCGCCGGTCTCCTTGTTGCCGATGGCGACGAGGGCGGCGCCGTCGACGATGCCGGAGGAGTTGCCCGCGTGGTGGACGTGGTCGATCTTCTCGACCCAGTGGTACTTCTGGAGCGCGACGGCGTCGAAGCCGCCCATCTCGCCGACGGCGGCGAAGGAGGGCTTGAGCGCGGCGAGGGAGTCGGCGGTGGTGCCGGGGCGCATGTGCTCGTCGTGGTCGAGGACGACGAGGCCGTTGCGGTCCTTGACGGGGACGACGGAGCGGGCGAAGCGGTTGTCCTTCCACGCCTCGGCGGCCCGCTCCTGGGAGAGCGCGGCGTACTCGTCGACGTCGCGGCGGGTGAAGCCCTCGATGGTGGCGATGAGGTCGGCTCCGACGCCCTGCGGGGCGAAGCCGGTCTCGTAGTTGGTCATGGGGTCCATGGCCCAGGCGCCGCCGTCGGAGCCCATCGGCACCCGGGACATGGATTCGACGCCGCCCGCGAGGATCAGGTCCTCCCAGCCCGAACGGACCTTGGCGGCGGCCAGGTTGACGGCTTCCAGGCCCGAGGCACAGAAGCGGTTCTCCTGGACGCCCGCGACCGTGTCGGGGAGCCCGGCCGCGATGGCGGCGATCCGGGCGATGTCGGAGCCCTGGTCGCCCAGCGGGCTGACGACGCCGAGGACGATGTCGTCGATGGCCGCCGGGTCGAGGCCGGGGAAGCGGCCGCGCAGCTCGTGGATCAGGCCGACGACGAGATCGATGGGCTTGGTGCCGTGCAGGGCCCCGTTGGCCTTGCCGCGGCCGCGCGGGGTGCGGATCGCGTCGTAGACGTACGCTTCGGTGCTCAAGTCAGCAGCCTTTCGGGGGTGTGGTGCGAAGAGGGTGGGTCAGGCGAGCAGCGAGCGGCCGATGATCTCCTTCATGATCTCGGTCGTGCCGCCGTAGATGGTCTGGATGCGGCCGTCGGTGAACGCCCTGGCCACGGGGTACTCCGCCATGTAGCCGTAGCCGCCGTGGAGTTGGAGGCATCGGTCGGCGACGCGCTTCTGGAGTTCGGTGGCCCACCACTTCGCCATGGAGGCGTGGACGGCGTCGAGCGTCCCGTCGGAGTGGTCGACGATGCAGCGGTCGAGGAAGGCACGGGTGACGGCGCACTCGGTGGCCATCTCCGCGATCTCGAAGCGGATGTGCTGGAGCTTGGAGAGCGGTCGCCCGAAGGCCTCGCGCTCCTTGACGTACGCGGTGGTGATCTCCAGGAGGTGTTCGGCGGCGGCGATGCCTGCGACGGCTATGCCCATCCGCTCCTGGGCGAGGTTGGTCATCAGGTGGATGAAGGCCCCGTCGCGCTCGCCGAGCAGGTTCTCCTTGGGGACGCGGACGTCGTGGAAGAAGAGCTCGGCGGTGTCCTGGGACTTCTGGCCGATCTTGTCGAGGTTGCGGCCGCGCTCGAAGCCCTCGGCGCCGCGTTCGACGACGATCAGGGACAGGCCCTTGGCACCGCCCTCGGGGGTGGTCTTCGCGACGACGATCACCAGGTCGGCGAGGATGCCGTTGGAGATGAAGGTCTTGGACCCGTTGAGCAGCCAGTGGTCGCCCCTGTCCTCGGCGGTGGTGCGGATGCCCTGGAGGTCGGAGCCCGCGCCGGGTTCGGTCATGGCGATGGCGGTGATGGTCTCGCCGCTGCAGAAGCCGGGGAGCCAGCGCCGCTTCTGTTCCTCGGTGGCGAGGCCGGTGAGGTAGGGGCCGATGATGTCGTTGTGCAGCCCGAGCGCGAGTCCGGGGGCGCCGGCCCGGGTGAACTCCTCGGCCAGGACCGCGCTGTAGCGGAAGTCGGGGTTGCCTCCCCCGCCGTACTCCTCGGGGACGGCGAGGCCGAGCAGTCCCTGCCGGCCGGCGGCGAGCCATGCCTCGCGTGCGACGATCCCGTCCTTCTCCCACTGCTCGTAGTACGGAAGGACCTCTTTGGTGAGGAAGGTGCGGACGGTGGCGCGGAACGCCTCGTGCTCTTCGGTGAAGATCTGCCGCTGCATCAGTCGGTCGTGTCCTTCCGGGTGGTCCGCAGGGCCGGTACGGCCCAGTCGGCGGCGACGGCTTCGGTGTCGGCGCCCGGAAGCGCGGGGCCGCCGCGCACGGAGGCGGGGGTGGCCGAGAACCGGGGCGCGGGCGCGGGCTGGGTGAGCCCGCCGTGCTCGACGAAGGTGGAGCGGGCCGCGAGGTGCGGATGGTGCGGGGCCTCCCGCAGCGAGAGCACGGGTGCCACGCACGCGTCGGTGCCCTCGAAGACCTCGGTCCACTCGGCGCGGGTGCGGGTGCGGAACCGGGCGGCGACCACGGCGCGCAGGTCGTCCCAGCGGGCGAGGTCGCCCCGGTCGGGGGCGGTCTCCGCGATGCCGAGGAGGGTGACGAACTCCTCGTAGAACCGCTGCTCCAGGGGGCCGACGGCCATGTATCCGCCGTCGGAGGTCTCGTAGCTGCCGTAGAAGGGGCAGCCGCCGTCCAGCAGGTTGGAGCCGCGCCGGTCCTGCCAGCCGCCGGCCGCGAGCATGCCGTGGATCATCATGGCGAGGTGGGCGGCCCCGTCCACGATCGCCGCGTCCACGACCTGGCCGGTGCCGTCGGGCGTCCGGGCGTGCTGGAGGGCGGCGAGGACGCCGACGACGAGATAGAGGGAGCCCCCGGCGTAGTCGCCGACGAGGTTGGCGGGGACGGTGGGCGGTTCGTCCGGCCGGCCGATCATGGAGAGGGTGCCGGTGAGCGCGATGTAGGCGATGTCGTGTCCGGCGCGGTCGGCGAGCGGTCCGTCCTGGCCCCAGCCGGTCATCCGCCCGTAGACGAGGCGGGGGTTGCGGGCCAGGCAGGCGTCGGGGCCCACGCCGAGGCGTTCGGCGACTCCGGGCCGGTACCCCTCGATGAGCACGTCGGCGCGTGCGACGAGGTCCAGGACGGTGGCGGGTCCGTCCGGAGCCTTGAGGTCGACGAGGACGGAGCGTTTGTTGCGGTTGGTGAGGTCCTTGGCGGGGTCGATGCCGATGCCGGAGCCGCCGGGCCGGTCGACGCGCACCACGTCGGCGCCCAGATCGGCCAGGAGCATCGCGGCGAACGGGCCGGGCCCGATGCCCGCCAGCTCGACCACGCGTACGCCGGCCAGGGGGCCGCGCGGGCCGTCCGGGCCGTTCCCTGTCGTTGCCATCGAGCCCCCAGCGGTGTGACACAACCGATGTAACATCGATGATGCTAAGAACGCGCAGGGCTCCGCACAACCCCTCGGAGCAAGCAAGCGCTTAGGTCATTCCCGGAAACTCCCCTCGTACGCGCGGGCGACCCGGTCCGGGGCCCGCCCGCTCCCGGCGGACGGCTCTCCTTTCGGAACACTCCTTTCGGAACACCCCGGCTACCTCTTTCGCCGGATCCTGCCCCATAGGCCCTCCCCGGGCGCCCTACGCCACGGCCGCCTCGGCTACCCTCTGCGTGCGACCTTGGCGCCGGCCCCCTGCGGAGGCACTGATGAACAGGCAGAACGGGGCGGAACGCCCCTATGACGTAGTCCTCTTCGGCGCCACCGGCTTCGTCGGGGAGCTGACGGCCGAGTATCTGGCGGCCCACGCGCCCCAGGGGTGCCGCTGGGCACTCGCCGGGCGCAACCGCGCCAAGCTGGAGCAGCTGCGCAACCGGCTGACCGACACCGACCCGCGCTGCGCGGACCTTCCGCTGCTGCACGCGGACGCGGACGACGAGGACGCCCTGCGCGAGCTGGCCGAGTCCACGCATGTGGTCGCCACGACCGTCGGCCCGTACATCTGGTACGGCAAGAAGCTGGTGGCGGCCTGCGCCGAGGCCGGTACGGACTACACGGACCTCTCCGGCGAGACGGAATTCGCCGACGGGGTCTTCCTGGAGCACGACACCCGCGCCCGCGAGACCGGGGCGCGCATCCTGCACGCCTGCGGTTTCGACTCCGTCCCGCACGATCTGGGCGTGTACTTCACGGTCGGGCAGCTCCCCGAGGGCGTCCCGCTGACGATCGACGGTTTCGTCCGCTCCAACGCCGCGTTCTCCGGCGGCACGTTCGCGTCCACGCTCAGCATCATGAGCCGGGGGCCGCAGACGCTGCGCGCCGCCCGGGAGCGCCGGCTGCACGAACCCCGACTGGTCGCCCGCCGCGCCCGCGCCCCGCTCGGCGCCCCCCGGTTCAGCACCGAGACCGGCACCTGGGCGCTGCCGCTGCCGACGATCGACGCGCAGATCGTGGAGCGCTCGGCCCGCGCGCTCCCCCGCTACGGCCCCGACTTCCGCTACCGGCACTACGCCTCGGTCAAGCACCTCCCGGTGGCCCTCGGCGGCACGCTCGCCATGGGCCTGCTGCTCGGCGCGGCGCAGGTGCCGGCCGTGCGCGACCGGCTGATGGACGTCTACGAACCGGGCGACGGACCGGACGCGGAGCGGCGGGAGCGCAGCTGGTTCACGGTCCGCTTCGTGGGCGAGGGCGGCGGACGCCGGGTCTTCACGGAGGTGTCGGGCGGCGACCCGGGATACGGGGAGACGGCGAAGATGCTGGCCGAGTCGGCGCTGTGCCTGGCGCTGGACGATCTGCCGGAGACCTCGGGCCAGGTCACCCCGGCGGTGGCGATGGGCGACGCGCTGCTCGACCGGCTGCGCGGGGCGGGGATCCGCTTCCGGGTGGCGGCGGTCCGGTAGGGCCGGGTCCGGCGCGGAGGGCTCAGAGGATCCAGGACGCCAGGGTGTAGAGCATGGCACCGGCCCAGACGAGCCCCGCCGCCCCGCCGAGCAGGACGCCGAGGGCCACCCGGCGCGGGGCAGGGGTCGGGGAGTGGGTTCGTCCGGGTGTGCGGTGTGCGTTCATGTGTCCAGGGTGCCGAGCATGATCGCGGGGCGCCATCCGTACGGATACTCAGGGGGTGCCCGGTCCTCGGCCGGGGCGTGCGGACGGGGGCCGCGACCGTGGCCGCGACCCCCGCCTCCGTGCCGTGGCGCCGTGCTACAGGTCCCGCACCCGGATGTTGCGGAACTCGGCGAGGTCGTTGTTGCTGTGGTTCTGCAGTCCGATGTACCCGCTGAGGAACTGGCGCAGGTCCGTGGGCGGGTCACCCGCACGGGACGAGGCCTTGCCCGGTGTGTTGTCGAACTCGTTGATCACCACACCGTTGCGGATGATCGTGTAGTGCTGGCCGACCGCGCGGATCTCGTAGTCGTTCCACTGGCCCTTCGGGGTGACCCCCGCCTTGTCCAGACCCACCGGCTTGAAGTTGTACACCGAACCGGTCTTCTGGGTCTCGCCCGTGGTCCCGTCGTAGATCTGGATCTCCTGTCCGCAGTAGACGGCGAGCCATTCCTGGGCGGTGCGGGCCGAGCCGACCGTTCCGCAACTGCCCTCGGGCCGGTCGGCCAGCGGGGTGCGCGGATCGGGGAATCTGATGAAGACCCCGGTGTTGGCGTTGGCGGTGCCGGGGGCCACATCACGGAACTGGAGTCTCACGGAGAAGTCCCCCAGCTCCTTCTCGGCGTACCAGAGCATCCCCATGCCGCCTGAGGTGCGCAGGGTGCCGTCGGGCTGGAGGGAGAACTTCCCCGGGCCCGCCTGCCGCCAGCCGGCCAGGGTGTCCGCCGTCCCGTCGAAGAGCGGACGGTATCCGGGGACCTTGCCGATCGTGCTCCGGGCCGCCTCCTTGCCGATCGTGGAGGCCTCCTTGTTGTCCAGCACGTCCTCCTTTCGGAGGTCGTTGACCACACCGTTGACATGGCTGACGAACGCGCCGTGGCTGGGCCAGGACGCCTCGTCGTCGATCAGGTCGTTGACGGTGCAGCCGCCGCCGGCCGCGTGGTTGGCCACGCCCGTGTCGGTGTCGAGCAGCCGGACGGTCCTGCGGGCGTCCGGCGCGGAGCAGCCGGCCTTCGCCTCGACCGTCGCGGTGGCCTTCTCGCCGTCGGCGTAGGTGACCGTGAGCTTCGCCCTGTACGTGCCGTAGTCGGCGTAGGTGTGCGTCGGGGCCGCCTCGTGCGAGGGCGCGCTGCCGTCGCCGAAGTCCCACTCCCAGGCCACACCGCCGACGCGGGTGTCGGTGAAGGCCACGGTCTTCGGCTTGCTCTGGGCGACCACGCGCGCCCCGGCCGCCTGTGGGTTCGGGGTGGCGGGTCCGCCGTGGTAGCTGATGCGGATGAGCTTCTGGTTGGGGTGCAGGCTGAAGAAGCCGCCCGCGTAGTCGAGCATGTAGAGGGCGCCGTCGGGGCCGAACTTGGCGTCCATCCAGCTCTGCAGCTGGGTGGCGCCGCCGCCGGGCGCGATGATGGACCGCAGGTCCTCGCCGAAGGCGGGGGCGCCGGCGTCCTTGACGCGGTCCGGGTCCACCGTCACCGCGACGCGGTTGTTGGCGTTGGACTCGTCACCGATGAACCACTTGTCCTCCCAGTACGCCGGCCAGGCGACGCCGCTGCCGGTGTCCACCTGGGAGCGGTGGTAGGTCGGACCGGACATCACGGCCTGGCCGCCGCCCTTGAGGTACGGCTCGGTGTAGGTGGCCTCGCTCTCCACGTACGACGGGAGCCCGCTGCCGTCGGAGCGCTCGGGGTAGACCGGGCCGCCGCCCTGGGGCGAGTACCAGATCATGTTGTCGCGGGCCGGCGGGATGTCCGTCAGACCGGTGTTGCGGGGCGACTCGTTCTTGAGGTGGTCGCAGTCGTACCAGCCGGTGAGCTGCTTGGCGTCGGTGTTGCTGCGGTCGCGGTAGGGCTGCTTGTTGCCCATGCAGTAGGGCCAGCCCTGGTTGCCCGCGGAGGTGATGACGGTGGCCGTCTCGTACTTGGCCGGGCCCAGCTCCGGGTCGGGTGCTCCGGCGTCCGGGCCGACCCAGCCGGCGGTGAGCCAGTTGTGCTCGGGGTCGATGGCGAGCCGGGCGATGTTGCGGACGCCCATGACGTAGATCTCGGGACGGGTCTTGTCCGTGCCCGGCGGGAAGAGGTTGCCCTTGGGGATGGTGTACGTGCCGTCGGGCTCGGGGTGGATCCGCAGGATCTTCCCGTTCAGGTTGTTCGTGTTGCCGGAGGTGCGGCGGGCGTCCTGGAAGGAGACGCCCTTGTAGTCCTCGGTCCAGTTGTTGCCGGAGTAGCCGCCGGAACCGCCCGAGGAGTTGTTGTCGCCGGAACCGATGTAGAGGTTGCCGTCCTTGTCGAAGGCCATGCCGCCGCCCGCGTGGCAGCAGCTGTGGATCTGGGTGTCCCAGTGCAGCAGGTCCTTGCGGGTGCCCTGGTCGATGGACTGGGACGCGAAGTCGTACGTCAGCCGGGAGACCGTGCGCTGGCCGATCCGCTTGTCGCGGTCGATCGAGTCGTGCGGCATCCAGAAGATGTACATCCACCCGTTCTTCTCGAACTTCGGGTCCAGCGTGATACCGATGAGCCCTTCCTCGTTCTTGACGAGTTCGTCGCCGCTGCCCCGGTTGCCCATCACGTCGAGCGTGGTGAGGAGTCTGACCTTCTTGGTCTTCGGGTCCCACTGGTGGATGGTGCCGCAGCCCAGGCCGACCTTGGGGTCGTTCCAGTCGACGACGGCGCCCGAGGGGCAGGCGGCCTTGCCGATGTAGAAGGCCTTGCCGTCGGGGGCCATGGTCAGACCGTGCGGCTCACCGATCTGGTCGAGCTGCCCGGCCTGGTTCTGCGCGGTCAGCCGCTCGGTGGTGTAGTTGGACGCGATGGTGGCCTGGCAGTCGCCGCGCACCATGCCGGTGGTCCACTCGATGGCGCCGAGCAGATGGCTCCGGAACTTCGCGTCGTCGGTGTAGCTCTCCTGCGTACGGCCCATGCCGGTGTAGAACGAGCGGCCGCCCTCGTAGTCGCGGCACCACGAGACCGGGTGGAAGGCGCCGTTGGCGCTGAGACCGGGCTTGTAGGTGTGCTCCTCGACCTGCGCGATGGTGTGGACCTTGCCGATGGGGTTGGGGTCCCAGTTGATCCACTGGTCGGAGCGGGTCCAGTTCAGGGGCAGACCCTTGGTGGCCGGGTGCTGGCGGTCCGTCACGTCGACGACGGCCTTCTGCACCTTGGAGTCCTGCGGCGGCGTCGGGTTGGCGTTGAAGAGCCGCAGTTCGGCCAGCTGGGTCAGCGAGTCACCGCTGTTGGCGGTGATGTCCAGCCGGTAGTGCTGGTAGGCGGTGGTGTTGGTGAACGGGAACTGCCGGGTCTGGAAGCGCGAGGGGAAGGCCTCCCCCTTGCGGGTGTCCAGTGTCTTCCAGTCCTTGCCGTCCTGCGAACCCTCCAGCTTCCAGTCCTTGGGGTCCCGCTCGGTGAAGTCGTTGGCCGAGGTCAGCGCGTAGTTGACGACGGCGACGGGCTTGTCGAGCTTCATGGTGATCGTGGCGGTCGGCGAACGCCCGAGCCACTTGGTGTCGTTCTTCCCGTCGAACAGCTTCTCCTTGGTCTCGTTCGGCGGGTTCTCCGAGTTGACCGAGGACTCGGTGACCTTCTCCGCGTCCGGCAGACCGAGCGCCGGGCGGGTGCCGATGAGCCCGGTGAACCAGGAGGAGTCCGCCTGGGCGCGCGCCGCGTCGTGGACGCCGACGAAGCCGCCGCCGTCACTGATGTACGCCTGGAAGGCGGCCTCCTGCTCGGCGTTGAGCGTCACGCCGTCGGCCGAGAGGAACACCACCCCCCGGTACGTGGCGAGGTCGGCGCTGTTGAAGACCTTCGCGTCCTCCGACTCGACGACCGTGAACCCGTTCTCCGCGCCGAGCTTCTCGATCTCGGCGGCGGCCTTCGTCACCGGGTCGTCCTGCTTGGCGGCGGGCCCGTGGAAGACGAGCACGTTCACCCCGGAAGCGGCGGCGGCCCGCTCCTCGCTCGCGCCGGCCGGCCGCGCCTGGGCCTGCGTCGCGGGCAGGGTGGACAGCCCGACGCCCAGCGCGGCGCTGGACAGCATGACGACCGCCCGGCGCCAGGGGCGTACCCGGCCCGGCACGCGCCGGGCGCGGGAGGGCGGGGCTCCGCTGTGCCGCGACCATGTGAACCGGTCTCTCTTGCCCATGCTTACTCCTTGACTCGATCCGGAACCGGAAGAGCGTTCAGGGATGGGATGCGGGGGGCGCGAATGGAGAGGTGTGCGTACGGCTCAGTGGTGGTCCATGCCGGCCATGTCCCCCATGCCGCCCATGCCGCCGTCGCCGCCCGGGACGGTGCCGTCGGCCTCGGTCACCCGGAACATGCCGACCATGCCCATGTCGGCGTGGCTCTGGACGTGGCAGTGGTACATCCAGTTGCCGGCGCCGACGCGGGCGCCCGCGACCACCTGGAAGCCGAAGGAGTCGCCCGGCCCGACGGTCTTGGTGTCGATGACCCTGGTCTCGTCCTTGGGGCCCTGCATGAGGCCGGTGCGGTTGTCGACCCAGCGGTGCCCGTGCACGTGGAAGGTGTGGAAGAACTCCCCGTGCGTGATCACGATGAACTCCACCCGCTCGCCGACGACCGCCGTGAAGGTGGGGGTGTCGTGATGGGCCTTCTGGTTGATCGTCATGTCGTTGAAGACGACGGTGAACTGCTTGTCGGGCAGGACGTCGCCCTTGCGGCGCACGATCACCGGACCGTACAGCCCCTTCTTCAGGCCGCCCGTTCCGTGTTCGGTGCCCACGTTGTGGTCGTGGTAGTGCCAGTAGCCGGCGCTGCCGGTCTCCCAGGTGCCGTCGTGGTTGGGGCCCGGGGCGTGGGTGCGCCACACGTAGGTGCGGCGGCCGCCCGGTTCGACGACGCTGTCGTTCATCCGGGTGCCGTCGCTGGCCACGTCGTAGTCCACGCCGTGGACGTGGAGGCTCGCGGCGACATCGAGGTTGTTGACCACCTCGATGTTCATGGTGTCGCCCTCGGTCAGCTCGATGAGCGGGCCGGGGATCGATGCCTTGCCGGGCTCCAGGCCGTAGCCCATCTCCCCGTTCGGCAGCTTCTCCATGTACAGGGTCAGCTCGCGGACGGTGCCCTTTCCGTTGCCGTTGCCGTTCCCGTTGCCCGCGTCCGGCTTGTCCTTCGAGACGGCGGCGGTGGCGCCGAGCACCGTGGGGACGACGGCCGCGGCGGCGGCGCCGGTGGCGAACGCGCGCCGGGAGAAGAAGCGCCCGTTTCCGGAGCCTGAGCCTGAGTCGAACATCGCTCTCCAATCCTCGAAACGCTCGGCTCGCGAAGGCGCACGCGGTCGTTTCGTGGTCGTGTGTGAGCCGCCGACGACGACAGCCGTGCTGCCGGCGGCGGTACGCGTGGTGCACCTGGCGTGCGGGCCCGCCGGGGACGGCGGGGCGGGCGTGGGCCGGCCCGGACTGCGAGGGGCACGGACCGGAGGGGTGGCCAGGACCTGACGTGAGCGCTGACGCGGTCCGACGAGCCGGCTGCTGCCGGGCCCGGATCCGCTGAATGAAGGGGGATTCGCCTCGGAACGCTGGACACCGTAGCGGCCCCGCCGACAGTTTTTCCAGACTCAGGTCAAAGTTGGTTGGATTCTTGTCATAGGTCTTGGCGAATAGTCAAAAGAGCCGCTAACTTCCCGACGTTGTCACGTTGAAGGAGGCTGTGTGAGCCCCGCTCCCGGGGGATCACGGCGCCGACGGCCTCGGTGTGGGACAGCGAACGGGAGTCGGTCCGCCCGTGCGCGGGTCACGGCGGACTGGCCGTGGCCCGCGCGCGGGCCGGCCGACCGACGGCAGCACGGTGCGCGTCCCCGTCCCGGCCGGGAACCGGCCGTCCAGGGGTTCCGCAGGCGTGCTGCGCGAGAAACGTGCTCGTCCCGGCGTGCGACCGATCGTCCAGCAGGCGGGGCCGTGAGTCCCATGCGGTGCCGCACCAGCGACATTTCCGAGAGGTGCAGCAGTGTCCACAAGACTGCCCCATGACCAGACGGATCCGCCCCCCTCAAGCTCCGCGCCACGAGACCGGCTCACCCGGCATCCGGTGCTGATGGCCGTGATGGCCGTCGTCTTCACCGCCTTCGCCCTGGCCGCCCCGGCCGCGTACGCGGCGATGACCGATGCCCCGCCGAAGGCCCCGGCCGCGACGGCCGCCGCCGACCAGGTCCTCACGTGGACGGCCGGCGACGACTACACGAAGTACACCTCGGCCCCCGCCACGGCCGTCGCGGGCAAGGCGACCATCGTGTTCGAGAGCAGCGCCGCCACCGGCAACACGACGGGCCTGACGCACACCCTGACCTTCGACACCGCGAACGGCGACTACAACAACGACGTCAGCCTCAACATCCTGGCGAGCCCCTTCGACGCGGAGGGCGGCAAGCACGCGGTCGAGGTGACCCTCACCCCCGGCACCTACCGCTACTTCTGCGCCATGCCGGGCCACCAGATGATGGTCGGCGAGCTGGTGGTCACCGCCGCGCCGGGCGAGGACACCACCGCCCCGGACACGTCCGCGTCCGTCGCCGGGACGAAGAACGACGCGGGCGAGTACGTCGACTCCGCGACCGTGACCGTCACCGCGACGGACGCCGGCTCGGGCGTCGCAAGCATCGAATACGCCCTCGACGGCGCCGCCTACCAGACCTACACCACCCCCGTCGCGGTCAAGACCGCCGGAGCCCACACCCTCACCTACCGCGCCACCGACAAAGCCGGAAACACCTCCACCACCAAGACGGTGACGTTCACCGTCGCCGCACCGGAGCCGCCCGAGGACACCACCGCCCCGGAGACCTCGGCGACCGTGACCGGGACGAAGAACGACGCCGGCGCATACGTCGACACCGCCACCGTCGCCCTCACCGCCACAGACACCGAATCCGGCATCGCCGGCATCGAATACGCCCTCGACGGCGCCGCCTACCAGACCTACACCACCCCCGTCGCGGTCAAGACCGCCGGAGCCCACACCCTCACCTACCGCGCCACCGACAAAGCCGGAAACACCTCCACCACCAAGACGGTGACCTTCACCGTCGCCGCACCGGAGCCGCCCGAGGACACCACCGCCCCGGAGACCTCGGCGACCGTGACCGGGACGAAGAACGACGCCGGCGCATACGTCGACACCGCCACCGTCACCCTCACCGCCACAGACACCGAATCCGGCATCGCCGGCATCGAATACGCCCTCGACGGCACCGCCTACCAGACCTACACCACCCCCGTCGCCGTCAAAACCACCGGAGCCCACACCCTCACCTACCGCGCCACCGACAAAGCCGGAAACACCTCCACCACCAAAACAGTGACCTTCACCGTCGCCGCACCGGAGCCGCCCGAGGACACCACCGCCCCGGAGACCTCGGCGACCGTGACCGGGACGAAGAACGGGGCCGGGGAGTACGTGGACACGGCGACCGTCACGATCACCGCGTCGGATGCCGAGTCGGGAGTCGCGGGGATCGAGTACGCGCTGGACGGAGGCGCGTACCAGCCGTACACGGCGCCGGTCGCGGTGAGCGCCACCGGCCGGCACGAGATGTTCTACCGGGCGGCGGACAAGGCCGGGAACACCTCGGTCGCGCAGTCGGTGACGTTCACCGTCGTCGTCGCTCCGCCGGAGGACCGGACCGCGCCCGAGGTGTCGGCCTCGGTGTCCGGGACGAAGAACGACGCCGGGGAGTACGTGGGCGGCGCGACCGTCACCGTGACGGCCACGGACTCGGAGTCGGGCGTGGCCGGGATCGCGTACTCGCTGGACGGCGGACCGTACCTCGCGTACGGCGGACCGGTGACGCTCTCCCGGTCCGGCAGCCACACGGTGCTCTACCGGGCCACTGACAAGGCGGGCAACACGTCCGCGGCGCAGTCATTGTCACTGACCATCGTGGACGGCAACCCGCCGGCGAACTGTCCGGAGACGGACGACCGGGCCACCGTGTACACCGGTCTCGTCAACACCGGGGTCCCGAACCTCGTCACAGCCAACGGCTGCACGATCAACCAGCTGATCGAGGACCACCGGGCCTGGAAGAACCACGGCGCCTTCGTCACCCACGTCGGGGACGTCGTCAACGCGCTGCGGAAGGAAGGCGTCATCGACCAGCGCGAGTCCGCCGCCATCAAGAAGGCGGCCGCACGGTCCGACGTCGGGATGAAGGACCGCGGTCCCGACGGCCGCTGAGGCACGCACACCGCACCGGGCC
Source organism: Streptomyces sp. NPDC001515 (assembly GCF_053597115.1). NCBI lineage: Bacteria > Bacillati > Actinomycetota > Actinomycetes > Kitasatosporales > Streptomycetaceae > Streptomyces > Streptomyces sp. NPDC001515. The sequence goes on from NZ_JBSFHN010000016.1 coordinate 55,134, forward strand.
CGGTGGGGCGGAGAGTCCGACGACTCCCCTCCGCCGGGCCCGGGGCATGTGCGCGCCGGACGATCCGGGCGGCGGAAGCGGGGCGGCGCGTGCGGAGCGTGGCGTTTGTCCCGGTGCGGAGAAAAGTCCCGCCACTCGGCGCATAAGTTTCTTTTACCCACCGGAGACTCAGTGCTACGGTCCCACGGAAGCCGAGCCCGAACGCCGGGCGTGGCGGGCGGCTTTCACCTCGACGGGGGCGGCGTGAGGAGTTCCACGGTTCGACCGGCCAATCTGCACCAGGCCCGGCTGCTCCGCCTGCTGCGGGACCACGGACCGCAGTCGCGGGTCGCGCTGGGCGATCTGGTGGAGTTGTCGCGCTCGAAGCTCGCGTTCGAGATCGAGCGGCTGATGGAGGCCGGGCTGATCGTCCCGGACGGGCTGGCCGCCTCGCGCGGGGGCCGGCGTTCGTACAACGTGCGGGTGGCCCCGTCGATGCGGTTCCTCGGTGTGGACATCGGGGCGACCTCGGTCGATGTGGCGGTGACCAACGCGGAGTTGGAGATCCTGGGCCATCTGGCGGCCCCGCTCCATGTGCGCGACGGGCCGGTCGCGGTCTTCGCCCGGGTGCGGGAGCTGGTCGCCGAGCTGCGGCGGACGACGTCGGTGGAGCGCTTCGACGGTGCGGGGATCGGTGTTCCGGGGCCGGTCCGGTTCCCGGAGGGCGTCCCCGTGGCGCCGCCGATCATGCCGGGGTGGAACGGCTATCCGGTCCGCGAGGAGATGAGCCGCGAACTGGGCTGCCCGGTCCTCGTCGACAACGATGTGAACCTGATGACGCTGGGCGAGCAGCAGGCGGGCGTGGCCCGTTCGGTGCGGGACTTCCTGTGCGTGAAGCTGGGGACCGGGATCGGCTGCGGGATCGTCGTGGACGGCGAGGTGCGCCGGGGGGTGACCGGCAGCGCCGGGGACATCGGCCACATCCAGGTCGTGGCGGACGGGCCGCGCTGCCTGTGCGGCAACACCGGCTGTCTGGAGGCGTGTTTCAGCGGGCTGGCGCTGGTGCGGGACGCGACGGAGCTGGCGCGTTCGGGCCGTTCGGAGCCGCTGGCCGCGCGGCTCGCTGCGGCAGGGTCCCTGAGCGCCGAGGACGTCTCGCAGGCCGCGGCGGCCGGGGACACCGAGGCGCTGGACCTGATCCGGGAGGGCGGTACCCGCACCGGCCACGTGATCGCGGGTCTCGTCAGCTTCTTCAACCCCGGGCTGGTCGTCATCGGCGGCGGGCTCACCGGTCTCGGGCACCATCTGCTGGCCAGTATCCGCACCCAGATCTACCGCCAGTCGCTGCCGCTGGCCACCGGGAACCTCCCGATCGTGCTGGGCGAACTGGGGCAGGTCGCCGGGGTCGTGGGGGCCACCCGGCTGATCAGCAACCACGTGTTCTCTCCGGCCTGACCGGGCACCCGGCCCACGCTTCAGGCCGTGGCCTCGCGCAGCGCCCGCCGGCACAGCGCGTCCGCGCGGCGCGTGGTCTCCGGCTGGCGGAAGTCCCGGGCCAGCACCAGGGTGTGGGCGCAGGCGTTGTCGAGGCGGGTGCGGTGCCCGACCGAGACGTACACCGGTTTGGTGCGGTCCTGGGTGCGCAGGGCCCGGCCGACCTCCTCGCCGCCGTCGAGCAGCGGGGAGCCGTCGCCGCGCCGGGGGCCGGGCTGTTCGTACGTGAAGGTGAACGGGTTCTTCGCGACGCCGATGACCGGCAGTCCCGTCAGCACGCCCAGATGACTGGCCAGGCCGAAGCGGCGCGGATGCGCCAGGCCGTAGCCGTCGCAGACGACGAGCCCGGGGGCGACGGGAAGGGATTCCAGCGCGGCCAGCACCGTGGGGAGTTCGCGGAAGGCGAGGAGTCCGGGCACGTACGGGAAGGTGACGCGGCCGACGGCGGTCGCCTCGGCCACCACCTCCAGGGTCGCGGCGTCCAGGACGACGGCCGCGGCGGCGACGACGTCCCGCTCGTCGTCGTAGGCGACGTCGACCCCCGTCACCCGGCCGGTGCCGGGTTCGGGCCCGGGTTCGTCGAGCACGACGCGGGTGCGGAGATCGTCCTGGACGGCACGGGCCTCGGCCTCGTCCGCGGGCATCCGGAAGGCAGTCATGGTGGCGCCCAGCCTACGGGCCGTCCGCTCCTTCCCGACGTCCGCCCGGAGGGCGGGAAGGAGCAGACGGGCCTGAAGGCCCCCGAGGGGGACGGCCCACGGCCGCCGCCGTGCCGGGCGGACGGGGGCGGCGGGCCGCTCCCGTACCGTGGTGATCATGTTCGTACTGGAGTTGTCCTACACCGCCCCGCTCGACCGTGTCGACGCGGTCATGGCCGAGCATGTCGCCTGGCTCGACGCGCAGTACGCGGCGGGGGTGTTCGTGGCGTCGGGGCGGAAGAACCCGCGTGACGGCGGGGTGATCCTCGCCGTGGGGGACGACCGGGAGGCGATCGTCCGGCTCACGGAGACGGACCCGTTCGCGGTGCGCGGCGTCTGCGCGTACCGGGTCACGGAGTTCATCGCGACGAAGACCTCGGACGCGCTGGCGCCGTACCGTCAGCGGGCCTGACTGCCCCTCACCCGGCGAACGCCCGTGCGGCGCGGCCGTGTTCGCCGGCGGCCCAGCAGCCTCCGTCGGCGGTGCAGTCGACGGTGTCGTACGAGCCCGAGTCGACCGTGCGCCAGGTGCGTCCGCCGTCCGTGGTGAGGTCCGTGCCGGTCGGTCCGACGGCGAGCGCGGCCGAGCGGCTGTGCGGGAGCCAGGCGACGCCGGAACGGTAGGCGGGGGACGGGGTCCGGGCGGCGTTCCAGTGGCGGCCGGCGTCGGAGGTGACGGCCGAGGCGCGCGGCGAGGGCTGGTCGGCGCGGTAGTCGCCGCCGACCGCGATGCCGTGGGCGCGGTCGCGGAAGGCCAGGCCGAAGACGCCCCGGGCCGGGTCACCGGCCGGGATCGGCGCGGCGGTCGCGGTCCAGGTCCGGCCCCGGTCGCCCGAGTGCAGGATCCGGGCGGTCGCCGCGCCGCCGGTCGCCAGCCAGACGTCCTTGGGTCCGGAGGAGACCAGGCACTGTCCCGAGGCGGCGAATCCGGCCTCGCCCGGCTGCGCCTCGGGCATGCCGGAGGAGGGCAGGACCCGCCAGCGCCGGCCGCCGTCGTCGGTGGCCAGGATGCGGAACCTGCCGTCCACGGGATCGCTCATCGCGAGGCCGTGGCGGCTGTCGAAGAAGGTCAGGCAGTCGTAGAAGGCCCGTGCGTCGGTGTTCCGGAAGGACTCCTTCCAGGTCCGTCCGCCGTCCTCGGTGCGCAGCACCCGGGACGCCTCGCCCTCGCCGATGGCCAGGGCCACGGCGCGCCGGGCGTCGAATGCCTCGATGTCGCGGAACTCCAGTGCCTCGTCGGCCGCTCCGGGCGGCGAGACATCGGCCCAGTGCCGGCCGCCGTCGGTGGTGCGCAGCACCGCTCCCCCGGAGCCGGCCAGCCAGGCCGTGCGCCGGTCGACGGCCGCGAGGCCGCGGAAGCGGGCGTCGGTCCCGGTGTCGGTGGCCGTCCAGCCCGGCGCGTGGCCGGTTCGGTGCGGTGTCCCGGGTGCCGCGTGGGCGGCGGGTGCGGACAGAACGGCGGCGAGTGCCGCCCCGCACATTCCCAGAGACATCAGTCGTCGCGTCTTCCCCTTGGACCTCATGGCGCTGGAAGCTAACCCACGGGCCGCGCGCCGTCCAGGGTGCGGGGCGCGGATCGGGGCACCCGAGCAATCAGCGGTGTGTCATGCGCGGTGACGCAGCTCACGCCGCGCCCCGGTGCACGCAAGGGTGTGTTCGGTCGTCTGTATCAGTGCCGGGAACCGTCCGTCCGGTCGCGAGAGGGAGCAGGTCGTGTCCACCGTTATCGAGCAGTCCGTCCAGGCCCGCATGGTCGCATCCGCCCCGAGGATGGAGACGCTTCCCGCCGTGCTGAGCTACGACCCGGCGGATCCGTTCGCCGTGCGCATGGCGTTCCCCGCGCCGGCGACGCTGGAGGGCACGGCGGTGCTCTGGGAGTTCTCCCGGGAGTTGCTGGCGGCGGGGATGGACACCCCGGCCGGCCTCGGCGACGTACGGGTGCGGCCCTTCGGCTACGACCGCACGGTGCTGGAGTTCCACGCCGTGGAGGGCATCGCGATGGTTCACGTACGGACGGACGAGGTGCGCCGGTTCCTGCGGCGCGCGCAGGAGCTGGTCCCGTCCGGGGACGAGCACCGCTTCCTCGAAATGGACCGGGATCTGGCGCGGTTGCTCGGCGGATCGCGCTGACCGGGAGGCGTTGCGGGCCCACGGGAGGCGGGCCGGATAAACCGGTTGCCCCTCCCCGGGCGCGCCCGTACCGTCGTAGGCGTCCCTGTCGTCACCGATCGGAGCAGGACGTTGTTCGTCTGAGGTCCCGAGACACCGTGTCGCACGCCGTGCCATGTCCTCATGTCCGCGTGCCCGAGTGTGACCTCAGCTCTTCGAGCCGTCCTCCGCGACCTGGGCTTCTCTCTCCACCGTAGGAACAACCCTTCCGTGGAAGGCCCGTGGCCGGTGTCTCGCCCCGTTGCCCACGCCCCTTCCACGCAACCGGGAGATTCCTCGTGTCCACCCCACTCACCCATATCAGCTGTACCTCCCTCTCCTTCTCCTGGCCGGACGGCACCCAGGTGTTCGACGGCCTCGACCTCACCGTCGGCCCCGGCCGCACCGGACTGATCGGGCTCAACGGCTCGGGCAAGTCCACACTGCTGCGGCTGCTCACCGGGGAGCTGACCCCGCTGGACGGCCGGGTCACGACGGCCGGCGAGATCGGCTATCTGCCGCAGAACCTGGTCCTGGACACCGCGCTGCGCGTCGACGCCGCCCTGGGCATCGCCGGGACCCGGGCGGCGCTGCACGCCATCGAGGCCGGTGAGGGCGACGAGGCGGCGTTCGCCGCCGTCGGCGACGACTGGGACGTGGAGGAGCGGGCGCACGCCATGCTCGACCAGGTCGGTCTCGGCCGTCTCGGGCTGGACCGCACGATCGGGGAGATGTCCGGCGGCGAGTGCGTGCTGCTGCGGCTGGCGGCGCTGCTGCTGGCCCGGCCGGACGTCCTGCTGCTGGACGAGCCGACGAACAACCTCGATCTGCACGCCCGCGCACGGCTCCACGCGGCCGTGGACGCCTGGCACGGGGTGCTCCTCGTCGTCAGTCACGACCGCGAACTGCTGGAGCGGGTCGACCAGATCGCCGATCTGCGGGACTCCTCCGTCACCTGGTACGGCGGGAACCTCTCGGCGTACCAGGAGGCGCTGGCCGTGGAGCAGGAGGCGGCCGAGCGCATGGTGCGGGTCGCGGAGGCCGATGTCCACCGGCAGCGGCGCGAACTCGCCGAGGCGGGCGTCAGACTGGCCCGTCGCAAGCGCTACGGGCAGAAGATGCAGGAGAACAAGCGCGAACCGAAGGTCGTGATGGGGGCGCGCCGGCGCTCCGCCCAGGAGTCCGCGGGCAAGCACCGCATCCTGCACGCCGAGCGGCTGGCCGAGGCCAGGCAGCGTCTGGACGAAGCCGTCGAGGCGGTGCGCGAGGACGAGGAGATCAGGGTCGACCTGCCGCACACCCGGGTCCACCCGGGCCGCGAGGTGCTGCGGACGACGGATCTCGCCCTGCCGTACGGGGCGCGGGTCCCCGGCGGGTTCGAGGTGCGCGGCCCCGAGCGGATCGCTCTGGTGGGGCGCAACGGGGCGGGCAAGACGACGCTGCTGCGGACCCTGGCCGGTGAGCTGGCGCCGGTGTCCGGCGAGGCGTGTGTGCACGTGCCGGCGCGGTTCCTGCCGCAGCGGCTGGATGTCCTGGACGACACGCTGAGCGTGGTGGAGAACGTGGCGCGGTTCGCCCCGGAGGCCACGAACAACCGGATCAGGGCGCGTCTGGCCCATTTCCTGTTCAAGGGGGCACGAGCGGACAAGGCCGCCGGGACGCTGTCGGGCGGTGAGCGGTTCCGTGCCGCCCTGGCCGCGCTGCTGCTGGCGGAGCCGGCGCCTCAGCTGCTGATGCTGGACGAGCCGACGAACAATCTGGACCTGGCGAGCGTGCGCCGGCTGACGGCGGCACTCGACGCGTTCGAGGGAGCTCTGATCGTGGCGAGCCACGATGTGCCCTTCCTCGAATCGCTGGGGATCACACGCTGGCTGCTGCTCGACGACGGGCTGCGGACCACGTCGGCCGAGGAGGTGCGCCCGGGAATCTGAGAGCGGCGGTACGGGGACGGGGTTCAGGGCGTGCGCGGGGTCAGCGGTGGAGTAAGGCCCATGCCTTGGTGCCGCCGGACGCCGTCAGCGCGGGCGTCAGCCCCCAGTCCCCTCCGTGCGCGTCCACCGCGGCGGCCAGCAGCCACATGCTGGCGCTGCGGTGTTCGCGGCACTCCTCGGACTTCTCCGGCGACTCGTGCGCGGGGTGCTGGTCGTAGAGGATGATCCGCAGCGCGTCGAACTGCCAGTGGACGCGCAGCAGCATCTCGCGGTCGGGTGTGAACCGGTAGGCTGCCGCGACCAGTTCGGAGGCGGCGAGCACCGCCGTCTCGCACAGCTCGTCCAGGCCGTGCCGGGTGAGCAGTTCGCTCACGGAGCGTCGGGCGAGACCGGCGCAGAAGGCGCCGCCGGGCAGGGCGAAGGAATAACTCAGATTGTCCGTCTCCGGTGGGACGGGACCTTTCGGCGCGGGGGCCGGAAGGCAACGCAAGGCGCCTTTCATCAAAGGGACTCACTTTTCTCATGCGTGTGGTGACGATCACACGAAGGCGCGGTCGCCCCGTGTGAGACTGGCGCTACCGACCGTAGCGCACGAGCGGAGCACAGTGCTACTACTTGTGTGGTTCCGGCATTTCGCCACTCTCCCACCGGAAGGAACCCCACCGTGCCACCCCGAAGTACACCTACCGCACGACAGCAACGACTCGGGTACGAACTACGCAAGTTGCGCGAGCAGTCGGGGATGACGGCACAGCAGGCCGCGGCGCTGCTCGGCGTGGACCGCACCCGCATCCCCAACATCGAGTCGGGCCGCTTCGGGATCAGCGCCGAACGGGTCCGCACCCTGGCCTTCAACTACGGCTGCCCGGACGCCGGGCTCGTCGACCTGCTCGCCGAGATGGCGACCGAGCGGGCCAGGGGCTGGTGGGAGGAGCACCGCGGGCTGCTGCTGCCGAGCCTGCTCGACATCGCCGAACTCGAATACCACGCGGTGGAGTTGACGACCGCGACCACCACGCACATCCCCGGCCTGCTCCAGACCGAGGAGCATGCGCGCGCGGTCTTCGACACCGCCGTCCCCCCACTGCCCACACCCGATCTGATGGCCCGGCTGTCGCTGCGGCTGCGCCGCCAGGAGGTGCTGGAGCGGGACCGGCCTCCGCTGTACGAGACGCTGATCCACGAGGCCGCGCTGCGCATGCAGTTCGGCGGGCCGAAGGTGAGCCGGGCCCAGTTGGAGCACATCCTCCAGCAGTCCGAGCGGGACCGGATCACGGTCCGGGCGATCCCGTTCGCGGCGGGGGGTTTCCCCGGGGCCGGTCAGTCGTTCACCTATGTCGGCGCGGCCGTCCCCCAGCTCGATACCGTGCAGCTCGATTCGTCGCACGGCTCGATCCTGCTGGACGCCGACATGCAACTGAGGCGCTACCGGGGGCTGTTGGAACGTCTGCGGGCACTCGCACTGCCCGTGGAGGAGTCGCGCGACTTCATCCGGCGCATAGCGCAGGACCTGTGAGGAGAGAGAGCATGAACGACATCTGCTGGGACGACCCCTTCTGCAGCGAGGGGGCGAACTGCTTCCGGTTCGGCCTCGACGACCAGGGCCGGGCCTACATCGGCTCGACCACCGACACCGCCGCCTACGTCAGCGACTCGGTGGAGGCGCTGCGGGCGCTGATCTCCGCCGTGAAGTCCGGAGCGGCGGACCATCTGCTCTGAATCCGGCCCACCCGACCGCGCCCCCCGTGCGCCCGCGCTCCGAGTACGCCGACAGTTCGGAGCCTCCCGCCACCGGGGGCCGGCCCGGCCGCCGCACACTCCCCGTACACGACCGACCTGGGGGTATGACACCGCGTGAGGGATGGTCGCCCGGACGGGCTTGGCCAGAGCCTTACCGCGGCTTTAACCTACGGTTTCGTAACCTACGAAGCCGTAGGTACTTCTCCCGTCCCCAGGAGCTCCCCGTGACGATCACCTCTGCCTCCCTCGGCAGTTCACCGGCGTGGACCGACGCCCATCTGCTGTACGCGCTGGAAGAAGTGGTGGAGAAGGAGCTCAACCGCCATCTCAAGGTCGCCAAGGACTGGATGCCGCACGAGTACGTGCCGTTCTCCGACGGACGCAACTTCCCCGGCGTCTTCGAGGACGGCGATGCCTGGCGCACGGACCAGTCCAAGGTGACGGACATCGGCCGGATCGCCCTCGTGGTGAACCTGCTGACCGAGGACAACCTCCCCAGCTACCACCACGAGATCGCCTCGCTCTTCGGCCGTGACGGCGCCTGGGGCACCTGGGTGCACCGCTGGACCGCCGAGGAGGGCCGCCACGGCATCGTCATGCGGGACTACCTGCTCACCTCCCGCGCCGTGGACCCGGACAAGCTGGAGCAGTTCCGGATGGCGCACATGGCGGAGGGCTTCGAGTCCGACAACCGCCACTCGATGCTCCACTCCGTGGCGTACGTCGCCTTCCAGGAGCTGGCCACCCGGGTCTCGCACCGCAACACCGGACACCAGTCGGGCGATCCGGTCTGCGACCGGATGCTGGCCCGCATCGCCACCGACGAGAACCTCCACATGGTGTTCTACCGCAACCTCCTCGGCGCGGCCTTCGAGCTCGCCCCGGACCTGACCATGCAGTCCGTGCGCGATGTCGTGGTGAACTTCCGGATGCCCGGACACGGCATGCCCGGCTTCGAGCGGGCCGCCGCCCAGATGGCCATCGGCGAGATCTACAACCTGCGGATCCACCACGACGACGTGATCCAGCCGGTGCTGCGCTATCTGAAGGTGCTCGACATCGACGGCCTCGGCCCGGAGGGCCTGCAGGCCCAGGAGGAGCTGGGCCTGTACATGAACGGGCTGGACGGCGAGGCGTCCAAGTTCGACGAGAAGCTGGCCGCGCGCAAGGCGCGGATGGCGGCCCGCGCCCAGGGCTGAGCACCGCCCGGAGGGCCGCCTCGGTCCGGGGAGTGCCGCGTCCGGCCGGGCGCGGCCCCCGGCTCACTCCTCCGCGGTGACCTCCGCGAACGCGGCGTCGCGCACCTCGGCCTCCTGGTGGCGCCGCAGCAGCCGCAGCTGGGTGCGCCACGGTCCGGTCCAGCCGGTGTGCCGGCCGCCCACCGCGACCAGGCTCACCGCCAGCAGCCCGTGCGCGAGCCGCCCGTCCTCGGCGAGGCGGCCCGCCACCCGGAGCAGACCCGCCGGCCCCTCCCCGCCCCCCGGCACCCGGGCTCTCGCGCCGAAGCGCGCGGCGGTGCGCGCCGCGAGGGCGCCCCGGCCCGTGTGCAGCACGGCCAGCCGGTCGAGCGCCGGGTACAGCTCCTCGGGGCCGCACTCCGGGTCCACCGCCTCCACCAGCAGGGCCGCGGCCTGCGGTGCGTAGTCGCGGTGGCGGGCCAGCAGCTCACCGGCGTCGGTCAGGACGGTGCGGTCCGGGGCGCCGAGAGGGGTCCGCGCGCCCAGCACGAGGCGGTTCACCAGGTGGACGACGCGCTGCCGGGCGGGCCGGTCGCGCTCGCTGTCCGCGTCCTCCACGGCCACCGCGTCCGCCAGCGTCGCCAGCGCCCCCAGGAGCGCCGGCGCGGCCTCCCCGGAGTCGGTGGACGCGGCCCTGGCGAGCGCGCCGGCCGCCGCCTGCCAGGAGCGGCGTCCCAGATCCGTGACGGCGTCCGCCAGGACCGCGCCGAGCGCCGGTTCCCAGGGGATCCAGTGGGCGGCGACCCCGTGGGCGGAGGCGGCGAGTTCCTCGTCGTCCGTCGCGCACACCTCGCGGACCAGGCGCGCGTACCCGGGCCGGTGCGCCGCGGGAAGGCAGAACGGCCACACGTTCAGGACGGCGGCGCGCAGCACGGCGGGCCCGGACGCGGCCTCGGCGAGCATCCGCCACATCCGTGCGTCGCCCAGCAGGTCCACGGCCGCCGCCACGCACGCGGCGCGCACGTCCACGTGCTGCCCGGGTGCCGCGTACGCCTCGCCGACCAGATCGGCGGCGGTCCCCCGGGGCAGCCGGGCCACGGCGAGCCGCACGGCCTCCTTGCGCGCGGTCACCTTGCCGGTGCCGGGGGCGAGCCGCTCCCGCAGCAGCGGCGCCAGCACGGAGGGGCGCACGTTCCGGGAGGCCCGCCCGGCGGCGAAGACGGCGACCCGGGCGCGGTCGTCCCCGCTCAGCGCCAGCAGTTCCGGGAGTACGTCGGTGGCCCGGTCGGTGCGGCCGAGGGCGGTCAGCGCGGCCTCGGCCAGCACCACGTCGTCCGACGCGGTCCACTCCCGTACGGCGTCGGTGCCGAGCGCGGGTAGGGAAGCGAGGGCGTCGATCGCGGCGGCGCGGTCGTACAGCGGCAGCTTCTCGTCGCGGGCGGCGCGGCGCAGCGCGCGGGCGGCGGCGCGGTGCTGGCGCGGCACCCAGCGGCGCGCCTCGGGTCCCGGGCGGACGGTCCAGGCGGTGCCGGGGGTGAGGAAGCGGCCGTGCGGCGGCGGGGTGGCGAGGTAGGGGTCGAGCAGGTCGGTGCGGACGCGGGTCAGCACGCGCAGCGCCTCGGGCACGGTGCCGGCCGAGGCGTCGAGGGCGAGCAGCCGCTCCACCCGCTCGGAGCGGGTCGCGGCCGGCTCCAGCCAGAGGGCGACGGCGGTCCGTGCGGTGCCGGTTCCGCCGAAGCGGACGGCCTGCCACAGCAGGTCCTGGAGTTCGGGCAGCCCGGCCGCGCGCCGGCCGAGCGCCCGGGTCAGGGCGAACACCAGCCCGTAGTCGCTCTTCTCCGCGCCCGCCTCCAGCCAGGGCCGCAGCGCGTCGAACACCGCCTGCTCCTGGCCCCGGCGCAGGGTGCGGTCGAGGCGTCCGAGGTCGGCGCCCCCGGTGTTCCCGGAGATCCGCACCAGGGTCCGCAGCGCCCAACTGACGAGGGCGGCCCGGCCGGTGACGGTGTGCTCGCGCAGCAGCCGCAGGGCGAGGGTGGTGAGCGCCTGCCGGGTCGTGTACGAGGAGTCGCGGGCCTCGACCGCGTCGGTGGCGATCCGGTCCAGGGCGGGGGCCGTGTTCTCCGTGAAGAGCGGCGCGGGCACCGTGCTCAGCGCGCGGAGCGCGGCCGAGCGCACGGGGTCCTGTTCGTTGCGCAGCCGGGCCATGTCGTCCAGGAGGACCGCGACGGGGCCGGGCTCCCCGGTGCGCGCGGCGTTGCGGACCAGCAGCGGCCAGGCGAGGGACCGGTCGGCCGCCGCCGGCCGGCGGGTGGCGGCGAGGAGGTCGTCCCACACCTCGGCGACGGGCAGGTAGGAGCGGGCGAGCAGCACCGCGGACCAGGGCTCGCCCCGCCGCTCCGCCCGGCCGGCCGCGCGGCGGGCCTCGTCCGCGACGCCGCCGCGGGGCAGCGCGTCCAGCACGACGGGGTCGACGGTGGGCCGGCCCGGCCCCTGCCCCTCGGTCACCGAGGCGTACAGGGAGGTGCGGCGGCCGGGCGGCAGGGCCGCGAGCAGCCGGGCCAGCGCGCCGGAGTCCTGGGCCAGCGCCCGGCCCAGTTCCACGACGAGCCCCTCGGGCGCGGTGCGGGCCAGCCGGACCAGGGTGCCGCGGCCGAGGGCGGGCGCGCCGCCCGTCAGCAGCGGCCGGGTGCCGGGGCGCAGCAGCAGGCGCAGGGTGCGGGCGGGGTCGGCGGCGGCGAGGGGGCCGGCGACGTGGAGCAGGGGGCGGGGCAGGCCGTCGGGGCCGAGCCGTTCGAGGAGGCCGAGGACGCGGTCGGGCCGGACGCGTGCGCAGGCGGCGACGGCGTGCGCATCGCGCTGCCAGCGCGGGGCGCGCCGCGCTTCGGGCAGGGCGGCGACCTGCGCCTCGACGACATCGAGCACCGTGTCGGGGTGGCTGCGGACGAGGGCGTTCCAGCCCGCCACCGCGTGCAGCAGGTCCGGCAGCAGGGCGGCGGCCGTCGCGGCCGGGCAGCCCGGCAGCAGCAGGGCGGCCGCCTCGTCCCCCCAGTCCGCGCGCACCCGGTCGATCAGCCGGGCGGCGAGCGCGGCGCGCCCGTCCCGGACGACGGCCCGGAGCAGGCGGCGTCGCGCGGCGGCGGGCAGATCGTCCAGGGCCCGTTCGTACGCCTCGTCCGGGACGCCGAGGCTGCGGGCGACCCTCAGCGCGTGGCCCTGGACGAAGGGGTCCGGGTCGCCGACGCGGGCGCCGATCCACTCCGTGTCGCCGCCGACGGCGGCGGCGACGACGGCCGTGCCCCGCTCGTGGGGGCCGCCCCCGTCCAGCGCCTCCAGCACGGCGCGCAGCTCTCCCGATGCGGCCAGCGCACGCGCGCGGGCCGCGAGTTCGCGCATGCGCGCGGGGTGGGGCAGCGGATCGAGCGCGTGCAGCAGGGCTTCGGTCATGGGGGCGATTGTGCCGTGCGGGGGCGGGCGCTCCCCATCGCTTTACGGACCGTACCCTGTGGCGGTGAAACCTGTGACCCGCGTGGTGCTCTTCGGGATACCGATAGCGATAGCCGCCTCGATCCTCTTCAACAGCGGCGGCGAGTCCGGGCTGCCGGAGGACTCCCCCACCGCGGCGGCGTCGGCCCCCGCGTCCGCCGAGCCGGCCGATCCGTACGCCGCGGCGGACGACGAGGAGCGCGCGGAGATGGACGCGCGGGTCGCGAAGATGCCCGCGGGGCTTGCCTCGCCGGCCATGCGCGAGATCGCCTGGAAGCTGTTCGCGAGCGCGGAGGGGTCGACGCTGGACTGGCGCAGCCAGTACGCCACGATCGAGGACATCGGCGACGGGACCGGCTACAACGCCGGGATCGTCGGCTTCTGCTCGGGCACCCACGACATGCTGGCGTTCGTCGAGTCCTTCACGAAGGACCACCCGGACAGCCCGCTGGCACCGTTCCTCCCGGCGCTGCGCAAGGTCGACGGCACGCCCTCGCACGAGGGCCTCGACCCCGGGTTCACGGCCGCCTGGAAGAAGTCGGCCGAGGATCCGGAGTTCCGCGCCGCTCAGGACCAGGTGCGGGAGCACGACTACTTCGTCCCCGCGGTCCGGCTGGCGAAGCTCGACGGGCTCGGCACCCTGGGCCAGTACGTCTACTTCGACGCGATGGTCCTCCATGGGCCGGGCACCGGACCCGACGAGTTCTACGGCATCCGCGAAGCCGCCCTCGCCGAGGCGGACACGGTCGAGGAGGGCGGCGACGAGTCGGCGTACCTGGACGCGTTCCTCGACGCGGCCCGTGCCGTGATGAAGTCGAAGAAGCACCAGCAGGACACCTCGCGCATCGACACCGCCCAGCGCGCGTTCCTGGACGACGGGAACCTGTCCCTGGAGACGCCGCTGACCTGGAAGGTGTACGGCGAGACGTTCCGCGTCCCCGCTCCCTGACCCGGCCCGCTCCGGACGAGGGGACCTACCCCCGCGCGTCCTGCCGGACGAGTTCGGCGGCCTTCTCGGCGAGGGCGACGGTCGGGGCGTGGGTGTGGCCGCGGGTGATGCGCGGCATCACCGAGGCGTCCACGACCCGCAGCCCGTCCACTCCGCGCACCCGCAGCCGGGGATCGGTGACCGCCCCGGGGTCCTCGCCCATCCGGCAGGTGCCCACGGGGTGGTACAGCGTCTGGGCGTCCGCGCGGATCGACTCCGCGAGGCGGTCGTCGTCGACCGGTCCGGGGTAGGGGGCCATCGGCCCCGAGGTGTGCGGGGCCAGCGCCCCGGACGCGAACAGGGTCTCGGCGCGGCGCACCCCGGCGATCAGCCGGGGCAGATCGGCCGGATCGGTCAGATAGCCGGGGTCGATCCGGATGCCGGGGCCACCGGCCCCGGCGTCGGGGTCGGGGTCGGGGTCCAGGGTGATGCGGCCGTTGCTCCCCGAAGAGCGGGCCCCCAGTGCCGTGTCCGGTGGGTCCGGTCCAGCGTTCGGCCCGCCGGAAGTACGGGACGAACGCGTCGTGTCCCCATGCGTCCCCGGCGGCCTCGGCCCAGGCGTCGTAGTCGTCGCGGTGGCCGCGTACCCACATCATGGCGTTGATCGAGGACGAGCCGCCGAGGGTGTGGCCGCGCGGCCAGAACAGCTCCCGGCCGCCGAGGGCGGGCTGCTTCCGGGTGGTGAAGTCCCAGTCGTAGGCCGTCTTGAAGAGCTTCGGGAACGCGGCCGGGATGCGGATCCCGGTGCTGCGGTCGGGTCCGCCGGACTCGATGAGCGCGACCCGGACGGTGGGGTCCTCGGACAGCCGCGCCGCCAGCACGCAGCCGGCCGAACCGGCTCCGACGACGATGTAGTCGTACTCGCTCAACTCGGCTTCTCCTCGCGGTCGTGGCGGGCCCCCGGTGCGGCCGGGGGCCCGCGGGACGATGTGCGGAAGGCCGAAGTCTCGCACGGGCGGGCGCCGTTCACACCCGGCCCGTGCAACCGGAGCCGGGCAAGTCAGGCGTTGCCGACTCTGCGCAGCTGGTCGCGCTCCTTCTCGGAGAGACCGCCCCAGACGCCGAAGCGTTCGTCGTTGGCGAGTGCGTACTCCAGACATGCCTGGCGTCCTTCGCAGGCGTTGCAGAGCTGCTTGGCCTCACGGGTGGAGCTGCCGGGAGCGGGGAAGAAGAACTCGGGCCCCGTCTGCGCGCACAGCGCCGTCTCCTGCCAGGCGCGAGCGGGGTCGGCCGCGGTGTTGATCAGCATGCGCCACACAGTGCCGTGCCGCGATAAACGACTGATCAACGATCCATGGCGCGGTCCCCGGTGGAGCGTCGCGCGGGCCGGAGGCGCACGGGGCGGAGCCCGCGCGCGTCCGGCCCGCGCGGTTCAGCGGGTGACGCCGAGGGCCGGCAGCACCGTCTCCGCGACCCGGTACGCCTCCTCCAGCAGGGGGTTTCCGGAGAGGATGAAGGTGTCCACGCCCAGGTCCTCGAACTCCTTCAGCCGCTCCACGACCTGGGCCGTCGAACCGACCACGGCGGTGCCGGGGCCCGGCCGGAACAGGCTCATGCCCGGCCACATGTTCGGGTGGACCTCCAGTTCGCGGGCGCGGGCGGGGACCCGTCCGCCGTGCTGGCGGAACTGGCGCTGCCAGCCGACCCCGTCCTCGCCCGCCCGGTCGCCGAGCTGCCGGGCGTACGTCGCCTCGCTCGTGACGTCGAGGAGCCGGTCGGCGGCGGCCCAGGCGGCGTCCTCGGTGTCGCGGACGATCAGGTGCAGCCGGAGCCCGATGCGCAGTGTCCGGCCGTACGCGGCGGCCCTGGCCCGCACCTTCGCCAGCTTCTCCTTCAGCAGATGGGGCGGCTCGCCCCAGGTGAGGAAGACGTCGACGTGTTCGGCCGCCATCTCGATGCCGGGGTCCGAGGAGCCGCCGAACCAGAGCGGGACATGGCCGTCCTGGACGGGTTTCAGCTCCCTGAAGGACGCCCCGGCGTTCTTCAGGTCGTAGAAGCGGCCCTTGTGGTCGAAGACCTCGCCGGCCGTGAGCCGCTTCACGATCGACCAGTACTCGGCGCTCAGCTCGTACCGCTCGTCGTGCTCCACGTGGAGCCCGTACTCCCGCAGGGCCTGCGTGGAGCCGTTCACCACGTTGAAGCGGAGCCGGCCGCCGAAGAGCGTGTCGAAGCTGAGGGCCATCTTGGCCAGCAGGGTCGGCGCGATCAGCCCCGGGTGGACGGCGAGCAGCGGCTTGAACCGGGTGCTGGTGGAGGCGGCGAGGGCGCTGCCGAGCGGCCAGACGTCGTAGAGGTCGGTGGCCAGGAGCGCCCCGCTGTAGCCGAGCCGTTCGACGGTGCCGGCGAGCTGGGTCAGATAGCCCAGGTCGACCGGGCGTCTGCCTTCGGGTTCCCAGGGATAGGCGCCCTCGCGCGGGATGACGTACCAGAGGACTTCGGTCGCCATGTCGTCATACCGCCTTGTCGGTGGCGGCCCGTGCGCGGGCGTGCGCGACGGTGACCGGGCGGTCGATGAATCCGGTGCGGTGGAAGATGTCGGCGGCCTCCTGCTGCTCGGCGAGGAAGGCGTCGCCGACGGGTTCGATCGCCCAGGGCAGGGAGGTGAGCGCGGTCTCCCAGTCGTCGGCCGAGCCGCCGAGGTCCGCGGCGGCGATCTCGGCCGCCTGCCGGGGATGGGCGGCGGCCCAGGCGTCGGCGCGCTCCAGCGCCCGGGTCAGCGCCTCGACGGCCTCGGGGCGGGATTCGGCCAGCTCGCGACGGGTGAAGAAGACCGAGCGGTCGCTGATGACGTCGCCGGTGCGGATCAGGGTGCGCAGCCCGCCGGTGCGGCGGGCGGCGGCCAGTTCGGCGCCCTGGGCGACCCAGGCGGCGATCTCGCCGGTGCGCAGCAGCCGCTCGCTGTCGGGGCCGGAGCGGACGGCGGTGATGTCGTCGGCGTACGAGAGTCCCGCGTCGTCCAGGGCCTTGGCGACGAGATGGGTCTGCCAGGAACCGATCGCCAGGTGCACGGTGGTGCCCTTGAGGTCGGCGGCCGTGGTCAGGGGGGAGTCCTCGGGCACCAGGAGCGCTCCGTGCTCGGGGCGCGGGGCGGAGACGGCGGTGTAGACGATGTCGTGTCCGGCGGCCTGGGCGGTGATCGGCGGGGTGGATCCGGTGCCGCCGAAGTCGATGACGCCCCGGGACAGCAGCTCTCCGGTGCGGACGCCGTTGGTGTACGGGTGGAAGACGACGCTCTCGCCGAGCGGGGCCAGTTCCTCCTGGGCGAAGCCGAGGCGGGAGAGGTGGTAGAGGTAGTAGAGGGACGGGTTGCTGCTGTGGACACCGATGGTGAGGGTCATTCAGATCACTCCGGCTTCGGTTCGTTCGGGGGACGGCGGGGCGGGCTGTGCGGTGGACGGTCCGGCGGGCGGCGGGGCCGGTGGTGCGGTCTCGACGCCGAGGTCGGCGAGGAGCCGGCGGCGCAGGGCCGCGAAGGCGGGGTCGCCGGGGTCGCGGGGGCGCTCGACGGTGACGGGTTCGTCGGTGACCAGCCGGCCGTCGCGCAGGACGGCGACGCGGTCGGCGAGCCGGACGGCCTCGTCCACGTCGTGGGTGACCAGCAGCACGGCGGGCCGGTGGCGGCGGCACAGCTCCCCGACGAGGTCCTGCATCTTGAGCCGGGTCAGCGCGTCGAGTGCGGCGAACGGCTCGTCGAGCAGCAGGAGTTCGGGCTCCCTGACCAGGGCGCGGGCGAGGGCGACGCGCTGGGCCTCGCCCCCGGAGAGGGTGGCCGGCCAGGCCGCCGCGTGGCGTTCGAGGCCGACCTCGGCCAAGGCGCGCAGCCCGTCGGCCGCCCGGTCGCGGGGCAGCGCGACGGTGACGTTGGCGAGGACCCGCTTGGACGGGACGAGGCGCGGTTCCTGGAAGACGATGGTGCGGGCCTCGGGGACCAGCACCTCTCCCCCGTCGGCGGAGTCGAGTGCGCCGAGGATGCGCAGCAGCGTCGTCTTCCCGCTGCCGCTCGCACCGAGCAGGGCGACGAACTCGCCCCGGTCGATGTCGAGCCGGAGGCCGTCGAGGACGGCCCGGCCCTCGAAGGCCCGGCGCAGGCCCCGCACGTGGACGGCGGGGCGGGCGGACGGGGCGGGGGCGCTCATCGGACGGCTCCCTTCTGGGTGCGCCACGGCATCAGCAGGCGTTCCAGGAGCCGCACGACGATGTCGGCGGTGAGCCCGAGGAGTCCGTAGACGAGGATGCAGACGGCGAGGATGTCGGTGCGGGCGTAGCTCTGGGCCTGGGACATCAGATAGCCGATGCCGGCGGTGGCGTTGATCTCCTCGGCGGCGATCAGCGCGATGACGCTGAGCGTCATCGACAGCCGCAGTCCGGCGAGGAGCGACGGCAGGGCTCCGGGCAGGACGACCTCACGGACGAGGGCGAGGCGCCCCATCCCGAAGCTGCGCATGGCCTCCACGAGCTTGGGGTCCGTGCTGCGTACGCCGCTCGCGGTGGAGACGTACATCGGGAAGGTGGTGGCCACGGCGATGAGGAGGATCTTGGCCGTCTCGTTGATGCCGAACCAGACCATGAACAGCGGGACCAGGGAGAGGAACGGGATGGTGCGCAGGGTCTGGATCGAGGAGTCGAGGAGTTCGTCGCCGAGGCGGGTGAAGCCGGTGGTGATGCCGAGGGTCAGTCCGGCGGCGAGTCCGAGCAGCAGGCCGAGTCCGGAGCGGGTGAGCGAGGTGGTGAGGGCGTCGGGCAGTTGCCCGTTGCCCCACAGCTCCCGTACCGCGCGCAGGACCTCGCCGGGCGAGGCGAGGACGTCGGGGGTGAGCAGGCCGGTGGCGGAGGCCGCCCACCACAGGGCCAGCAGGGCGACGGGGCCGAGCGCGCGGACGGTGAGGGCGTAGGCCCGTCCGCGCGGCCGGCCGGTGCGGGGGCGGGGCCGCACGAGCCCGGCGAGGGCGTCCGGCTCCGTGCGCTTCCCGTCGACCGGCGGCGCCCCGGTTCCGGTCGTGGGTCCGGTGGCGAGGCCGCTCATCCCAGGGTCTCCACGTCCAGCAGGTGCGCGGCGACGTCGACCTCGGTGCGGGTGACCTTCTGTTCGGCGTAGAAGCGGGCGACGGCCTTGAAGCGGGTGATGTCCTCGGGGCCGATGGGGTCGACGGTGCCGCCCTTGGCGGTGAACTCCGCCTGGACCTCCTTGGCCCGGCCGGTGACGGCGGTGGGGCCGACGTCCGTGAAGACGTTGAGGTAGGCGGCGGGGTTCCGCTTCTCCTCGGCGCTGGCGTCGTGGAGGTACCGGTAGAGCGCCTTGACGACCTCGGGGTGCTGCTCGGCGAAGTCCGTGCGGACGGCGTTGAGGCTGTAGTTGTCGGAGCCGATCGCCGCGCCGTCGGCGACGAAGTGGGCCTTGCCGCTGCCGATCTCGGCGACGGCGTAGGTGGCCCAGACGGCCCAGGCGTCGACCTTGCCCGCGTTGAACACGGCCGCCGTCTGGTCCGGGCGCAGATAGACCCGGGTGACCTCGTCGGCCGGGATCCCGGCCTTGGCCAGGGCCTTGAGCAGCAGGTACTCCCCGGTGCCGCCCTGGTTGACGGCGACCTTCTTCCCGGCCAGGTCCGCGATCGAGCGGATGCCGGAGCCGTCGCGCACCAGGATGCCCTCGCCCGCGGCGTCCGGGTCGACGGCGGTGAAGAACTTGAATCCGGGGCGCTGGGCGAGCGAGGTGATGCCGGAGGTGATGGAGCCGGTGGCGATGTCCAGCTGATCGGCGTTCATCGCCTGGGCGGCGGGGGCGAACGGACCCGCGCTGCCGGTCCACTTCACCTTGGCGCCGACCTCGGCCAGGGCCTTGTCGAGGCTGCCGTCCTTCTTGCCGAGGGCGAGCACCCCGGAGTTGCCGGGGTCGGGGATGCGGACGGTCACGGTGGTCCGGCCGCCCGGTCCGTCCTGGGCGCTGTCCGCCTCGGATGTGCCGCAGGCGGTGAGGGCGAGGAGCGCGGAGACCGTGAGGAGGGCCGCGGCGGCGGCCGTACGCGGGGAGCGGGCGAGATGCATGGTCAGGGGGTCCTCTGGTCTCGTGGGGCAGTGGCGGCGCGGGCGAGCGCGGTCGCGCGGTGCAGGGGTCCGGGGTCGGCCCAGGCGGCGACGTCGACGGGTTCGGGCAGGAAGCCGTGGGCACGCAGCCCCGCCTCCTGGGCGGTGAGCAGGGCGAGGCGTTCGGCGGAGAGATCGGGGTGGAGGGTCAGATGGGTGCCGGGGCGGTAGGCGCCGGCGACTCCGTCGGCACCGGCGCCGGTCTCGGCACCGAGGATCCGGGCGACCTCGTCGGGCTGGTGCGCGGCCCAGTCGGCGGCCTTCAGCAGCACGGCGAGGAAGCGGTCGACGAGTCCGGGGTGTTCGTCCAGGAGCCGCTGGTGGACGGTGATGGGGCGCGGGGTGCCGTTGTTGACGCGGTGGAGGCGCTCGGGCAGCGCGTCGAGTTCCACGGCCACCTCGGCCCCGGCCCGGCGGGCAGCCTCGACGGCCAGCGCGCCCTTCACGTACACGGCGTCGACGTCACCGCGCCGCAGCGCGTCCAGTTCGGCCGCCCACTGGCCGGGGCGGCCGTCGGCGGGCACGTCGACGCGTACGGCGTCCTGCCAGGTCAGTCCGGCCGACGCGAGCGCGCCCTCGAACCCGCGCAGCGCCATGGCACGCCAGAAGTCGATGGCCAGGTCGTGGCGGGGCACGGCGAGCCGCCGTCCGCGCAGCGCCTCGGCACCCCGGATGCCGGAACCGGGCGCGACCAGGACGGTCTGCCGTTCCTCGATCCAGGTGAGCCCGATCAGCCGGGTGCGCTCCCCGCGTGAACGGGCCCACAGCGCGGGCACGTTGCCGCCCTCGCGGAAGAGGCCGGGCAGCGCGTGGGTGTAGTGCGCGGCGCGGTCGGCGTCCGGGGAGGCGTCCTGGAGGGAGCGTACGGAGATGCCGTCGGCGGCGAACTCCTCGGTGAGCCACCGCCGGTCGGCCGCGATGCCGGTGGCGGTGGGTACGGGACAGCGGGTGAACCAGAGGGTGTCGGGCAGGGCGGCGGACGGCATGGGTCCTCCCGGGGGATCGGCGGGGCGGAGACGGAGGCGGGCGCGGCGACGGCGGGCGCCGGGGCGCGGCGTACGGGCGCGGCGGGCCGTCACCTCCGGGTGGGCGCGGCAGGGCGCTCCGGTGCGGAGGTGGAGGTGCGGGCGGTACGGCGGCGCGCGGGACGCGGCGGGCGCCGGGCGGCCCGGGTCGGTGCGGGAAGAGGGTCAGCGACAGGCGGCGCTGGACACGCGGGCCAGGTCGATGTGACGGCGCAGCGTGAGGGCGAGCGGGACCGGGGCGGTGCGGGCGGGTGACGCGGATCGGCGGCCGGCCATGGCACTGCTCCCTTCTGCTCGTCGGTGGTGACGGGCTGAACCCTGCCACGGCGGCGCGCACGCCCACAACTCGCTTCCCATGATGTGGGACCGGGCGTGAACACAGTGTTTCACCAGGGGGTTTTTCCTCCGGTGCGGCTGCCGCCATATGGCACGGTCGAGACCTTCCCACCCCGGGAACGCGAGCGGAGAGTGATGTCATGACCGAGACGGCGGCAGAGCGCGCGCCCGCCGGGGCGCAGGCGGTCCGGCGCGCCCTGGACGTACTGCACTGCTTCCACGACAACGGGCCCGATCTGAGCGCCTCGGACCTGGCGCGCCGGCTCTCGCTCTCGGCGTCGACCGCGCACCGGCTGGCGCGCACCCTGCTAGGCGCCGGGTTCCTGGAGCAGGACGCCCGGACCTCCCGGTACCGGCTCGGTCCGGCCGTGACCGAGCTGGGCCGGCTCTCGTACCACCAGCGGGGTCTGCATCTGGCCGCCCCGGAACTGGCCGATCTGGCCGAGCGCACCGGGGCCACCGCCGATCTGGCGCTGCGCAGCGGGGCGCACGCGGTGATCGTCGCGGGCGGTTCGGTGACGCCGAAGGTCGGGCTGCGCCGGCCGCTGCATTCGACCGCGCTGGGCAAGGTCCTGCTGGCGTGGGCGCGGCCGGGCGAGGGCGGACCCGCCTCGCTGCCGCCGCTGCCCGCGTTCACCGACCGGACGATCGTCGAACCGGCCGCGCTGGAAGCCGAGTTGGCCCGGGTCCGGGCGGCGGCCCACGCGGTCAACGACGGCGAGTCCGCGTACGGGGTGCGGACCCTGGCGGTACCGGTGCTGGACGGCGCCGGATACGCCCGCTTCGCCCTGGCCGTACGGGCCACGCCGTCGGTGATCACCGAGGCGCGCCGGGACTGGTTCCTGGCCAGGGCCCGGTCGTGCGCCCGCGCCCTGGAGGTGCTGCTGCTGCCCCCGGGCGAGCGCCGGCCGCCCGCAGGCTGACCGGGGGTCCGCCGTCCCGCGCCCCGCCGCATGGGACGATATGGGCGCTCCGGGCGGTCGCCTGGCACAGCGGCGGCACGAGGTGCGGGGACGGTAAGGACGTACATGGCTGAGGGCGGGTCCACGGAGAGCGGGGCACCGACCGGGCGGGCGGCCCGGGAGCTGCTGACGCGGGCCGACGGACTCCTCGCGGCGGCCCGTGCGGTGCTGGCGGACCACGAGCGGGCGGTCGCGGCCGTGCGGACGGCCCTGGATCCGCTGCTGGACGCGCTGGTGCGGCACGATCTGGCCGCCATCCCGGTCTCCCGGCTGAAGGACGTCACCGAGGGCCGGCTGCGGATCGGGGCGGTCGAGCAGGCGGGTTTCACGACGGTCGGCCAGGTGTACGCGGCCAGTCGCTACGAGCTCCGCCAGATCCCCGGGGTCGGCGCGCAGACCGCCGACCAGACGCTGGCCGCAGCGGCCCGTCTCGCGCACGCGGTCCGGGACACCGTCGTCCTGCGGATAGACGTGGACGCCCCCGACGACGCCACGACGGCCCTGGTCACCGCCGTGTACCGGCTGGTGGCCGCGGGGCCCGACGCGCGTCGGGCGGTGGACGGGGCGCGCCGGCTCGCCGGGCGGCTGGAACCGGCGCTGGCCGCCGCCGCTCCGGCGCGGGGACGGCTGCGGCTGGCGTTCGCCCGGCGGCGGGTGCGGGCGGACGCGCTGGAGGCCGTGGCCTCGGTGCAGGACGCGGTGGCGGACGCGCGGGAGCGGGGGCTGCCGCTGCTGTTCGGTCAGGTCTCCGTCGATCTGCTGCGGGACCCGGAGTCGGCGGTCGCCGCGTGGGTGGACTTCGAGCTGCGGTCCGCGGAGTACTACAGCCTGCTGGCGGAGCTGTCGGGCACCGGGCCGGACCGGGACGCGGCCGAGGGCTTCCTGCCGTCGGGCATGGCGGACCGGGTGCGGGGGCTGCGGCTGGACGACGCCCGGCTGCGGGTGTCGCTGCGCGGCTACCAGTCGTTCGGCGCCCGTTTCGCGCTGGCGCAGAAGCGGGTGATCCTCGGCGACGAGATGGGGCTCGGCAAGACCGTGCAGGCCATCGCGGCCCTCGCGCACCTGGCCGCGCGGGGGGAGACGCACTTCCTCGTGGTGTGCCCGGCGAGCGTGCTGATCTCCTGGGCGCGGGAGGTCCGGGCCCGGTCCACGCTGGAGGTCCTGCCGGTGCACGGTCCGGAGCGCGCGGCGGCGTTCGCCCAGTGGCGGGCGTCCGGCGGGGTGGCGCTGACCACCTTCGACGGGCTGCACTCCCTGGATGCGGCCGGGATGCGCCCCGGGATGCTCGTGGTCGACGAGGCGCACTACGTGAAGAATCCGGAGACCCGGCGGTCCCGGGCGGTGGCCGCCTGGTCGCGGCGGACCGAGCACGTGCTGTTCCTGACCGGGACGCCGATGGAGAACCGGGTGGAGGAGTTCCGCAGCCTGGTCCGCCAGTTGCGCCCCGAGCTGGCCCCGGCGGTCACCACGACGCACGGCGCGGCCGGCTCCCAGGCGTTCCGCCGCGCCGTCGCCCCCGCCTATCTGCGCCGCAACCAGCAGGACGTGCTCACCGAACTCCCGGCGCTGGTCCAGGTGGACGAGTGGGAGGAGTTCAGCGAGGCGGACCGGGCGGCCTACCGCGAGGCGGTGGCTGCCGGGCACTTCATGGCGATGCGGCGGGCGGCCTACGCCCGCCCGGAGAGCTCCGCCAAGCTCCAGCGGCTGCGCGAGCTGGTCGCGGAGGCCGCGGAGAACGGGGCGAAGGTCGTGGTGTTCTCGTACTTCCGGGAGGTGCTGGACACCGTGCGCGGGGCCCTGGGCGACGGGGTGTTCGGGCCGTTGAACGGCAGTGTGGAGGCGGGGCGGCGGCAGCGGCTGATCGACGGTTTCGCGGACGCGCGCGGGCACGCGGTGCTGCTGAGCCAGATCCAGGCGGGCGGGGTCGGGCTGAACATGCAGGCCGCGTCGGTGGTGATCCTGTGCGAGCCGCAGCTCACCCCGACCACGGAGCACCAGGCGGTGGCGCGGGTGCACCGGATGGGCCAGATACGGACGGTCCAGGTGCACCGGCTGCTCGCGGCGGACAGCGTCGACCAGCGGATGCTGGACATCCTGGCCCGCAAGGAGCGGCTGTTCGACGCCTACGCGCGGCGGAGCGATGTCGCCGAGACGACGCCGGACGCCGTGGACGTCTCGGACGGTTCGCTGGCCCGCCGCATCGTGGAGGAGGAGCAGCGGCGTCTGGGACCGGGCTGACCCCGGGGGCTCAGTGCCGGTGTCCCGCGGGCGAGGCGGACGGTTCGGCGGACGGCGGCGCGGGGGCGGTCTGCGCCTCGTGGGCGGGCATCGACCCGTCCGGGTTCTTCACGTGGAGCATGCCGCCCATGCCCCGGTCGGCGTGGCTCTGCACATGGCAGTGGTACATCCAGGCGCCGGGGCCCACGTGTTCGCCCGCGATCACCTGGAAGCCGAAGGAGTCCGCCGGCCCGACGATCTTCGTGTCGACGATCCGGCTGGGATCGTCGGGGCCGGTGAGCAGGCCCGTGCGGTTGTCGGCCCAGCGGTGACCGTGCAGATGGAAGGTGTGGTAGAAGTCGCCGTGCGTGATCATGACGACTTCGAGGCGTTCGCCGAGGGTGACGTCGAAGTCGGGGGTGCGGCCGGCCGGGGTGTTGTTGATCGACATGTCGTTGAAGACGATGGCGATGGTCCGGTCGGGCAGGACGTCGCCGCGGCGGCGGACGACGAGGGGCCCGTAGAGCCCCTTGCGGATGCCGCCGGTGCCGTGCTCCGAACCGACGGCGTGGTCGTGGTAGTGCCAGTAGCCGGCGCTGCCGGACCGCCAGGTGCCGTCGCGGTGACGGCCGGGGGTGTGGGTGCGCCAGGTGTAGGTGCGGGTGGCGCCCGGTGGGACGGTGCTCAGATTCATCCGGGTGCCGTCGCTCGCGGTGTCGTAGTCGACGCCGTGCGCGTGCAGTCCGGCGGGGACGTCCAGGGTGTTCACGAACTCGATGTGCAGGGTGTCGCCCTCCACGATCTCGATGAGCGGGCCCGGCACGGTGGCCTTCCCCTTCTCCAGGCCGTAGCCCATCCGGCCGTCCGCAAGCTGCTCCACGTACATCCGCATCCGGCGGACCGCTCCCCCGGCGCCCGCCCGCCGGGGCGGGTGCGGCCGGGCGACCGCTTCCGTCCGGGGGAGGGCCAGCGAGGTCACCCCGGCCGCCGCGGCCGCGCCGCCGCCCATGAGCATCCGCCGGCTGAAGCTTCTACGGTCCATGTCGAACTCCC
Organism: Streptomyces sp. NPDC001515; assembly: GCF_053597115.1. Classification (NCBI taxonomy): domain Bacteria; kingdom Bacillati; phylum Actinomycetota; class Actinomycetes; order Kitasatosporales; family Streptomycetaceae; genus Streptomyces; species Streptomyces sp. NPDC001515. Next base: position 80,447 of record NZ_JBSFHN010000016.1, read on the forward strand.
CACTGCCGGGCGGGCACGCCCGGGGTTCCGCGACGGGCCGTGAACAGCCCGGGGCACATTGCTCACCCACCGTAAGGAATCTGTCCGTTTCCGTCCGGAACGGGCATGGGCGAGTCGCGAAACGGTCGCCGGGGATCAGTCGGCCGGGGCCGCATGAGCGGGTTGCCGGTCGCGGCCCCCGGGGTGGCGATGGCGCCACACCCAGAAGACCGTGCACGAGACCAGGCACCAGCCCGCGAGCACCAGGTACGGGAAGAGCCGCTGATGGCCCTGGTAGTAGACGGCGGTGTGCTGGGCGTTGACGGAGGCACCCGGGGGCAGCCAGCGGCCGATGTGCCCGAGCAGCGAGGGCAGCAGCGGCCAGGAGACCGCCCCGCCCGAGGAGGGGTTGCCCAGCAGCACCATGACGCCCCAGGTCGGGAGCATCGCCCAGCGGCCCAGCAGGGTGTTGAACATGGTGAAGACCATGCCGGAGGTGAACATCGTGAAGGCGAGGATCGCCCAGGACTCGGCGAAGGGCAGATCGACGGCGCCCAGCAGCCAGTCGACCACCGCCGCGATCGCGAAGGCGCCGAGCAGCGAGTAGGCGATCGCGAACGCGATCCGTTCCCCCGGCAGGAGACCGCGGGCGTGCACGCTGAGCTGGATCGAGCCCACGAAGCCGACGATCACGGCGGCGAGCGAGATGTAGAAGAGCGCGAGCCCGCGCGGGTCGCCCTTCTGGAGCGGCTTGACGTCCGTCACCGCGACCGGAAGGCCGAGCGTGTCCCCGACCTTGACCGCCGATTCGGCGAGCAGTTGGGCGACGGCCGCGCCGGAGGCCCCGGCCACCTGGAGGGAGACCCCGGCCGGGCCGGAGCGCACGATCGCGAAGACCTCCTGGTTCTCCAGCGCCTCCCGCGCCGCCGCGGGCGTCGCGAAGACATGGATGACCAGCGAGGCGTCGAGCGCCTTGTCCATCCCGGCGACGAACTGCCGCCCCCGGTCGGTCTCCGGGTCGGTGACCACGGCGGTGGGGATCCGGTGGGGGGTCGGATTGGCCATCGCGTACGTGTAGGAGCCGGCGAACAGCCCGGCGGCGGCGGCGAGGATGAACAGCAGGACCGTCGCCGGGAAGTACGGGGACGCCTTGAAGGAGGCCCACCTCTGGCGGACGTCGGGCGTGCGGCCGTGCGCGCCGTGGGGGCCGTGGGCCTCCGGGGGGTGCTCGGCCACCGGCTCGCTACCGCTCATGCGCCGGCGCCCTCGGCCTGGTCGTCGTCCCCGTCGTGGCGGGCCCGGCTGGGCTGCACCCGCTTCGGCTCGCCCGGCATCTTGGGGTACTCCGGCGGATAGGGCATGTCGCCCAGCCCCCGGTCCTTCTCGTCGCGACCGGCCAACTCCAGCAGCCCGTCCAGCCGGAACGCCTCCCCCTCCATGTCCGCGTGCACATCCCCCCGTTCCGCGTACCGCGCCGGCATGGTGCGGATGTCGAAGTCGCGGGGTTCCACGTCGTCGATCTCGTCCCAGCTCAACGGGGCCGAGACCGGGGCGTGCGGGCGGGGGCGCACGGAATAGGCGGAGGCGATCGTGCGGTCCCGGGCGGTCTGGTTGAAGTCCACGAAGATCCGCTCGCCGCGCTCCTCCTTCCACCAGGCGGTGGTCACCCGGTCGGGCATCCGGCGTTCCAGGGCGCGCCCGGCCGCGATGGTCGCGCGGCGGACCTCCGTGAAGGTCCAGCGCGCCTCGATGGGCACGAAGACGTGGATGCCGCGTCCGCCGGAGGTCTTGGGCCAGCCGCGCAGTCCGTGGTCCTCCAGGACGGAGCGCAGTTCGTGGGCGGCCGCGACGGCGTCGGCGTAGTCGGTCCCGGGCTGCGGATCGAGGTCGATGCGCAGTTCGTCCGGGTGGTCGGTGTCGTCGGCCCGGACCGGCCAGGGGTGGAAGGTGAGCGTGCCCAGATTGGCCGCCCAGAGGACGGCGGCCTCCTCGGTCGGGCAGATCTCGTGGGCGGTGCGCCCGCTGGGGAAGGCGATCTCGGCGGTGGGGATCCAGTCGGGCAGGTTCTTCGGGGCGCGTTTCTGGTAGAAGAACTCGCCCTCGACCCCGTCCACGAAGCGCTGGAGGGTGGTGGGCCGGTTGCGCAGGGCCCGCAGGATCCCGGGCCCGACGGCGAGGAAGTACTCTGCCACGTCCCGCTTCGTGTACCCCTTCGCCGGAAAGTAGACCTTGTCCGGGTTGGACAGCCGGACCGCCCGTCCGGCCGCGTCCAGTTCCACCGCTCTGCCCGCTGCTGCCATGTCGGCCACGCTAGGCCGGGCACACATATGCCGCATATCGGAGGACTCAGGTGGCGTACGGGTCCACAATCGGGGCATGGACCTGCCGGTGATGCCGCCCCTGAAGCCGATGCTCGCCAAGTCCGTGGCGACGATCCCGCCGGGCATGCAGTACGAGGCGAAGTGGGACGGCTTCCGGGCGATCGTGCACCGGGACGGCGACGAGGTCGTGATCGGCAGCCGGACCGGCAAACCGCTGACCCGGTACTTCCCCGAGCTGGTCACCGCGGTCCGCGACAACCTCCCGCCCCGGTGCGTCGTGGACGGCGAGATCGTCGTCGCGCACGAGGGGCGGCTGGACTTCGACCGCCTGAGCGAGCGCATCCATCCCGCCGACTCCCGGGTGCGACTGCTGGCCGAGCGGACCCCGGCCAGTCTGGTCGTCTTCGATCTGCTGGCGCTCGGCGACGACTCGCTGCTGACGATGCGCCAGTCGGAGCGGCGCACGGTGCTGGAGTCCGCCCTCGCGCCGTCCGCCCCTCCGGTGCACCTGGCCCCGGCGACCACCGATCCGGAGACGGCCCGGGAGTGGTTCGACCGGTACGAGGGGGCGGGACTCGACGGTGTGGTGGCCAAGCCGCTGGATCTTCCGTACCGGCCGGACACCCGGGCGATGTACAAGATCAAGCACGAGCGGACCGCCGATGTCGTCGTGGCGGGCTACCGCTTCCACAAGAGCGGGCCGGTCGTGGGCTCGCTGCTGCTCGGTCTGTACGACGACGCGGGCGCGCTCCAGCACGTGGGCGTCTGCGCCGCCTTCCCGATGAAGCGGCGCGCGGAGCTGGTCGCCGAACTGGAGCCGCTGGTGACCGACCCGGCCGGCCATCCCTGGGGCGCGTGGGCCGACGCCGAGGCGCATGAGCACTCCCGGATGCCGGGCGCCCCGAGCCGCTGGTCCGGGAAGAAGGACATGACGTGGGTGGCGGTGCGCCCCGAGCGGGTCTGCGAGGTGGCGTACGACCACATGGAGGGAGACCGCTTCCGGCACACGGCCCGGTTCCGCCGCTGGCGGCCGGACCGCACCCCTTCGAGCTGCACCTACGCGCAACTCGAAGAGGTGGTGCGGTACGACCTGGCCGCGGTGCTGTCGGGTTAGGACGCTTCGGAGGCGGGCGTCTGCGAGGGGCACGGCTCCGGGGATTCGGTGGGGTCGGCCGACGGGTCGGGGCTCGGCGCGGTGGTGTCCGTCGGATCGGGCGACGGGCAGCCGGTCTCCCCCGGGTCGGGCGGGGTCGTCCCGGGATCGGGGGTGGTGCCCGGGTCGGGGGTGGTGCCCGGATCGGTGGGGTCGGGGGTTCCCGGGTCGGTGGGGTCCGGGGTGCCCGGGTCCGTGGGGTCGGGCGTTCCGGGGCCGGTGGGGTTGCCCGGCTCCGGGGATTCGGTGCCGGGCTGCGGGCCGGTGCCCGGGTCGACGGTGCCGGGGGTGGTCGGGCGCGCGGAATGGCCGGGCTGCGGACCGACCTGGATGCCGCCACCGCCGCCGCCACCGCCGTTCCGGGCCGGCTCCGTGCCGGGGCCGCCCACGGCGTGCTCGGGCTCGGTGGGGCCCCCGGCCCCCGGGCTCTTCGGGACGACGCCCTTGCCGTCGGGCACCACGTGGACACCGCTGCGGTAGAACGCCAGCCAGGACAGCACGGTCCGCAGATAGGTGTCCGAGTGGTTGTAGCTCAGGATCGCCCGGTCGAGGTCGGCGGAGACCGCGAGATCCCGGCCGCCCGCGCAGAGATAGGCCCCCGCGGCGAGCGACGCGTCGTAGACGTTGCCGGGGTCGCTGATCCCGTCGCCGTTGCCGTCCCTCGCCCAGTGCGCCCATGTCGAGGGGATGAACTGCATGGGGCCGACCGCCCGGTCGTACGTCTTGTCCCCGTCGTACGCGCCGCCGTCGGTGTCCGGGATCCGGGCGAAGCCCACGCCGTTGAGCACCGGGCCGAGGATCGGGGTGAGGGTGGTCCCCCGGGCGTCGACCCGGCCGCCCGCGGCGTGTCCCGACTCGACCTTGCCGATGGCGGCCAGCAGCTGCCAGGGCAGCCGGCAGCCGGGGTCCTCGCGCCGCAGCCGGCTCTCCGCGTCCCGGTACGCGGCGAGCACCGTGGACGGGATGCCCGCCTGGGCCCAGGACTGGACGGCGGCCCTGCTCTGCTTCGCCCCCGGTTTCGGCGGCTCGGGGCTCTTCAGGGGCGGGAGTTCGGTGTGGTACGAGTCGTCGTTGGCGACCTCGGACCACCGGACCTCGTCCGTCTCGGTGTTCTGCCGGGGTGCGGTGTCGTGGGCGGCGGTGCCCGGTGCCTGGGACGCGGTGAGCGCCGCCATCGCGGCGACGGCGGCCGCGGTGCCGCCGAGTCCGCGGCGCATGGTGCCGTTGAACCTCATGCGTGCTCTCCTCTCCCCCGGGTCACCGGGTGAACGTATCGATGGCCGATATCCGCCAGGTGCCTCCCCGGCGAACGGCGTCCACGGCAAACATGGCCGCCGCGTACGTGGTCTCCTCCGACGTGCCCGTACGGGTGTTGCGCTGGTCCGCGAAGACGAGGAGCCGGGCGCGGTCGCCGTCGAGGAGTTCCACTCCGCTCTCGGTGACGGTCGTGGTGAGGACCAGCTTCTGCTTGGGCGCCTGGGCCCGGACGGCGGCGAGCATGTCCGTGTGCTGCCCGACCGCCCTGCCCGTCAGGTACTTCTTCACCGCCGCCTCGGACTTGGCCGGTGAGGCGTAGTCGTACGAGAACACCGCGCCGACGGCCTCGGTGATCTGGCCCTTCACCTCGCTCGTGCGGCTGATGTCGGTGAGGGCGGTGTTCTGCCGGCTCGGATCGTCCCGCAGACTGCCGGACTCGGTGAACGCCCAGGCGGCGAAGGCCCCGAGGAGCACGGTGGCGGCGCAGAGCACGGCGGGCAGCCGGATGCGCAGCCGGGCGAGCCGGGCGGGTCCGGTTCTCTCCTCCCGGGTCTCCTTCTCCCCGGCTTCCTTCTCTCCGGCCCCCTGCGCCCCGGGCTCCTTCCCGTCGGGGTCAGCGGGCTTCCCGGGTTCGTCGTCGCCGTCGGCCGATTCCGGATCCACCGGCGCGTCGGCGGAGGTCTCGTCTACGGCCCCGGTCTCGGTGCCGGGCTCGCCGGGGCGGTGCGGGGCGGTGGGCGCGGTGGCGCGTTCGGCGGCGACGGTGGCCAGGCGGCGCTGCCGGTTGACGAGGTGACGGGTCGTCGACATGTCCGGGGTCCTCTCGGTGCGGGATGGCGGGGCGGGGGTGCCGGCGGCCGCTAGCCGGCGGTGTTGCCGACGGGCGCCTGGCCGAGGGCGCTGAGCTTCCACCCGTCGGGGGTGCGGGTGAGCTGCCCCAGCATCCGGCTCTCCTTCACCGCGGGCTTCCCCTTGGGGGCGGTCACGGTGACGCGCAGGGCCACCATGACGCCGGCCCGGCCGGCCCGTTCGTCGAGTTCGGTGACCGCCCCGGAGAGCACCTTGGCGGTGCTGACCGTCTTCGCCTCCTGGATCTGCTTCACGAACCCGTCGCGTCCGTCCACGAGTTGCTGGTGCAGGTCCCCGGTGGTGGAGTCCTCCCAGACGTCGAGCCCCTTGGCGACCTGCGCGTGGTCGAGCGTGTTCATGTTCTGCACGGCCTGCTCGCCGGCGGCCAGCGCCTCGTCGCGGGCGCGCGCGTACGCCGCCGAGTCGTCGTGCTCCGCCTGGTACCAGGACACTCCGCCCCACCCCGCGGCGCAGGCCGCCGCCAGCGTCAGCACGATCGCCGTCGCCGTCAGCGGGTTCCTCGTCATCCGTGCCCGTGCCATCACTGCCTCTTCCTGCCGGCCGTTCCGTACTGTGCGTGTGTGCTGACGTGCCCGCGCCCGTCCCGTCATCGGGGGTCGATCTCGACGATCGTCCAGTGCCCTTCCCTGAGCCGGGCGGTCACGGAGAGCTGGGCCGCCGCGCTGGAGGCGGCCTTGCCCTCGCGCTCGTAGACCTGGTCGAGGAAGACCAGCAGATGGGCGCTGTCGCGGGTGAGCCGGGTGACTCCGGCGCGCACGACATGGGTGGTGAGGGTGAGCTTCTGGTCGGCGGACTGCTTCTCGACCTGCCCGAAGAGCGCCGCGTACTGCTGGAGCGCCTTGCCGGCCAGATAGCGCTGGGCGGACGCCTTGGTGGCGGCGGTCTCGCCGGGGCCGTAGGAGAAGACCTTGCCGAGGGCGTTGGTGACCTCGCCGGCGACCTGGGTGGTGGCCGCGCTGTCGGTCAGGGCGAGGTTGTCCGTGGCGGGGGTGTCGCGCAGTTGCCGTCCCGCGACGTGGAGGACGGCGCCGGCCGCGAGCAGGACGACGGCCAGCAGCGCGCCGACGGGACGCGTCCAGCGGCGCCGGGGGCGAGCCCCGCCCTCGTTGTCGCCGGCCACGTCGACGGCATCGGAGGCGTCGGCGACGTCGGCGACGTCGGGGGCCTCCTGGACCTCGCCGGCGGTCGGATCCGGCTCCGTGTCGACGGCTTCCGGGGCATCGGCGGACTCCTTTGGCGATGCCTTCGCCAGGTCCGTCGTGGTGCCGCTCCTGTGGCTCATGCGCCGCTCCCTATGCCGAGTGCCGTGAGCGCCTTGATCTTCCAGCCGTCGCCGGTCCGGGCCAGGGTGGCCTCGAAGCGTTTGCGTTCGGTGGCGGGCTTTCCGCCGCGCGGGGTGACCTCGATGTCGACGGTGGCGATCATCAGGGCCGTGCCGGTGCGGGCGTCGACCTCGGTGAGCGCCGCGTCGGTGACCTTGCCCCGGGCCGTGGTGCCGGACTTCTTCAGCTCGGCGGCGTCCTTGGCGCGGGTGCGCGCGAGCTGGTCGTGGAAGGGCCCGGTGGAGGAGTCCAGCCAGGACGCGAGACCGGCGTCGACACTCGCCGCGTCCTTGCCGTCCAGGCTGTTGAGGCGGGCCAGCCCCGTCCTGCCGTCGGCCAGCGCGGCGTCCCGGCTCTTGGCGTACGCCAGATCGTCGTCGCCCCGGGCGCGGGCGTACGACCAGCCGCCGAGGCCGCAGACCAGGGCCGCGACGAGGAGCACCGCCCAGCCGCCGAGCGCGCGTCCGCCGGCCCTCATGCGCCGCTCCCCGTGCCGAGGCCCAGCAGTGCGGCCATGCCGTCGACCGGGGCACCGGAGTCCGCCGTCACCCCGAGCGCGCCGGGCAGCCGGTCGGTGTCGCCGGGCAGCGGCAGGGTGCCGGGCCTGGCCGGTGCGGGCAGCGGTCCGCCCTTGGGGGCGTTGGCGCTGCCCCGGACGTTGATGCCGGTGCCGGGCGAGGAGGCGCAGCGGGCCTTGGTGTTGACGGCGGGGGCCGGTGAGGTGTCCAGTCCGTTGCGGTAGGTCGTACCGCCGTAGCCGGAGGTGCAGGGCAGCGGTTCGAAGAAGGTGATCGACATCCCGAACCGGGCTCCGTCCTCGTCGACGGCGCCGGCGCCGGCCGCCACGACGGCGGGGAGCTTCACGAGCAGTTCCTCCAGTCCGCGCTGCCGGGTGACGGCGACGTCCGAGGTGGTGAGGAGGTTGGCGACGACGACGCCGAAGGCCGGGTCCAGATCGCGCAGCAGTCCGCTGATCTGGCCGGTGGCGTCGGGGGTGACGGAGATGAGCTTGCGCAGATCGGTGTCGGAGCCCTTGAGCTGCTCGGCGAGTTCCTTGGCGCCGGAGGCGAAGCCCTTGAGCGCCTGGCCCTGTTCGGCCTGGGTGCGCAGCACCTTCTCGCCGTCCTCCATGAGCTTGGTGGTGACGGGGAGAGCGTCGTCGGCCGCCCGGACGAAGTCGCTTCCGGTGTCCAGGAGGACCTGGAGGTCGTCGCCCCGGCCGGTGAAGGCGGTGCCGAACTCGTCGACGACGGTGCGCAGGGATTCCAGGTCGACGGAGGAGGCGAGGTCGTTGACGCTGGTGAGGACGTTGGTCACCGGGGCGGGGACGGTGGTCTCGGCCTGGTCGATGACCGATCCGTTGGCGAGGAAGGGGCCCTCGCTGCGGGCCGGCCGCAGGTCGACGTACTGCTCGCCGACGGCGGACAGGCTGGCGACGACGGCTTCGAGGTCGTCGGGGATGTCCGGGGCGGACTTGTCGATGCGCAGTTCGGCCTCGACTCCGTCGTCGGTGAGTTCGATGGGGCCGACCCGGCCGACGGAGACCCCCCGGTAGGTGACGTTGGAGTGCGTGTACAGGCCGCCGGTGCGCGGGAGTTGCAGCGTGACGGTGTAGTAGTCGCGCATCCCGACGTAGTGGCCGAGGTCGGCGTAGCGGATGCCGAGGAAGCCGAGCACCAGCACGGCGATGATCAGGAAGGCGATGTTCTTCAGCCGGATGGCGAGGGTGATCATCGGGTGCTCCCGTCCGGGGCCGAGGACGTGGTGGGAGCCGTGGTGGCGGGCAGGGGAAGCGGCAGGGCGGCGCCGGCCGCCGCGGTCCTCGCCCCGGCCGGGGTGGCCGGGTCCGGCTCGTAGGCGGGGATGATCTGGGTGCCCGGTACGGCGGTGAGGTCCAGGTACACGTTGAGGTAGTCGCCCTTCACGCCGCGCAGCACCTCGTCCGTGAACGGGTAGGTGAGCAGCACCTGGAGGGAGTCGGGCAGGTCCTTGCCGGAGTCGGCCAGGGCCCGCAGGGTGGGGGCGAGGGCCTTCAGGTCGGCGATGGTGTCCGCCTTGGACTTGTTGATGGTGGTGACGGCCACGTCGGAGAGGGTGTCGAGGGAGCGGAGCATGGTCATCAGGGAGCCGCGCTGCTTCTCCAGGACCTTCATCCCGGGGCTGAGTTTGGTGAGGACCGTGCCGACGTCCTGTTTGCGGGTGGCGAGCGTGGTGGCGAGCCGGTTGACGCCGTCGAGGGCGGCGGTGATGTCGCCGCGGTGGTCGTCGAGGTTGGTGACGAGCGTGTCGACCTTGTGGAGCATGGCCTTGATCTGGGGTTCCCGCCCGGTCAGGGCCTTGTTCAGCTCGGTGGTGATGGTCTTGAGCTGCTGGACGCCGCCGCCGTTGAGGAGCATGGACAGGGCGCCGAACACCTCCTCCACCTCGGGGTTGCGGTTGGTGCGGGCGAGCGGGATCCGGTCGCCGGAGGCCAGGGTGCCGACGGCGGTGCCCTTGGCGGGGGGCGAGAGCTGGACGTACTTCTCGCCGAGGAGGCTGGACTGCTCCAGGTGGGCGTAGGCGTTGGCCGGGAGCTTGATGTTCCCGTTGACCTTCATGGTGACCCGGGCCTGCCAGGTGTCCGGGACCAGGGATATCTTGGTGACGCGGCCGACGGCGACGTCGTTGACCTTCACCGAGGACTGCGGTGCGAGGCTGAGCACGTCCGCGAAGTCGGCCGTGATCTCGTACGGATGGTCGCCGAGGTCGGCGCCGCCGGGCAGCGGGATGTCCTCGATGCCGGTGAAGCCGGGCGCGCCGCAGCCGGTGAGGAGCAGGGTGCAGCTCAGGCCGAGGGTGACCAGGGTGAGGCCCGGCAGGGCCCGGGGCCGGCGCGGGGTCCGGTTCATCGGGTGGCCCCCTTCGTGTCGTCGCCGCTCTTCGCCGCGGCGTCCTTCGGTGTGCCGTAGACCGTGCCGACGGCGGGCAGCGGCAGGACGGGCAGGTCCTCCTGGCGTGCCGCGTCCACGGGTTCGAGCCCCTGGAGGTCGGGGAACCGGCCCATGCTCAGCTCGTTGAGGTTGGTCCTGCCGTTGAGGGTGCGGTTGGCCGGGTCGTAGGCGTTGAGGACGTTGCCCGCGGCGAGCGGCAGGACGTCCATGGACTCGGCCAGCGAGGCGCGCTGGTCGACGAGGGTCTGGGTGATCGGCACGAGGGCGTCCACGTTCTTCTTGAGTTCGCCCCGGTTGTCCTTGATGAAGGTCTTGACCTGGGCGAGCGCGGTGCCGAGTTCCTTGAGGGCGGCGCCGAGGTTCTGCTTGTCGTCGGCGAGGAAGCCGGTGACGGTGTTCAGCTGGTCCTCGGCGGCGCGCACGTTGCCGTCGTTGTCCTTGAGCATGGTGGTGAAGGACTGGAGGTAGGCGAGCGTGTCGAAGAGGTTGCCGCTGCTCTTGTCGAGCGTCTTGGTGGCCTTGCCGAACTGCTCGATGGAGTCGCCGATGTCCTTGCCGTTGCCCTTGAGGTTCTTGGCCCCGGTGTCCAGGAGTCCGGCGAAGGCCCCCTGCGCGTTCGCTCCGTCGGGGCCGAGCGCGGTGGAGAGTTCGGTGATGGACTCGTAGAGCTGGTCCACCTCGATGGGGGTGGCGTTGTTCGCGGCGGGCAGTTCGGCCCCGTCGGCGAGGGCCGCTCCCCCGGTGTAGACGGGGGTGAGCTGGACGTACCGGTCGGCGACGAGGCTCGGGGCGACGACGACGGCGTGGGCGTCCCGGGGGACCTGGACGCCCTTGTCGAGGCGGAGGACGACCTTGACCTCCTTGCCCCGGGGCTTGACCGACTCGACGGAGCCGACCTTGACGCCGAGGATCCGCAGGTCGGATCCGGCGTAGATGCCCGTGGCCCGGTCGAAGTACGCCGTGACGGTGGTGGTGCCCTCCTCGTCCAGGGCCATGACCCCGGTGGTGGCCGCGACGGCCACGACGGCGAGGCCGGCGCCGATCCCGATGACGCGGGTGAGTCTCATCTCAGCTCCCGCCTTCCTGCTTGGGAGGCATGCAGCCGGTGGAGGGCGGGGTGTTCGCGGGCAGGTAGTCCTTCGGGACGACCCCGCAGACGTAGTTGTCGAACCAGCGGCCGTTGCCGAGGGTGTTGCCGACCAGCCGGTTGTACGTTCCGGCCAGCGAGAGCACCTTGTCGAGGCTCTTGCGGTTCTTGTTCAGGACGGCGGTGACCCGGCCGAGCGCCTTGAGCGTGGGCTTGAGCTGCTTGTTGTTGTCCGCGACGAGCCCGGTGAGCTGGGTGCCCAGATCGCGGGTGCCGGTGAGCAGCAGGTGGATGGAGTCGCGGCGGGCCTGGATCTCCCCGAGGAGGAGGTTGCCGTCCTTGAGCAGGGTCTCGAAGCCGCTCTTCTTGCTGTCGAGGGTCTTGGTGAGCTGCTTGCTGCCCTTGAGCAGGGTGGCGAGCTGCGCGTCGCGTTCGGAGACGGTCTTCGACAGGGCGGACAGGCCCTCGGCGGCGCTCTTCACGTCGGGCGGGGAGTCCTTGAAGGTGGCGGAGATCGTCTCGAAGCTCTTGGCGAGCTGTTCGGTGTCGATCTCCCCGATGGTCTCGCCCAGTCCGTTGAAGGCCTGGGTGACGTCGTACGGGGAGGTGGTGCGGCTCGCCGTGATGCGCTCGTCCGGGTCCTGCGCGGACTCGCCGAGCGGGTCGACGGCGAGGTACTTGTCGCCCAGGAGCGTCTTGATGGCGATGCCGACGGTGCTGGCGTTGCCGATCCAGGCGTCCTTCACCTCGAAGGTGACCTTCACCTTGGCGCCGTCCAGGGAGACCCCGGTGACCTTGCCGACCTTCACTCCGGCGATCCGCACCTCGTCGCCCTCGTCGAGTCCGGCGGACTCGGTGAAGTCGGCGGTGTAGGTGGTGCCGCCGCCGATGAAGGGCAGCGAGTCGGCGCGGTAGGCGCCGTAGCCGAGGAGGGCGAGCACGAGCAGTCCGACGACGCCGACGGCGACGGGGTTGCGGTGGCGCAGCGGTTTGATCGTCATGAGGTGCACCTCGCCGGATCGGTGATCTCGATGCCGGTGGGCGGGGTGCTGCCGTCGCTGGTCGTCACACCGCTGACCCTGGCCTCGCAGAGGTAGAGGTTGAGCCAGGAGCCGTACGAGGTGAGGCGGGTGATCGCCGCCATCTTCTCCGGGGTCCTGGTCAGGAAGTTCTCGATCTGGGGCTGGTTGTCGGCCAGGTTCTTCGAGAGGCGGCCGAGCTCCTTGATGTCCTTCTTCAGCGGGGCGCGTCCGTCCTGGAAGAGGTCGGCGGTGACGGTGGTGAGGGCGCCCATCGCGGTGACGGCCTCACCGAGCGGTTTGCGGTCGCCGGCGAAGCCCGTGACGAGTTCCTGGAGCGTGTCGACGAGGTCGTCGAAGCCCGCCTCGCGGTCGTTGACGGTCTTCAGGACCGTGTTGAGGTTGGTGATCACCTCACCGATCACCTTGTCCTTGGCGGCGACTGTGCCGGTCAGCGAGCCGACGTGCTGGAGGATGCTGTCGACGGTGCCGCCCTCGCCCTGGAGCACCTGGACGATGGAGCCGGCCAGCTCGTTGACGTCGGGCGGGGAGAGCCCTTCGAAGAGCGGCTGGAAGCCGTTGAAGAGCTGGGTGAGGTCCAGGGCCGGGGTGGTGCGGGAGAGCGGGATGGTGGCGCCCGCGGCGAAGGTCTCACCGACGGGTCCCGCGCCCTGGCCGAGGTCGATGTAGCGCTGGCCGACCATGTTGAGATATTTGATCGACGCGGTGACCGAGGCGGGCAGGGTGCGGCCCTTTCGGACCGTGAAGGTCACCTCGGCCAGGCGCCGGTCCGCGATCCTGATGGACTTCACCTGGCCGACCTTGACCCCGGCGATGCGGACGCTGTCGCCGGCGATCAGACCGGTGGCGTCGGTGAACCGGGCCCGGTAGGAACGGGTGTCACCGACCCCGGTGTTGGCGATGGACAGGCCGAGCACCGTGGTGGCCAGCACCGTGACCACGACGAACACGAGGGATTTCGCGAGCGGTCCCGCGAGGGAGCGGCGCTTCACTTGAGATTCACCTCCACGCCGCGGAAGGCCGGTCCGATGAGCACGCTGCTCCACTCGGGCAGGGCCTGCGGCCGGACGTTCAGGGAGGGAGCGACGAGCTCGTTGACGAGCCGGCTCTCCTGCGGGGAGTTGGGCATGCCGAGCGAGGGGTTCGCGGCGGGTACTTCCTCCGGGGCCGCCTCGGTGTCCGTGGCGGAGGCGGGCCGGTCCGCGGCGGTCCGGGCGTCGGCGGTGGGGACGGTGTCACCGACGTAGGGGACGGAGTAGCAGCGCGGTCCGCCGGTGGCGTTGTAGACGGGGGTGTCCCGTCCGGCCACGTACTTCCCCTTGGAGGGCACGGCCTTCAGCGTGACGTGCAGGCCCGGCTCGTTCGTTCCCTTGCCGAGCGCCTTGTCCATGGCCGGGACGAAGCCGACGACGGTGCGCAGGGTGCAGGGGAATTCGGAGGAGTACTTCGCCAGGGTCTCCAGGGTGGGCCTGCCGGAGGCGGCGAGCCGGATGAGGTTGTCCTCGTTCTTCCGCAGGAACGCGGTGAGGTCCCGGGCGGAGGCGGTGGTGGAGCCGTAGACGCCGGCCAGCTGGGCCTCCTGCTCGGCGAGGGTGCCGCTCGTAGTGGTGAAGTCGGTGAGGGCGTCCAGGACGTCGGGGGCGGCGTCCGCGTAGAGCGTGCTCACCTTGACGAGCTGCTTGATGTCCTCGTTGAGCGTGGGGAGCTGGGGGTTGAACTTCTTGAGGTGGGCGTCGAGGGTGACGAGCGTGTCACCGAGCTTGTCGCCGCGGCCCTTCAGCGCCTCGGAGACGGCGTTGAGGGTGGCGGAGAGCTTCTCCGGCTTGACGGCGGTCAGCAGCGGGAGCACGTTGTCGAGGACCTGCTCCAGCTCCAGGGCGTTGCTGGAACGGTCCTGCGGGATCTCGTCCCCGGCCCGCAGCGTCTTCGTGGAGGGCACGGCGGGCGGGACGAGCGCCACGAACCGTTCGCCGAAGAGCGTGGTGGGCAGCATCTGCGCGGTGACGTCGGCGGGGATGCGGTCGAGCTTGCCGGGCTGGATGGCCAGGGTGAGGCGGGCGCCGTCGCCGTCGGCCTCGATGCGGCGGACCTGGCCGACGACGACGCCGCGCAGCTTCACGTCGGCGTTGTCGTGCATCTCGTTGCCGACGCTGGAGGTGCGGACGGTGACGGTCGCGTCGTCGGTGAACTCCTTGTCGTACACCGCGACGGAGACCCAGATCAGCAGGGCGGGAACGAGGAAGAAGGCGACCCCGGCGGTTCTGCGGCCGGCGGTGCGCGTGGTCCGGTTACTCATCAGCCGGCCACCTTCACGGTCGTCGTGGCGCCCCAGATGGCGAGGGAGAGGAAGAAGTCGGTGACGCTGATCAGCACGATGGCGTTGCGCACCGAGCGGCCCACGGCCACGCCCACCCCGGCGGGCCCGCCGCTGGCGTGGTAGCCGTAGTAGCAGTGCGCGAGGATCACCATCACGGAGAAGATCAGCACCTTGAGCACCGACAGCAGGACGTCCTGCGGGGAGAGGAAGAGATTGAAGTAGTGGTCGTACGTGCCCGCGGACTGGCCGTTGAACAGGACGGTGACGTAGCGGGAGGCGACGTACGAGGAGAGCAGCCCGATCGCGTACAGCGGGATGATGGCGACGACCCCGGCGATGATGCGCGTGGTGACGAGATAGGGCATGGAGCGCACGCCCATGGACTCCAGGCCGTCGACCTCCTCGTTGATCCGCATGGCGCCGAGCTGGGCGGTGAAGCCGGCGCCGACGGTCGCGGAGAGCGCGAGACCGGCGACGAGCGGGGCGATCTCGCGGGTGTTGAAGTACGCGGAGATGAAGCCGGTGAAGGCGGCGGTGCCGATCTGGTTGAGCGCGGCGTACCCCTGGAGGCCGACGACGGTGCCGGTGGCCAGCGTCATCGCGATCATGACGCCGATGGTGCCGCCGACGACGCCGAGACCGCCGCTGCCGAAGGCGACCTCGGCCAGCAGCCGCTGCACCTCCTTGAGGTAGCGGCGCAGGGTGCGCGGGATCCAGAGCAGGGCCCGTACGTAGAAGGTGAGCTGGTCGCCTGAGCGGTCCAGCCATCCGAGCATCGACATGGGTCAGCTCCCCTTCGCGGGGACGATCTGGAGGTAGATCGCCGTGAGGACCATGTTCACGAAGAACAGCAGCATGAAGGTGATGACGACGGACTGGTTGACCGCGTCGCCGACGCCCTTCGGGCCGCCGCGCGGGTTGAGCCCGCGGTAGGCGGCGACGATCCCGGCGATGAAGCCGAAGATCAGTGCCTTGACCTCGCTGACGTAGAGGTCGGGCAGTTGCGCGAGGGCGGAGAAGCTGGAGAGGTACGCGCCCGGCGTGCCGTGCTGCATGATCACGTTGAAGAAGTAGCCGCCGAGGGTGCCGACGACGGAGACGAGTCCGTTGAGCAGCACGGCGACGAGCATGGTGGCCAGGACGCGCGGGACGACCAGGCGCTGGACGGGCGAGACGCCCATGACCTCCATCGCGTCCAGCTCCTCGCGGATCTTGCGGGAGCCGAGGTCGGCGCAGATCGCGGAGCCGGCCGCGCCGGAGACCAGCAGGGCCACGATGATCGGGCTGGCCTGCTGGATGACGGCCAGGACGCTGGCGCCGCCGGTGAAGGACTGTGCGCCGAGCTGCTGGGTGAGCGAGCCGACCTGGAGGGCGATGACCGCGCCGAAGGGGATGGAGACGAGGGCGGCGGGCAGGATGGTGACGCTGGCGACGAACCAGAACTGCTCGATGAACTCCCGCACCTGGAAGGGCCGTCGGAAGATGTCGCGGCAGACGGTCCCGGCGAGCGCGAACAGCTGCCCGGTCTGGCGCAGCGGGGCCAGGGCCCTGCTGGGGCGCGGGGCCGCGGGGGCCTTCTCCTCCGGCGCCGGCGGCTCGTCGGCCGGCTGCCCCGGGGGCAGGAGCGGCATCGGGGCCGTCATGGGCGCCCACCGCCGGCGGCCGGGCTGTAGCTGTTGAGGATGGCGGTACGGGCCGCCTCCGGCAGCTGGCCCAGCATCGCCATGACCCGCTCCCGGCGGCGCAGGGCGCCCTGGCGCACCGGCAGTCCGGGCGAGGGCTCCAGCTGGGGGACGACGGTGCGCGGGGCGTTGGCCGAGCTGATGCCCTGGCCGTATCCGTTGCGCTCCTCGGCGGCGAGGGTGGCCGCGTCCTTCTCCTCGGACATCCCGATGGGCCCCTCGCAGCGTCCGGCGAGGAACTGCGAGACGACGGGCAGGTCGCTGGTCAGCAGCACCTCGCGCGGACCGAAGGTCACCAGGTTGCGGCGGAACAGCATGCCCATGTTGTCCGGGACCGTGGAGGCGATGTCCAGGTTGTGGGTGACGATGAGCATCGTCGCGTCGATCTGCGCGTTCAGGTCGACCAGGAGCTGGGAGATGTACGCGGTGCGGACCGGGTCGAGGCCGGAGTCCGGTTCGTCGCAGAGGATGATCTGCGGGTCCAGCACCAGGGCGCGGGCGAGGCCGGCGCGCTTGCGCATACCGCCGGATATCTCGCCCGGCAGCTTGTTCTCCGCACCGAGCAGACCCACGACGTCGATCCGCTCCATGACGATGCGGCGGATCTCGGACTCCTTCTTGCGGGTGTGCTCCCGGAGCGGGAACGCGATGTTGTCGAAAAGCGACATCGACCCGAAAAGGGCGCCGTCCTGAAACATCAGCCCGAAGAGTTTGCGCGCCTCCATGATGTCCCGCTCGGCGCCGTTCACCATGTCGACGCCGTTGACGAGCACACGGCCCTGTTCGGGCTTGAGCAGGCCGATGATGGATTTGAGGAAGACGGTCTTCCCGGTGCCCGAGGGCCCGAGCATCACGCTCACTTCGCCGGCGGGCAGGGTGAGGCTGACGTCCTGCCAGATGTTCTGTTTGCCGAAGGATTTCGTCAGGCCCTCGACCACTACTTCGATTCCCATCGACCCTCCTTCGACGTATCCGTAAACGAAGTCATCTGTCGGTGCTCCGGCTCTGAGAAATCCAATGGCGGCTCGTCACTCATGCACCAGGAGGCGCACGGTATGTCCGCCGAAACCGCCAGGACAAGCCGTTGAACAGCGGAGATCGACGAACCAGGTACTCGATGTGGATCACTTGTCACCGAATGACAAAACCGTTCCCGGGCTTTGTACGAAACTGCGCAAGGTCTCCGGTGTGCGCATCGGGGTCCCCCGACTCGCTGGGGGTCGGAGCCGTGGGACCCCGGGAGCGGGAGAGCCGCCCCCAGGAGAGCGGGTTCGGGGGCTGTGGCGTTCCCGGTCCGGAGTCCCGGCTGAGGGGCGCGACCTGGACTCCGTGGGCGTCGGACGAGCAGTACGAACACCCGTCCGCGCTGCTCACCCGGGACGCTACGGCTCGGTAACCTGCCTTCGCAATAGTGGTTCAGGAACTTTTTGAACGACCGCCCGCGGAAGCGGAATTATTGTTCGCGAGTGAGCATTCCGCTCCTGAAACCTATACGAATATGAGCCATCCGGGGGGCTTGCCCGACCGCCTTCTCGGGGTCCCGGAGAACACGAAAGCCCGTTCCTACCAGGAGATCTCCCGGCAGGAACGGGCTACGGCGGACGCGACGGCGGCACGCAGGGAATGACAAGAACGCCCCGGCGGAGCCGCCGCCGGCCGGTGCTACTTCACGGCGGAGTGCCAGTACTGCGAGAGCACCTTCCCCGCGTCCGGCACGACCAGACCCGGAGCGGTGAGTGCTCCGCTGTACGTCGAGGCGTTGTTGAGCGTGATGTGGTTGTCGCCCGACAGGGACGGCAGTCCTTCCTTCAGGTTGACGGCCCAGCTGAGCACGCCGCCCAGACCGCAGCCGCTGGCCTTCGGCACCGCGAAGGTGGTGTCCGCCTGGCTGTTTCCGGTGAGGGCGAACCGCAGCATGGCGCCGCCCGCGGGGTTGCTGGTGCCGTTGCCGTCGAAGCGCTGGATGGCGAGCGAGGGCTGTGTGGCGTTCTGCGGTCGCAGCAGGATCGGCTCCGAGGCGCTGCCGATGTAGCAGTTGTCGCCCAGGAGCGAGTTCTTCAGGTGGACGCGGACCGGCAGCTTGACGATCGGACGGCCGACGCCCAGACCGGCCGTCAGGTCGAACTCCGAGGGCGTGCCGATGGACTCCACCGTCGCCGTCACCCGGTTCAGCGAGACGTTGGTGATCTGCCCGCAGACCGCGCTGACGACGGGGATGTCACTGGGGCACATCAGTCCGAGCAGCCCGCCGGGGATCTCGGTGGGTGCGCTGATCAGCGCACCCTCCTTGGGCGGGACGACCTTGAACGTACCGGCCGCGGTGTCCTGAAGGACACCGAACTGCAGGTCGTTGGCGCCGATGGCGGCCTCGGTCGTGCCGAGCTTGAACTCCCCACCGGGCGAGTACGAGGACACGCAGGAGGCGACGATGTCCTGGCCGTCCGCCGCCAGCATGGCGGGGTCGTCGACGGGACAGCGGGAGAAGGGCGCCCAGTCCCCGTTGAGGCTCGCCGTCGCGGCCGACGCGGACAGCGGGGTGAGCGGGATCGCGATCACCGCGGCGGCGGCAGCGGCGAACATGCCCGTGCGCCATCTCTTCGGAACAGCTCTCATTACTCCCTCAATTCATGGTGGGCCGAACGAATGGGGTGTTCTGGTTCGGGCGGCCGGCGGTGCCGGCTCAGCGCGGCGGCTCGGGAACCTGGACGGGCTGGCCGTCCGAGGTGCACACGGCCGGGTCGTGCTGCGCGGCGGCGCAGGGCGCACCCTGCACCTGCTTCACGGCCCCGGGGACTCCGGAGATGGAAGCGGTGAAGAGGCGGTCGAGGTCCTCGTCGACACCGCAGCCGGAGAAGGGCGGAAGGGTGACCTCTCCGTTGAGCTCGCCACCGGTGACCAGGGTGTAGCCCGTCTGCACGCCGTCCTTGAGGAGCATCTCCCCGCGCAGCGGCAGCTTGAAGGGCTTGGTGGTACGGCAGTTGGGGCCGACGTCCAGCGGAACGCCGTTGACCTTCACGTTGTACAGGCGCAGCCGGAGGTCCATGTCGATGGTCGTCACGCCCTCGCTGTTGCCGGGGCCGACGATCATCAGGTCGGAGTGGATGTTGTAGTCCGGTTTCCCGTCGGCCGTGGTGCCCGGGGGGATCTGGGTCATTTCCAGGGACGCGGTCGTCGGCATGAACCCGAAGGTCAGAAACGTTCCGGTGGCGGGCGGGAGCTTCGGCTCGCCCTTGTAGTCCAGCACGACGGTCGAGTCCTGGAACAGATGCACGCGCCCGTCCACGAACCTGATGGTGTTCGGGCCCTGGGCGATCTTCGCGCAGGCGAGCGGGAACAGCGTGGCGCTCTTGAGCTTGGCGACGTCGGCGTAGCCGGTGACGTAGGCGTTCAGGGCCATCCCGTCGTTCTCGTCACCGATACACGTCGGGCCCTTGCCTCCCAGGGTCTGGGAGACGGCCGGCGCGCTGCCCGGTTCCGGCGTCGCCCCGTCGTCGTTCCTGGCGGTGTCCTTCCGGTCCTTGGCGGTGCCCTGACGCTCCCGGGTGGCGGAGGCCGCCGGCGAGGGCCACGTCACGTTCCCGCCGATGCGCACCGAGGCGAGGGCCGGGTCCTGTCCCTCCTTCAGGGTGCAGGTCAGCTCGACGGTGCCGGGAGCGGCGGCACCGTCCGCCGGCTCCGAATCCGGCTCCGAGGGGGAGACGGGTTGCGAGGCGGGCGGCGCGATCCGCGCCGTCAGCTTCGCGGCGGCGAAGGTGAGAGCGCCGGAGGCCCCGGCGGTCACGGTGGGCACCTCGCCGGAGGTGGTGAGCGTGAGCCCGCCCGATGCGGGGACGGTCACCGGTTTCCCGGTGCTTCCGGCCCACAGGGTCACCGCGGACTGTTCGCCCTGCGCCACGTCCACGGTCAGTTCGGTCGTCACGTCGAGGCCGCCCGCCCCGGCGTCGGGAAGGTCGGGCACCGCGCCCTCGGGGAGGGTCAGTTCCGTCGTCACGTTCCTGACCTGGACCGGCTGGTCGACGTCCCCCCGGTCCGGGACGGTCGCCGAGACCGTGACCTCGACCGGTTCGGAACCCGAGGGGAAGTCGCAGTCGTAGCCCAACTCGACCTGGACGTCACGTTCTCCGGCGGACGCCTGAGCACCCGGAATCATTCCGGCCATGAGGACCGCGGCCAGTACGGCCCCGCCCCGTGCTGTCAGCTGTCCCCGGCTCCGCCCCGTCGCGCCGCGCATCGTCATCCCTCGTGATTCCCTTCCGTCGTGGCCGCAGACCGCACGGCGGGCGTCCCGCCGTGCGGTCTGCTGGGCTCGCGGTTACCCGTCGGCCCGTCAGCTTCCGACAATGCTCGTGATTCCGCTGACGGCATAGTCACCGGTGAACGTCGGGTGGTCGCCGACGGCCACGATGCCGGTGCAGCCGGCACTGGCCGTCAGCACGTTCAGCTGGTGGGTGGAGCCGCCGACCGAGAGCACGTGCGTGCCGTTGGTGAACTTCCCGTCGACCTCACCACCGACGGTGAAGCTGCAGGTCAGGACGGTGAGGCTGGCCTTGATGCCCTTGATGTAGCCGGTGGTGACGCCCGTGGTCGCGTTGTAGTCCTGGGCGACGATCTCCCAGGCCGGCGAGGTGTTGGCGACCGGGGTCACCGGGCCGAGCGGGCTGGTGCAGGGCTTGGCGGTGGTCCCGAAGGAGGCCGCGCTGATCCGCGCCACCGTGGCGGGGTTGCCCGTGGTGCTGGCGGCGCTGCCGCTCGCGGCCGCGGTCGGGCAGGTGAGCGGGATGCCGTTCACCGTCAGGATCGTGTTGGTCGAGGCGGCCGTGTAGGAGGTGCCCGTGACGGTCCACGTCGTGGCCGGGAAGGCCATGGCCTGGCTGACGCCGAGCGCGAGGGCCGCGGAAGCGACTCCGGACACCACGGCCATCTTCTTGAGGGTATTACGCACAGTTAGTTCCTCCGATTCGACAATGCGGGTGGCACTGCTTGCGGGGCGTGCTCCAGAGCTGCCCAAGAGGCACAAAGCACGACGACGAACCACTACTCCGAGGAGAGACGTACACTCTCGGCCACATACAATCTGTGACAGGCCGTGACGTTACTTGCGGGAAACTTTGAGCACAATCCCGCCAGCCGAAATTGCTCGCAACGACTTCTTTTCTCGTACGGGGCTGACTAACTCGCCCGGGCACCCTTGTCACTTGATGCGCAAAATCCCGGTCAAGCGCGGCTCCTGGCTGGTCAACGGCGTCTCGGCGCCCCCGGACTCCGGTCGCGCCGGGCGCGGCGCTTTCCGGACCGACGCATTCGCATTCCCCGATCGACGCCGGCGCTCCCGCACCGGCCCGACCCAGCGGAGACCCGCTCAAGGACGACTCGTGCGCGGCTGGAGCGAACGGCCGAAAATATTGTCCGGAAGTGAGCACTCCCGCCCTACCTGCACAGGAGCACCACGACGCGCCCGAGTTGTGTGCCCCCTGCACGGCGATCTTGTCCAAGTGGTGGGCACGGCCATCGACTTGGACTATCTTCATCGCGGACTTGGTACGCACCTGTCGGTTCGTGGGAGCGCTTTCCCCCACTGCCTCACCCCCACCGGGCACCGGAGAGCGAGGGGACACGTCATGCCGAGAGTCATTTCGCCATTGGACACGGGGGACCCGCTGGGGCCGCTCCCCCAGGAGTTCGCCGCCATCATGCGGCCCGAACTGCCCAGTCTCATCAAGGAGATAGGCGTCGAGGTCACCCGGGCCTATCCCGAGTACGCCCGGCTCCTCAGCGGCCCGAACGGGCAGGCGATCCGGGTCGGTGTGGAGCAGAGCCTCGCCTCCTTCGTCGACCTGATCGCGGAACCGGCCTCCTCGACGTCCCTGCGCGACGACATGTGCCGCCGCTTCGGCCGGTTCGAGGCGTACGAGGGCCGCACGATGGAGACGCTCCAGGGCGCGTACCGGCTCGGCGCGCGGGTCGCGCTGCGGCGGGCGAAGAAGGTGGGCCGGAGTTACAACTTCTCGCCGACGCTGATGCTCAGCTTCGCGGACGCGCTCTTCGCGTACATCGACGAACTCGAATCCCTCTCGCGCGAGGGGTATCTCGAAGTCCAGGCCCAGACGGGCGAGCAGGCCGAGACGATGCGCAGGCGGCTGCTGCATCTGATCCTGGCCGGGCGCCCGGTCCCCCGCTCCGCCATCGCCGAGCTGTGCGAGCAGACGGGATGGGCGCTCCCGGAGGAGGTCACCCTGGTCGCGGCGCGCGCCCCGGCCGGGCTCGACAGGGTCAGCGCCGACCGGGACATCCTGGTCGACCTCAGCGATCCGCAGCCGCATTTACTCATCCCGGGTCCCCTCGACGACGCCCGGAGGAGCATGCTGGAGCAGACCCTGCTCGGCACCCATGTCGCGGTCGGACTGACCGTCCCCACCGCGCTGGCCGCCGACTCGATCCGCTGGGCGCGCAGGGTCCTGGAACTCGTGGACACCGGGGTGATCGACGATGCCCCGTTCATCTTCTGCGAGGACCACCTCATCACCCTGTGGCTGCTCTCCGACCCGGTCCTCCTCGACCAGCTGGCGCAGCGGGAACTGGCCCCCCTCGCGGGCATCAGCACCAACCGGCGCGAGCGGCTGGTCGAGACGCTGCGGATCTGGCTCGACACCCGTGGAACGGCCGCCCACATGGGGGAACTCCTCGACGTCCACCCCCAGACGGTCCGGTACCGCATGCGCAATCTGGAGTCCATCTTCGGCGAGCAACTGATCGACCCCGAGAGCAGGTTCTCCACCGAGGCGGTCCTGCGCGCCCTTCAGCTGAGGGCCCGCGGCCGGGAGTCGACTCCTTCGTAGCGGACGCACGAGACATGCCCGGCCGGATCATGACCCCCGCCTCCCGTCAACTTACCTTCGAGTAAAGGGAAATACCCGGTCACTCCCAAACGGTTGCCACACGGAGACGTTCTCGACGAGAAACCCGGAACCGCGTCCCGTACACATGGAGGGGTCGTCCGCCCACCCGGCGGACGCACCGTCCGACCTCCTGGCCACCATTCGAGAGGGAACCCCCATGACCGCCTCCCATCTGCTCGTCCCCGTCCCCATCCCGGACAGCGTCGCCGCACTGATCGGCTCCTGCGTCCCGGCCCGGATCCTGGAGGCGGAGTTCGAGGCGGAGTGCGCGGCGCGTGAGATCCGCCGGTTCCGCGGGCCGCTGCTGGGCATCGAGGACCAGGCCGACCGCGAGCAGGCCCTGGCCGCGCTCGCCCGCGCCAACAAGGTGCTGGCCGCGCACGACCCGAGGCTGACGGTGCGTCCGGGCAGCGCCTGGTAGTCCGCCCGGCCCCGCGCACTCCCCGCGCCCCACGGCGTCCGCCGCCTTGCGGAGGTGACGCCCTGCCCTTACCTTACTCAAAAGTAAGTTTACTTCAGAGTAAGGAACTGGCGTGGCCGACAACAGCAGCGGCAACCTCACCGACGAACTGGCCGCCCTCGACTTCGCGGCCGTCTCCCCGCCGGAGTTCGCGCGGATCGTCAAGGGACTGTCCGCCAAGCAGCTCGGCGAGGTCATGCACGGCGACCTGCGCGCCCGGGTGCTCGGCGAGGTCTTCGCCCGGATGGGGCAGCAGTTCCGCCCCGAGGCGGCCGGCCCGCTCACCGCCCTCGTCCGCTGGAAGATCACCGGTGACAGCGACGTGGTCTACGAGACCGCGATCGCGGACGGCCGCTGCACCGTCAGCGAGGGCCGCTCGGACGCCGAGCCGCGGACGACGCTGGTCATGGCGGACACCGAGTTCCTGAAGCTGGTCTCGGGCAACGGCAACCCCATCACCATGTTCATGATGCGCAAGCTGAAGGTGGCCGGTGACGTCGGCCTGGCCTCGGGCCTCACCCGCTACTTCGACATCCCGAAGGCCTGACCCATGAGCTACTTCTCCCTCGCCCTCACCGAGGAGCAGCAGGACCTGCGCGACTGGGTGCACGGCTTCGCCGCCGAGGTGGTGCGCCCGGCCGCCGCCGAGTGGGACGCCCGCGAGGAGACGCCCTGGCCGGTCATCCAGGAGGCCGCCCGGATCGGGCTCTACGGCTTCGAGTCGCTGGCCGACATGTACGGCGACCCCTCGGGGCTCTCCCTCCAGATAGCCAACGAGGAGCTGTTCTGGGGCGACGCCGGCATCGGCATGGCCCTGTTCGGCACCTCGCTCGCCGTCGCCGGGATCTTCGCCTCCGGGACCCCCGACCAGCTCGCCGAGTGGGTGCCGCAGTGCTACGGCGACGAGGACGACCCCAAGGTCGCCGCCTTCTGTGTCTCCGAACCGCAGGCCGGCTCCGACGTCTCCGCCATGGCCACCCGGGCCCGCTACGACGCCGCGAAGGACGAGTGGGTGCTCTCCGGCCAGAAGGCGTGGATCACCAACGGCGGGATCGCCGAGGTCCATGTCGTCGTCGCCTCGGTCGACCCCGCGCTCGGCGCGCGCGGCCAGGCCGCGTTCATCGTGCCGCCCGGCACCCCGGGCCTCCAGGCGGGCCGCACCGTCAAGAAGCTGGGGCTGCGCGCCTCGCACACGGCGGACCTCTTCCTCGACGACGTACGGGTCCCCGGGCACTGCCTGCTCGGCGGCAAGGAGAAGCTGGACGCCCGGCTCGCCCGCGCCCGCGAGGGCGGCACCGCCAAGGGGCAGGCCGCGATGGCGACCTTCGAGGTCAGCCGCCCCACCGTCGGCGCCCAGGCGCTGGGCATCGCCCGCGCCGCGTACGAGTACGCGCTGGAGTACGCCGGTACCCGCGAGGCGTTCGGCCGGCCCATCATCGAGAACCAGTCGATCGCCTTCGCCCTGGCCGATCTGCGGACCGAGATCGAGGCCGTGCGGCTGCTGATCTGGCAGGCCGCTTGGATGGCGCGCAACGACCGCTCCTTCGACGCCGGGCAGGGCTCCATGTCCAAGCTCCGCGCGGGCGAACTCGCGGTGGCCGCGACGGAGAAGGCCGTCCAGATCCTGGGCGGCGCGGGATACAGCAGGGAGCACCCGGTGGAGCGGATGTACCGCGACGCGAAGATCTACACGATCTTCGAGGGGACCAGCGAGATCCAGCGGCTGGTCATCGCGCGGGCGATCTCGGGACGCCACATCCGCTGACCCGGGCGGCGCACCCGTACGGACGCCGTCCTCGCGCGTCTCCCGGACGGCGCGCGCCGCAGGGGTGCATGCTCGTGCGGTGAGCGGACGGCCGGTCCACGGGGGCCACCGGCCGCACGGCCCGTCCGGGTGCCCCCGCCACCGGGAGACCGCATGCACCGGACCACCTTCCTGACCGCCTTGGCGCTCGCCGCCTCGCTCCTCACCGCCGCGCCGGCCTCGGCCGCTCCGGCCCCGGCCGGGTGGGAGCCCGCGCCCACGGCCCCCTTCGACGTCCCGGCCGGCACCCGCTGCGACGCCCCCGTCCACGGCGAACCGCTCGTGGACGAGGTCGTCCAGAAGGTGCTCGCCACCCACCCCGACGGGTCCCCTTCCGAGATCGCCTACAAGGGGGCCCTGCTCATCCGCGTCACCAACACCCGTACCGGCGCGTACACCGACGTCGACGCCGGGGGCAGCGCGATCGTCGACCACCGCACCGACGGCTCGCAGCGCTGGCACGCCGTCGGGCCCGTCCTCCTCGGCGTCGGCGCGCACCAGGGCAACCTGCCGCGCGGGGAGTACCGGGTGGACGGCGTGTACACGCTGGACATCGCCGCCGACGGCTACCGCACCCTGCGCATGCACCACGGATCGGTGGACGACGTCTGCGCCCGGATCGAATGACCACCCCGCCAGGGGCGGCGGCGGGGGCGGACGGGAGAATGCCGGGACCTCGACCGCCCCCGCCGCCGAACCCCTGGAGAGCCATGCCCGCCGGTCCGCGCCCGTCCGTCCTGTTCGTCACCGACCTCGCCTACGAGGCGCGCGGGCGCCGCTACTGCGACGAGGACATCGCGCTCACCGCACGGCTGCGCGAGGACGTCGACCTCGCGCTGTGCCATCCGCGCGACGCGGCGGCCCTGATGGACGGCTTCGACGGCGTCGTCGTCCGCAACAGCGGTCCGGTGCTGCACTACCAGGAGGCGTACGACGCCTTCCGGGCGCGCGCCCTGGAGCGCGGCACCCGGGTCTACAACCCGCTGACCGGGCGGGGCGACATGGCGGGCAAGCAGTACCTGGTGGATCTGGGCCGGGCCGGGTACCCGGTGATACCGACCGTGGACCGGGCGGCGGACCTGGGGCTGCTGCCGGAGGCCGCGGGCTATGTGGTCAAGCCGAAGCTGGGCGCGGACTCCGTCGGGCTGCGCTTCACGGACACCCCCGTACTGGAGCCCGGCACGGACGGCACGCTGCTGGTCCAGCCCCGGATCGACTTCCGCTACGAGGTGTCCTTCTACTTCGTCGACCGCGACTTCCAGTACGCGCTGAACGCGCCGCACCCGGACCGGCGGTGGGTGCTGGAGCCGTACGAGGCGAGCCCCGCCGACCTGGACTTCGCCCGCGCGTTCATCGAGTGGAACACCCTCGACCACGGCATCCAGCGGGTCGACGCCTGCCGCACGGCCTCCGGCGAGCTGCTCCTGGTGGAGCTGGAGGACCTCAATCCGTATCTCTCGCTGGACCGGGTGGACCCCCGGACGCGGGAGGCTTTCGCGGCCCGGATGACGGCCTCGCTGCGGGAGCTGCTGGGCTGACACGTCCGGTCGCCTCCCGCATGCGGGTGACAGGGGGCGGTGTGAAGGTGCAAGGGTGACCACTGCCAGCGAGACCGCCCCCGCCGCGCGGAGCGCCGCCGCGCCGCCCGTGCTCGATCCGCGCCGTCGCAACATCGTCTTCGCCACGATCGTGCTGGGCATCCTGCTGGCCGCCCTGGACCAGACGATCGTGGGCACCGCGCTGCCGACGATCGTCTCGGACCTGGGCGGCGCCGCCCATATGTCGTGGGTGGTGACCGCGTATCTGCTGGCGGAGACGGTCGCGACGGTCCTGGTCGGCAAGTTCGGCGACATGTTCGGCCGGAAGGTGGTCTTCCAGCTCTCCGCGATCATCTTCATCACCGGTTCGTTCCTCTGCGGTCTCGCGACCAACATGACGCTGCTGATCGTCTGGCGCGGTCTCCAGGGCATCGGCGCCGGCGGGCTCATGGTCACCTCGATGGCGCTGATCGCGGATGTGATCCCGCTGCGCGACCGGGGCAAGTACCAGGGCGCGATCGGCGCGGTCTTCGGCGTCTCGACGGTCGTCGGACCGCTCCTCGGCGGGCTGTTCACCGACCATCTGAGCTGGCGCTGGGCGTTCTACGTCAATGTGCCGATCGCGATCCTGGTGGTCATCGCCGCCGCCCGCACGATCCCGGCCGTGAAGGCGGCGGGCCGTCCGGTCATCGACTACCTGGGCATCGCCATGGTCACGGTCGGGGCGAGCGCCCTGATCCTGGCCACGAGCTGGGGAGGCAACGAGTACGCCTGGGGCTCCGGCGTCATCATCGGCCTGTTCGTCCTCGGCCTGGCCGCCCTGGCCGCCTTCTGCCTGGTGGAGTTCCGGGCGAAGGAACCGATGCTGCCGATGCGGCTCTTCCGCAATCCGGTCTTCACGGTGTGCTCGATCCTCAGCTTCATCGTGGGCTTCGCGATGCTCGGCGCGATGATCTTCCTGCCGACGTACCTCCAGTACGTGGACGGCGACTCGGCGACGCTCTCGGGCGTCCGGACACTGCCGATGGTCGTGGGTCTGCTGGCCGCCTCCATCTTCAGCGGCAACGTGGTCAGCAAGACCGGCCGCTACCGGATCTTCCCCATCGTCGGCTCCCTGGTCATGGCGCTCGGCCTGTTCCTGCTCTCCCGGATGGGCCCGGAGAGCGGGGTCTGGCTGGAGTCGCTGTACATGCTGGTGCTCGGCCTCGGCATCGGCCTGTCCATGCAGGTGCTGACGATCGCCGTGCAGAACACGGTCGACTACACGGACCTGGGCACCGCGACCTCGGGCGTGACCTTCTTCCGTACGCTCGGCAGCTCCTTCGGCACTGCCGTGTTCGGCACGATCTACGCCAACGCGCTCGGCCCGCACCTCAGGGACGGCATCGCGGAAGCGGCGCGGGCGGGCGGTGATCCGGCGGTCCTGGCGAAGGCGTCGCAGAGCCCGGAGGGGCTGCACGCCCTGCCCGACGCCCAGTCCGCGCCGCTGGCCCAGGCCTACGCGGACACCCTGCACACCGTCTTCCTGTGGACCGTGCCGGTCGCGCTGATCGGCTTCGTGGTGGCGCTCTTCCTCAAGCAGGTGCAGCTGCGGGACACGGTCCGGGCCGGTTCGACCGACATGGGCGAGGGCTTCGCCTCCCCGAGCACGGGCGACTCCGCCCGGCTGCTGGAGTTCTCCGTGGCTAAGGTCCTGCGCCGGGTGGACCCGGACACCGCGCGCCGGATCGTCGCCTCCTCCGACACCCGGCTCGACATGGCGGGAGCCTGGGCCGTCATGCAGGTGGAGCTGTTCACCCGGATGGTCGGCCACGCGGGACTGCGGCTGATCGCCACCCGGCACCGGATCCCGCCGGAGGTGCTGGTCCCGGTCTTCGACCGGATGATCGAGGAGGGCTATCTCACCGGGGACGGCCATCTGTTCACCCACACCGCGGCGGGCCGCCGGGAGGCCGCCACGATCACGGACGCCTGGGCGTCCTGGCTCAACAGCCAACTCGGCGACGACGACGTCGACCGCCCCGACCACGACCGGCTGCGGGCCGCCGTCGATGTGATCGCCAAGCGACTGCTGGCGGAGGACCTGGCCCAGGAGCTGGCCCCGGTCACCCCGGCCGGGGCGCCCGTCTGACGGGCGGCCGGAAGCGCGCCCGGCGCCGGTCTCAGTCGGCGAAGACGGCCGTCTCGTAGACCCAGGCGCCCTCGTACCGGACGAAGCGGCTCTTCTCGTACAGCGCGTCCGACTGCCCGCCGACGGTGAACCGCGCCCGGAACGTGACGGTCCCGGTGGTGTGGAAGGCGCTGCCCTGCGCCGTCTCCAGGATCTCCAGCCCCTCCCAGCGCTGCTCCGGGTCCAGATCGAGGACGGCCGGGCGGTGGTCCGGATGCCAGGTGCGCAGGAGATATCCGGTGTCGCGGACGACGAAGGCGCAGTAGCGCGAGCGCATCAGCGCCTCGCAGGTGGGCGCCGGCTCGCCCGCGTGGAACCGCCCGCAGCACTCCGCGTACGACGACGGCAGCCCGCAGGGGCACGGTGAGCCGGCCGTGATCCGGGGGGCGGGAGGGGCGGCGGGCCTGCGGGGGCGTGCGGTGCGTCGGGACATGGGTCCATTCTCCCCCGGGCCCGGCCGCTCCCCCGCCGCCGGGCCGGTCAGCGCTTGCGGGCCACGCCCGCGTACCCGGGGATCGGCTCGTCGCCCGGCACCTCGATGACCTCGCCCAGCTCGGGATGCCAGTCGGCGGAGAGCGAGACCCCGGGCTCGACCAGGTCGAGACCGTCGAAGAACGCGGAGAACTCGGCCCGGCTGCGCGGGCGCAGCGCCATCCCGCGCGCCTTGTACAGCTCGACCGCCCGGGCCGCGCCCTCCGGGTCGAAGTCCCCGGTGGTCTGCGACAGGACGAGGTAGCTGCCGGGGGCGAGCTGGTCGACCAGCCGGCCGACCAGTTCGGCGGCGCCGTCCTCGTCGTCGATGAAGTGCAGCAGGGCCAGCATCGACAGGGCGATCGGCCGGTCGAAGTCGAGGACCCGGCCGGCCGCCTCCAGGATCGTGCCGGGCTCGCGCGCGTCGGCCTGGATGTACTCCGTGGCTCCCTCGGGGGTGGAGCGCAGCAGGGCCGCCGCGTGGGCGAGGACGATCGGGTCGTTGTCGCAGTAGACGACCCGGGCGTCCGGCGCGGTGCGCTGGGCGATCTGGTGGAGGTTGGGTTCGGTCGGTATGCCGGTGCCGATGTCGAGGAACTGGCGGATGCCGTCCTCGGCGAGCCAGCGGGTGGCCCGGTGCATGAACGCCCGGTTGACCCGGGCCATGTCGCGGCCCCGGGAGTCCAGGGCGAGGAGCTGGCGGGCCATCTGCTCGTCGACCGGGTAGTTGTCCTTGCCGCCGAGGAACCAGTCGTACATCCGCGCGGGATGCGGCTTGCTGGTGTCGATCTCGACGGGGGGCTCGTGCCCGGTCATGGCGCGCTCCTTGGATCGGTGGTCGGCGTACGGCGGGGTGGAGGTCGCGCGAACCGTGCGCGCACCGCCCGTCAGGTCAGCAGGAAGTCGGCCTGTCCGGCCTTGGCTCCCTGGATGAAGGCGGCGATCTCGCGGTGGGAGTAGATGAGGGCGGGGCCGTCGGGGTCGGCGGACTGGCGCATCGCGATCCGGCCGTCGGAGAGCTTCATCGCCTCGACGCAGTTGCCGCCGTTGCCACCGCTCCACGGCTTGTACCAGCCCTCGTCGCCGAGGTCGGCGGCCGGCATGCCGTTGTATATGGGCGTCATTCACAGCTCCTTGCGGAAGTCCCGGAGGATTTCCTTCGTGCGTTGTGCAGTGGCGGCCTGGGCCGCCATGCGGTCCATGACCTCCAGGTACGAGGCCACCTCGGGGCGGGCGTCGAAGTAGACCGCCCCGGTCAGGTACTCGCTGTAGACCATGTCCGGCAGTTCCGGGACGGCG
This sequence comes from Streptomyces sp. NPDC001515, assembly GCF_053597115.1. NCBI lineage: Bacteria > Bacillati > Actinomycetota > Actinomycetes > Kitasatosporales > Streptomycetaceae > Streptomyces > Streptomyces sp. NPDC001515. The sequence goes on from NZ_JBSFHN010000016.1 coordinate 111,043, forward strand.
AACCGGAACAGCACGAACGGGCCGTACGTGCCGGGGTGGTGCCCCGTGGAGAACTCCGCGATCTGGAGCGTCACATGGGGCAGCTCGGTGGCTTCGAGCAGCTTGTCGGCCTGGGCGCGCATGGCCTGCGGGCTGCCGACCGGGCGGCGCAGCACCGTCTCGTCCATCACCACCCAGAGCCTCGGGGCGTCCGGGCGCGTGAGCAGGGACTGCCGCTGCATGCGCAGCGCCACATGGCGTTCGATGTCCTCGGGCCTGGTCTGGCCGACCGCCCCGGTGCGCATGACCGAACGCGCGTAGTCCTCGGTCTGGAGCAGTCCGGGGACGAAGTGCGGCTCGTACATGCGCAGGAGGCTGGCGGCGCCCTCCAGGCTGACGTACATGCTGAACCAGTCGGGCAGGACATCGTGGTAGCGCTGCCACCAGCCGGGTTTGTTGGCCTCCTCGGCGAGGTCGACGAAGGCGTCGGTCTCCTCCTCGGAGATTCCGTAGGCCCTCAGCAGCGCCTGGACGTAGGGGATCCGGAGCGCGACCTCGGCGGTCTCCATCCTGCGGACCGTCGCGGGGGCGACGCGCAGCACCTTGGCGGCCTCGTCGCGGCTCAGGCCGGCGCGGCCCCGCAGTTCCTGCAGGCGCTTTCCGAGAACGACCTGGCCCACGGTCGGGGCGGACCGCGGTTCGCTCACTTCAGACCTCCCCATGCGCTGTTTGGCAGCAGTGTGCCATGCGCCCGCCATCAAGAACACAGTCACTCTGGAAATTTCAGAGTGCCCCTTGCCAAGTGTTCACGACAGGGGGAGAGTTGGGGAGTGAACCAGTTCACTCGTCATGCCCCGCCCTTCCCAGGAAGATCGCGAAGCGTGACACAGCCCCCACTGTGAGGATCGGTCGTGGCACCTGGCAGTGCGCTCATCCCCCGGCTCATGGACCTCAGCCCCGGGACCGAAGCGCTCCGGTACTGCTTCGCGCTGCCCGCGCACCCCGAGTCGGTCGCCGGTGCCCGCCGTCTGACGCGCGCCCGGCTGGACGCCTGGCGGCTGGGCGGCGACACGTACGAGGCCGCGGTCCTCATCGTGTCCGAGCTGGTCACCAACGCGGTGGTGCACACCGCGAGCGACCGCGTCGTGTGCGAGCTGCACCGCCTGCACCGGGGGCTGCGCATCGCCGTACAGGACCAAGGACACCAGCCCGGAGGCCCGCGGCTGCACGCGGGCGGCGACGACGAGCACGGACGCGGTCTGCTGCTCGTGGACGCGATGTGCAGCGCCTGGGGGTCCCGCGACGCCCGGGACGGCTCGGGCCGCATCGTCTGGGCGGAACTGCCGCACGGCTCGGAGCACTCATGCTGAAGAACGCCATGTCCCATCTGTTCGGCTCCCGGCGCGCCCGGGAGGCCGCCCGCCCGTCGGGACCCGGCCGGGTCCGGCTGCCGGTTCCGGACACCCTCTCGGCCAGTCTGGGCTGCGACGCGGTCGGGGTGCCCGCGCGCTACGGATTCCGGCTGCTGTCCCATCTGCCGCGCACCGGCTGCGTCTTCGCCGACGCCGACCAGTGGTGGTGGATCGTCCCGGCCGGCTCCGACCAGGACCTGGACTGGCCCGCGCAGACCGCGTACGCCCGGGGCGCCTGCGTGCCCGCGGTGCGGCCCCGGCTCATCCACCAGCCCGACAGCCGGACGCCCTACACCCCGCCCATCCCGCTGTACCTGATGGTCTGCCAGGTGACCGGGGTGGCTCCGTCCTGGACGCCGCCGGGCGGGCGCCGGGTGGTCCCGACGCCCTGACGGGGCCGCTACCGCGCGCGCAGGTACGCGAGCCCTGGGTGCGCCTCGGTGTAGCCGTCCAGCAGCCGGCGGGCGACGGAGACCGAGTCGACCAGCGGGTGCAGCGCGAACGCCTTGACCGCGTCGGCCCGGGAACCGCCGTCCACCGCGTCGAGCACCGCCCGCTCCACCGCCTTCACCGCCGTGACCAGCCCGACGGCGTGGTACGGGAGCGGGTCGGCGGCCAGCGGGTGGGCACCGTTGGCGTCGACCAGGCAGGGTGCCTCGATCACCGCGTCCGCGTCGAGGGCGGCGAGGGTGGTGCGGTTGCGGACGTTGAGGATCAGCGAGGTCCGCTCGTCCCGGGCGACGGCCCGCATCAGGGCGAGCGCGACCTGCTCATAGCCTCCGGAGTCCATCCCGCTGTCGTCGCGCTCCCCGGCACCGGCCGCGTCCCGGTTCTCCGCCATGTACGTGGCGTCGCGCTCGGCGCGGGTGCGGTCCCAGGTGGCCAGGGCGGGGGTGGCCGGGTCCTTCATCAGGGCGTAGAACCCCTCCTGCTGGTCGCGCAGGAAGGCGCCCCGGGTGCGCTCCGCCTCCTGGTAGGCGCGGACCGCCTCGCGGTTGAAGTAGTAGTAGTGCAGGTACTCGTTGGGAATCGCGCCCAGGGAGCGCAGCCAGTCGGCGCCGAAGAGCCGCCCCTCCTCGAAGCCGCCGAGCAGTTCCGGGTCGGCCAGCAGCCGGGGCAGCAGATCGTGCCCGTCGACGTACAGCCCGCGCACCCAGCCCAGATGGTTGAGGCCGATGTAGTCGATCCGGGCGCGGGCAGGGTCGGCGCCCAGCGCGAGGGCGATGCGCCGGCCGAGACCCACCGGCGAATCGCAGATCCCGATGACCCGGTCGCCCAGATGACGGGACATCGCCTCGGTGACCAGGCCCGCCGGGTTGGTGAAGTTGATGGTCCAGGCCCCGGGGGCGAGCAGGGCGATCCGGCGGGCCAGTGCGACGGCGACGGGCACGGTGCGCAGCCCGTAGGCGATCCCGCCCGCGCCGACCGTCTCCTGCCCCAGCACGCCCAGGTCCAGCGCGACCCGCTCGTCGGCCGCCCGCCCCGCGAGCCCGCCGACCCTGATCGCGGAGAAGACGAAGTCGGCGCCGCGCAGCGCCTCGTCGAGATCGGTGGTGGCGACGAGGGCGGGCGCGTCCGCGACGCCCTCGGCCTGTTCGGCGAGGACCCGGGCCACGGCGGCCAGCCGCCCCGCGTCCGTGTCGTAGAGGGTGACGGCCGTGACCCGGCCCTCGGCGTGGTCGGCGAGCAGCGCTCCGTACACCAGGGGAACCCGGAATCCGCCGCCGCCCAGAATGGTGAGCTTCACGCTTCCGCATGGTACGTGGGGCGGGTGCGGCGGGTGGTGACGCGAGGGGCCCGGGGCGGCGGGTTCTCGCCCCGCCTCCCCGGGCCCCGGCCGGTGCGACCGGTCAGGAGCCGGTCCACCAGCGGGTGACGACCCGCCAGAGCCGCGCCGGACCGCCGGGCCTGCGCTGCTGCGGGATCATCCCGGCGGCCGAGCCGGCGGCGGACCCGTCGGTGGTGACGGTGGCACCGTCGGGGGCGGTGACCGCACCGGCCTCCGCCGGGTCGGGGGCGGGCGTGGCGCGGACCGGGGTGGGCGGCTGGTGGCGCACTGCGGACTGCACCTCCCAGTCCTGGCGGACGGACTGGGCCGGCTTGCCCATGGAGGGCGGCTCCCGGTCGTCCTGGGGGGCGCGGGCGCCGAACTCGGCCGGGAGCTCCATGAGATGGCGGCTCATGATGTTGCCGACCCAGCGCAGCTCGCTCTCGTCGACGGCGAGTTCGAGATCGGGCAGGCGCATCAGCAGGGCCTCGATGCCCACGTCCGCGATGGCGCGCCCGATGTCCTGGCCGGGGCACTCGTGCGGGCCGCCGCTGAACGCCAGATGGGCGCGGTTGCCGTCCATGCTGGCGCTGAGATCGGGGCGGACGACCGGGTCGGTGTTGGCCGGGGCGATGCCGACGATCAGGGCGTCGCCCGCCTTGATGCGCTGGCCGCCCAGCTCGGTGTCGCCGACGGCCCAGCGGCCGAAGACGGCGGTGAACGGCGGTTCGTCCCAGAGGGTCTGCTCCACCGCCTCGGGGACCGTCATGTGACCGCCGCTGAGCCGGGCCCGGAACCGGGGGTCGGTGAGGACCATGCGCAGCACGTTGGCGATCAGGTTGGCGGTGGCCTCGTAGGAGGCGATCAGGATGAGCCGCAGATGCTCCGCCACCTCCTGGTCGGTCATGGCGGCGGGGTGCTCGACGAGCCAGGTGGCGAAGTCGTCGGCGGGTTCGCGCCGGCGGCGTTCGACGAGGCGGTTCAGAGCGGCGAGCACGTAGGCGTTGCTCTGGACGGCGGTGGCGGTGCCCCGGGTCATGTCGCGGGCGGCCTGCACCATGCGGTCGTCGTACTCCTCGGGCATCCCGAGGATCGCGCACATCACCATCATGGGCAGCCGCTCGGCGAAGTCCGCGACCAGGTCGGTGCGGCCCTTCCGGCAGAAGTCGTTGACGAGCCGATTGCTGTACCGGTTGATGTGACGGCGCACGCCGCGGGTGTCGATCCGGTTCATGGAGTCGGTGACGGCGCCGCGCTGACGCTCGTGGGTGGCGCCGTCGGCGAAGACGCAGATCGGCTGCCAGGTGAAGATCGGGGCCAGCGGGTGGTCCGGGGCCACGCTGCCGTCCTGCAGCGCCCGCCAGCGGCGGGAGTCGCGGGAGAACTGCGAGGGCGTACGGGTCACGTGCAGGTTCTCGCTGTGCCCGAGGACCAGCCAGGCCGGCACGTCCCCGTGGAGCAGGACGGGGGCGACCGGGCCGTGCTCGGCGCGCAGCTTGTCGTACAGGCCGTGCGGGTCGCGCTCGGCCTCCGGGCCGTAGAACCGGCGCAGTCCGCCGGGGCCGACGCCCAGGTCGTGGGCCGGGCACCCGGGCGGCGGCAAGGGGCCCGAGGCCTCGCCGGGCTCGTAGTGGAAGGGGGTTGTCACGATCGCTCCAGGGATGAGACTGCCGGGTCGGTACGGATGGCGGGTGCGCCGCGGGGGTGCGCGCACCGGGGCTGGGGTCAGCCGAGGGGGACGGCCAGGCTGTGCAGATAACGCATCAGGGTCATCAGCACATCGCGGCTGGAGGTGCGCAGCCGGGCGTCGCAGTCGACCATCGGAACCTCGTCCGGCAGGTCGAGTGCGGCGCGCAGCGCCTCCACGGGGTGGGTCGGAGCGCCGGGGAAGGTGTTGATCGCGACGACGAACGGGACGCCGCGCTCCTCCAGCCGTCCGATGACGTCGAAACTGACTTCGAGGCGGCGGGTGTCGACGAGGACGACGGCGCCGAGCGCGCCCTCGAAGAGCCCGTTCCAGAGGAACCAGAACCGCTCCTGTCCGGGGGTGCCGAACAGGTAGAGGATCAGTTCCTCGCTGATGCTGATCCGGCCGAAGTCCATCGCGACAGTGGTGGCGGTCTTGCTCTCCACCCCGTAGTTGTCGTCGACGCCGACCCCGGCCTGGGTCATCGTCTCCTCGGTGGTCAGCGGCCGGATCTCGCTGACCGAGCCGACCATGGTCGTCTTGCCGACCCCGAACCCTCCGACGATCACGACCTTCACCGCGGCGGTGGCCGTGGTGGGCAGGACGTCCTCGCTGCGGGGGCCCGTGATCGTGTCAGAGTTTCTGAAGTCCATGCATCACCGCTTCGAGGAGGGACCTGTCCGGGAGGGTCGCGCGGACGATCGGCGCGCGCGATTCGATCAGTTCCGAGGCGAGGAGTTCGGTGAGGAGCGAGGTCACCACGCTGAAGGGCAGACCGAGGTAGGCGGAGATCTCCGCGACGGATAACGGTGCCTGGCAGAGCCGCAGGATCACGGCCTGTTCGGGCTGGACCGTCGGGCTCGGCTGCGCCTTGGCCACGACCATCGTGACCAGGTCGAGCGCGGCCCGTTCGCTGCCGTCGGGATCGCCGGTGATGACGTACAGCCGCTCCGGATCGCTCAGTGCCGGGTCGGCCGTGCGGCGCTCTCGTCGGGGAGCGTTCATCCGGTCTGCCCGTCGTGCCGGGGCGGACTCGTGAGGTGGCCCCCGATCCGTACGACCATGTCGCGCATCCGCGCGCCGACGAGCCCGGCGTCGACGGTCTCCCCGGCGAGCACCGCGAGGTAGGCCCCGGTCCCGGCGGCCATCAGATAGAAGAAGCCGCCGGTGACCTCGATGACGACGAGCCGCATCCGGCCGTCGCTGTACGGGATCTCCGAGGCGACGGCGGCGGCCAGGCTCTGCAGCCCCGCGCAGGCCGCCGCCAGCCGGTCGGCGACGTCCGGGTCGCCGCCGTGCTGGGCGATGCGCAACCCGTCCGCGGAGAGGACCACGATCTGGTGGACGTCGGGGACGTCGTCGGCGAGCTCCTTGAGCATCCAGTCCATGTTGCCCCGCTGCTGGATCACTTCAGGTCTCCCTTGTCCCACGCATCGTCAGAGTCTTCGTCCGCCTTGGGCTCCTGGGGCACTCCGTTGGCGGCCTTGGTGAACGCCTCCAGCCAGATGCCGGGCGGCGGCTCCTTGGCTCCGTCCTGGCCGTTGCTCCGTCCGTGGCCGTTGGTGCGGCCGGCACCGGAGTCCGTGGCCTGGGCGGGCAGGTTGTGCGATCCGAGCGGTGCGCGACCGCGGCTGCGGCGCTGTGGCAGGCCGCCGGCGGTCCACTCGGTGACGACCGGGACCTCGTCCTCCATGGCGACGGCCGGGGTGGCCGGGCGGGGGTCGGAGGCGATGGGTCCGGTGGCGGGCCGGGTGGCGGCGGGACGCGGCTTGCGGTGGGTGCTGCGGGCCGGGACGACGTGTTTGATGTCCGCGAGGTCGATGTCGCTGGTGGGGCGCGAGGTGGCGCCGATGCCGTGGGCGATGCCGGGCGCCGGGCCGGTGGTGATCATGGAGCGGGGCACGATGAGCACCGCGCGGACCCCGCCGTACGCGGACTGGCGCAGCGAGACCTGGAGGTCGTACATGCGCGCCAGCCGGCCGACGACGGCCATGCCGAGGCGCGGCGACTCTCCGAGGTCGTTCATGCTGGAACCGGCCTGGGCGCGGGCGAGCATGTTCTCGGCGCGGGCGCGGGCCTCCTCGCTGAGGCTGACGCCGCCGTCCTCGATCTCGATGGCGATGCCGGTCTGGACCTCGACCGCGGTGACGTGGACGCGGGTCTGCGGGGGCGAGTAGCGCGTCGCGTTGTCGAGGAGTTCGGCGCAGGCGTGGATGAGCGGTTCGACCGCAGTGCCGATGATGGCGACCTTGGCGATCGAGTGCAGATCGACGCGCGGGTACTCCAGGATGCGCGACATCGCGCCGCGCAACACGCTGAACAGCGGCACCGGCTTGGGCCATTGGCGGCTGGGCCGGGCACCGCCGAGGACGGCGATGGAGTCGGCGAGCCGGCCGATCAGCGCGGTGCCGTGGTCGATGCGGAGCAGGTCGTCGAAGACGTCGGGGTTGCGCCCGTGGTGCTCTTCCATCTCCCGCAGCTCACTGGCCTGGCGGTGGACGATCGCCTGGACGCGGCGGGCGACGTTGACGAAGGCGCGCTGCGCGGAGTCCCTGGTGGCCTCCTCGTTGTCGATGATGTCCAGCACCGTGTAGACGAGCGAGCGCTGGGCGTCCGGGAGATGGCGGTAGACCGGGTCGCCGTCCACCACGTCGCGCAGCACCTCGTCCGGCGAGTTGCCCACGCGCAGCCGGTGGATCGCGGCCGGCAGCAGCTCCTTGCTGATGCGCACGGTCTCTTCGTCGTGGGTGGCGATGCGCCGCTCCAGCGCGGTGACGCGCTGTTCGTAGTGGGCGCGCTGGCGGCGGATCGTCCGCGTCCGGCGGGCGAGCCGGTAGCTGAGCGCGAGGACCACGGCGGCGGTGACGGCACCGCACACGGCGACCGGTATGCGGGCGGCCTCGGCAACCAGCGCCATGGCGGCGGCGGTTGCTCCGGCCACCGTGACCACGGGCAGCAACAGGGCACGGACGACGGGTGTTCCCCCGTCGGTCGGCGGTGATTCAACACGAGCCATCTAGAACCTCTGGCGGTTGATTCGGGAAGAAATCATGGAGTACGGCGCCGTATCGGTGCGCGCAGGCACATAGGGAACAAGCACGCGAATTTCGTGGCAACTCGACTTCACTGCGCGTGAGCTTAGTCAGATCGAAACAGTGCTTCGGCACATTCACCCAACCCCCTGCGCGAGGCCGCGCGCGGTAATACACTCACGAGTTTTTGCACGGAACGCCAACACGCGTGTGCGGGGAGTGACGGACGGCGGCAATCAGGAGAAAACACCCGCGGGTGTCCCGCCAGACAGGACGTCAGAACGTCAACTCACCCGGGAGGTACGGTGATACGGCTCCAACGCAACCTCCGCCCGACCACATCCGTCCCGCACCACGGGACGAGCGCACATGTGATCGAAGCGGATCGAAAGGAACAGAAACCTGTCCACCGCAGGGGTGGCGGGGCACGTCCGGGGCGGAGAGGGGAACACATATCCCATGGGTCGGGCACGGGACTACACGATCGAATCGCTCGACACCGGGCTGCGGATGATGCGTCTGTTCCTCACCCACGACGCACTGACCGTGACCGAGGCGGCCGGGCTCCTCGCCGTCGGCCGCTCCACCGCGCACCGGGTGCTGAGCACGCTGGAGGGACGCGACTTCGTGGTCCGCGACGCCTCGGCCCGGGGCTACCGGCCGGGACCGGAGCTGGTCCGGCTGGGCCGGCCGGCCGGCTTCGATCCCGCCGTACGGGAACGGGCCGGCGCGGTGCTCGACGACGCGGTGCGGCGGACCGGGGAGACCGTGCGGAGCGTCGCGCTGCTGGGCGACCGGACCGTGGTCACCGACGCCCGGGAGTCCGGCCATCCCGTACGGGTGGCGCCCGAGCCCGGCGGTACGCGCCCGGCGCACGCCACGGCGGGCGGCAAACTGCTGCTCTCCCGGTTGACCGTCGAACAGATCCGCGCCCTGTATCCGGCGGAACGGCTGGAGGCGGTCACGCCCCGCACCCTCACCTCGCGGTCGGCGCTGCTCGACGCGCTCGCGGAGGTGCGGGAGCGGGGCCATGCCTTCGGCCGGGGCGAGGCGGTCGACGGGGTGTACGAGGTCGCGGTCCCGCTGACCGGCGCCACCTGGCGCGACCGGCTGGCACTGACGGCGTGCGCTCCGGCGCACCGGGGCGGCGACGGCGAACTGGCGCGCCTGGCCGAGCAGCTGCGGCGGTCGTGCGCGGCGGAGGGGCGGCGCGGGGCCCCGGACGCCCCCTGACGGCGGGGCTCCGGCCCGCCCGGCGGGGCGGCGACGGCCTCAGCGGCGGGCGCCCCCGATGCGGCCCTCCAGCTGGACCAGCAGTTCGCTGAGCTGGGCGCTGAGCCGCTCGCGGGTTCCGGCGTCCAGCCCGGCCAGCACCGCGCGTTCGTAAGCGAGCTGGCGGGGCAGCAGTCCGTCGACCAGGGCGCGCCCCTCCTCGGTGAGGTGGACATGGGCGACCCTGCGGTCGCGGGCGTCGCCCCGGCGGTCGAGCAGTCCACGCTCCTGGAGGACCCGCAGCCGTTTGGTGACGGCGGCGCCCGAGGAGAAGGTCTCCCGGGCCAGCTCCCCGGGGGTCAGCGCGCGGTCCGTGCGCCGTACGGCGCCGAGCAGGTCGAACTCGGCGCGGGTCAGCCCGGCCTCGCGCAGGGGCGCGTCCTCGGCCTGCTGGAGCAGGGCGGAGCAGCGGTTGATGCGGCCGATGAGCTCCATCGGTCCGGTGTCGAGTTCCGGATTGACGGCCCGCCACTGCCGTACCACCGAGGCGACGATGTCGTCGGTCACATCGCTCCGTTCTCCTGGGCCGGGGCCGTGGACCCCCGACGGTTCGCTGTAGCCGCGAGCGTACGGTGTCCGGCCTGCTCGGCGGCGAGCACCGCCTCCTGGGGCAGGGCGCGCTGCCACCATTCGCCGGACGCCGTGTCGTCCGCCTCGCGCAGTTCGACGAGGGACCCGGTGAGCCGGCGGCGGGCGGCGTCGAGGGCGGCGGGGTCCGCGGTGGGCTCGGCGAGGGTGCGGACGGCGTGGGCGCGGGCGCGCTCGGTGGCGGCCAGGGCCTGTTCGACGCGGCCTGCGGCCCGCCGGTTGGTGACCAGGGCCGCGGCGAGGAAGCCGACGGCGGCCCCGATCACGGTGTCCAGGACCCGGTCGCCCATGAGTTCACCGGCCGGGTGGCTGCCGGCGTACTCCAGGACGAGGAGCGCCATCGGGGTCACGGCGATCGAGCCGAGCCAGTAGTTGCGGGTGATCAGCGCCTCGGCGGCGAAGCCGAAGAAGAGGCAGAAGGCGATCAGGACCAGCGGGTCGAGGCGGGTGAGCGGGAGCACCGCGGCGAAGACCAGGACCCCGATCAGATTGCCGAGGGTGCGCTGGAGGGTGCGGTTCCAGGAGAGCGTGATGTTCGCCTGGTAGAGGGAGGCGGCGGTCACGATGGCCCAGTAGGGGCGGCCGACGCCGACGGCCGAGCAGACGTATCCGGCCAGGGCGCAGCCGACGAGCGTGCGGGCGGCGACGGGCAGGAGGGGGGAGCCGGGGGCGAGGCGGCGGAGCAGGGCGCGCGGGGACGCGGCGCGGGCGGCGCGTTCGGCGTCGAGACCGAAGAGTTCCTCGGCGGTTCCGGGGGCGGCTTCGGGGGTGGGAACGGGGCCGCGGGCGCGGGTGCGCCGGGCCCAGTCGCGCAGCCGCGCCGCGTCGGCGGCGCCCCGGTCCCCGGTGCGGTCGCCATCGAAGAGGCCGGTCTCGGCGTGCACGACGAGGCGTTCCAGAGCGCGGCGGACCGGGGTGGGGCGGCCGGCGGCGAGGAGGGTCTGCCAGGCGGCGTGCACGGCGAGGACGGCGGCGCGGCGGGTGCGGTGGCCGGGGGCGTCGGCGTACGCGGCGGCGGCGTTCAGGGCGCGGGCGGTGGCGCGGCGCTCGGGCCCTTCCCGGCGGACGAGGGCGGGGGCGACGGTCACCAGCCAGGAGACGGCGCCCGCGGCGAGGGTGAGGGCGAGATGGGCGGGGACCTGGCCGAGCCGCTGCGGGGCGAAGAGCGCGGCGGAGCTGACGAAGGTGAAGATCACCGGTCCGGGCGGGCCGACCCGGGTGGCGTCGCAGAGCAGCTTCTGCCCGGCGGCGAGGAGGGCGCCGACGGCGATCAGCACAGCGGTCGAGCCGGTGAGCGAGGCCGTGACCAGGGAGACGGCCAGCCCGGCGATCATGCCGAGGACGACGCCGACGACGGTCCGGGCGCGGCGCGCGTAGGGCAGGTTGTGGCCGTACAGCGCGCACAGCGAGCCCGCCATCGTGTACATCACGAGGTCGAGGCGGTCCAGCGAATAGAGCACCAGGTTGGGAATGGCCGTGGCGACCACCACGCTGGTCGCGGGCTTGAACCACATGTCCGAGGGGCGGGCCAGACGCAGCGGCGCCACCAGCGGGATGCGGCGGACGGAGGGCTGCCGGGACCGGATAGATGTATCACTCACTCATACACCTTAACAGGTATTACACCCGTGAAATACCTGTCGGTGGACGACCGCCGACCGCCTCCCGTGCACGCGAGCGCGGCTCTTCCCCACACACGCGACCGCCCGCGCCCCCGGCTCATGGGCGGGGACGCGGGCGGCGGCGTACGGATGGTGCGGTCGCGGGCTCAGCCGAGGCCGCGGGAGTCCTGCTTCAGGGCGGTGTCGACGGTCAGCGCGGTCGCCACCACGAGGCTCAGCAGCGGCTCGGGAAGCTGGTAGTGGATCTGGAGGACGTAGTTGTCGGCCGTGGTGAACAGCGTCTTCGCGAGACCTTCCCAGGTCTTGGTGATCCGGGCGATCTCGGCGTCGTTGTGATCGACGATCGCGAAGTTCCAGGCCCGCCAGTTCTCCGCCTTGATCGCGCCGACCTGCCGGCCGTCGGCCATCATCGCGAAGTTGATCTTCCCGATGGCGTTCTGCTGGACGATCTCGCCGACCGGCTGCCCGTCCGGGCGCTGCACGATGACCTTGGACTTGATGAACTTGGCCGGGCGCGTCAGCAGGAGCTGCGGCTGCCCGTAGGCGTCGCGGATCTCCAGCCGGTGCGTCAGGAACTGGTCGACGCTCGTCAGGAAGCGGAGCACCTTGCGCAGTGCGCTCTGGCCGACCTCGACGACCGAGCCGATCGTGTTGCCCTGCTGGTCGAAGACGCTGTACTCGTTCGTCACCTCGATCAGCTTGGCCTTCTGGTTCACGACCAGGACCTGCTGATTGAAGAGCGAGCCGGCACCGGGGGCGCCGGAAACGCCGCCCTGCTGCTGCGGAACGGCCTGCTGCGGCATCGCGTGCTGCTGGGCGGGCGCCTGCTGCTGGTACTGCTGCGCGGCCGGCTGCGGCTGGTGCTGCTGCGGCACCTGGGCCAGGGCCTGCGCGGCTTGTGCCTGGGCCTGGGGCTGACCGCCTGCCGGGTTGGTGTGCTCGGTCCACTGGGAGCCGTCCCAGTAGCGCAGCAGCTGGGGCGCGCCGTGCGGATCCGGATACCAGCCCGCAGATACGTTCGAGTGCGTGGTCACCGGGGCACAGTATCCCGCCCGGCCGAAACGTGAACCCCTCGTCCGGCGATCCACAGGTTCACCGGTCCGGCCTCGCCCTGATTGAAACTTCACACACCACGTATCATGCGCGGGTGACCTGGCTGAGCGAACGCACCGAGCGACGGCGGCGCGCCCGCGCGTCCGTGCTGCTCGGCTGGGCGTTCGCCCTCGTCGCCCTGCTGATGTGCTGCTCGCTGGACCTGGGGCATCCCGCCCCCTCCGCGGGGCCCGCGCCCTTCGCCCCGGCGTCGGTCTGGGCCGTTCCCCCGGTGCACGGGGACGCCGTGGACGTCGTGGTGATCGACGCCCCGCGCGAGCGGGGTCCGGGCAGTTCGTGCAGCGGGACGGCCGAGCACTCGGCCCCGGTCGTGCTGCCCGTCCAGCCCGCCCCCGTGGCCCTGCCCACGGCCGCCGTGTCGCTCGCCCCGGCGCCGCTCTCCGGTGCCGCCGCCATCCGCGGCCCGTCGAACGACGCCGTCGGCGACGTCGACCACCTCTCCCTCCAGGTGCAACGGATCTAGGACGCCCCGGGCCGGCGCATGCCCTCCTCCGGACCGCGCCCGCCCCGACGACCGCGGCGTCCTTCTCCCCCACGGGAGCGGCCGCCGCGTGCCCGCGTCCCGTCCGTGTCACCGAATCCCGAGGAACCCCCATGGCTTCCGCCAAGAACCAGAACTCCGCCTCCGCCGCCCGCCGCGCCAAGCTGGAGGAGGCCCGCCGCCAGGAGCGGGCCCGTGAGCGCCGCAGCCGCGTCCTCACCATCGCCGCCGCCGTCGTCGTGGTGGCCGGTCTCGTCGTCGGGGGCGGCTATCTGATGAACGCCGCCGACGAGCAGGACAAGGCCGAGACGGCCGCCAAGGCCTCGCCCGTCGAGGGCGAGAAGAGCTGGGACAAGCTCACCCAGAACCACGTCGAGAAGAAGGTCGACTACCCGATGAACCCGCCGGTGGGCGGCGACCACAACCCGGTCTGGATGAACTGCGACGCCGACGTGTACGGCAAGGAGATACCGAAGGAGAACGCCGTCCACTCGCTGGAGCACGGTGCCGTCTGGGTCACGTACACCAGCAAGGCCGCCGCGGACGACGTGAAGGCGCTGGAGAAGAAGGTGTCGGCGACCCCGTACTCGCTGATGAGCCCGCTGGAGGACCAGGGATCGCCGCTGATGCTCAGCGCCTGGGGCAAGCAGCTGGCCGTGAAGAACGCGTCCGACCCCCGGGTCGCGCAGTTCTTCACCAAGTACGTCCAGGGCGCGCAGACCCCCGAGCCGGGCGCCGCCTGCACGGGCGGGCTGTCCCAGTGACCGCCGGCGACCGCACCTCGCGGCCGATGCTGCTGGCCGGCGGGGCGGTGCTCCTGCTGGCGCTGGTCCTGGTGGTCGTGATGGTGGCGCGCCCGGCGTCCTCGTCCGCGCCGAAGGCCGCCGCCTCGTCCTCGGCCGCGCCCGCCGAGTCCTCGGCGGACGTCGGCTTCGCCCGTGACATGTCGGTCCACCACCAGCAGGCGGTCGAGATGTCGTTCATCGTCCGGGACCGCACCTCGGACGAGGCGGTGCGCCGGCTGGCGTACGACATCATCAACACCCAGGCCAACCAGCGCGGCATGATGCTCGGCTGGCTGGAGACCTGGGGCCGGGCGAAGAGCTCGCCCGGACCGCCCATGGAGTGGATGGGGCACACCGTCACCCCGCGCGGCGACGGCGCGCTCATGCCCGGCATGGCGACCCGCACCGAACTGGACGCACTGCGCCGGGCGAAGGGCCGGGCCGCCGAGGTGATGTACCTGAAGCTGATGACCGCGCACCACAAGGCCGGGGCGGAGATGGCGCAGGCCGCCGCCTCCTCGGCCCGGACCGAGGAGATCCGCAACCTCGCCTCCGGCATGGTGCTCGGCCAGCGGTCGGAGATCGCGCTCATGGCGGACATGCTCAAGGAGCATGGGGCGGGCGCCTGAGCGCGGCCCCGGTCCCGGTCCCCGCCGTACGCGGCCGGGACCGGGACATCCCGCCCGTACTGGCGTACGGCATCGCATAGGCTCGGGACCGATATGAAGAGCAACCTCACGCCGCTGGGGCCCAAGGCCGACAAGGACACCGTCCGGCGCAGCAATCTCAGCCTCGTGCTGCGGGCCGTCCGGGACGAGGACGGGGGCGAGGCCACCCGGGCCGGGGTGGCCGCGCGGGTGGGGCTGACCCGGGCCGCGGTGTCCTCGCTGGTCGAGCAGCTGATCGACAGCGGGTTCCTCACGGAGTCCGGCAAGACCTTCAGCGGCCAGGCGGGCCGTCCCGGGACCGCGCTGAAGACGGCCCGCACCGGGCCGTCCGGGCTCGGGGTCGAGATCAACATCGACTACGTCTCGGTGTGCGTCGTGGATCTGGCCGGCACCGGCCGGGTGCGGCTCACCGAGCACCTCGACAACCGGGGCGCCCCGCCCGGCGAGGTGCTGGCGCGGGCCGCCCGGATCGCCGCGCGCACCCTGGAGTCGGCGCGCGAGCAGGAACTGCACCCGGTCGGGGTGGCCCTGGCCCTGCCCGGCCTGGTCTCGGACGGCTCGGTGCGCCAGGCCCCGAACCTGGGGTGGAACCAGGTGCCGGCCGAGGAGCTGTTCGCCGCCGCGCTGGCGGCCGAGCGCCCGGGGCATGAGCCGCTGCCGGTCACCTCGGAGAACGAGGCGAACCTCGCGGCCCTGGCCGAGTTGTGGTTCGGCGGGCTGGGGCGGGTGCGGACCTTCCTCTATCTGACCGGTGAGATCGGTGTCGGCGGCGCCCTGGTCATCAACGGCGAGCTGCTGCGCGGCGCGCACGGCTTCGCCGGGGAGATCGGCCATGTGGTGGTCGACACGGCGGGTCCGCAGTGCCGGTGCGGCTCACGGGGCTGTCTGGAGCAGTACGCGGGTCAGGCGGCGCTCCTGCGGGCGGCCGGGGTCCCGGAGAGCGGCACCGGGGCGGGCGTGATCGAACTGGAGCGGCGCACCCGGGCCGGGGACGCGCGGGCGGTGGCGGCGGTCGCCGAGGCGGGCCGGATGCTCGGCCGGGTGCTGTCGGGGGCGGTCAATCTGCTGGACCCGGACGCGGTGGTGCTCGGCGGGATCTACCGGAGCCTGATGCCGTGGCTGGCCCCGCCGGCCGACGAGGAGCTGACGGGCCGGGTGGTGTCCGGGCTGTGGACGCCGGGTGGCGGCCGGCTCCGTGCCTCGTCCGTCGCGGGCGACGCGGCCCGGGGTGCGGCGGCCCTGGTGATGACGGACGTGCTGGCCGACCCGGCGGCGTACGCGGGGCGGGCCACGGCCTGAGGCCGGGGCGCACGCGGAGGGGGGCCGCGGCGCGTGCCGCGACCCCCTTCCCCAGGTCCCCGGTGTCAGCGGACGCCGAGCAGGTGGTCCATCGCCAGCTGGTCCAGGGCCTCGAAGGCCATGCCGCGCTCGGCGGCGGCCGTCACGTCGAACTGCTCGTAGGCCGAGCGGTCGGCGAGCAGTCCGGCGACGCCGTCGGCGGCGGTGGGCTGCGCCAGCTCGTCCAGGCGCGAGGCGCGCAGCGCCTCCTGCACGGCCGGGTCGGCGCGGAAGGCGGCGGCGCGCTCCTTGAGGATCAGGTAGTTGCGCATGCAGCCGGCGGCGGAGGCCCAGACGCCGTCGTAGCCCTCGGTGCGCGGGGGCTTGAAGTCGAAGTGGCGCGGGCCCTCGTAGCCGGCCGACTCCAGGAGGTCGACCAGCCAGAACGCCTGGCGCAGATCGCCGGCGCCGAAGCGGAGGTCCTGGTCGTACTTGATGCCGGACTGGCCGTTGAGGTCGATGTGGAAGAGCTTGCCGGCCCAGATGGCCTGCGCGATGCCGTGCGGGAAGTTGAGGCCCGCCATCTGCTCGTGGCCGGTCTCCGGGTTCACGCCGACGATCTCGGGGCGCTCCAGGCGCTCGATGAAGGCGAGGGCGTGGCCGATGGTGGGCAGGAGGATGTCGCCGCGCGGCTCGTTGGGCTTGGGCTCGATGGCGAAGCGCAGGTCGTAGCCCTGCTCGGTGACGTAGTCGCCCAGCAGGTCGAATGCCTCCTTCATCCGGTCGAGCGCGGTCCGGACGTCCTTGGCCGCGCCGGACTCGGCGCCCTCCCGCCCGCCCCAGGCGACATAGGTGGTGGCGCCGAGTTCGACGGCGAGGTCGATGTTGCGCAGCGTCTTGCGCAGCGCGTAGCGGCGGACGTCCCGGTCGTTGGCGGTGAAGGCGCCGTCCTTGAACACGGGGTGGGTGAAGAGGTTGGTCGTCGCCATCGGGACGACGAGCCCGGCGGCGTCCAGCGCCTGGCGGAACCGCTTGACGATGCCCTCGCGCTCGGTGTCGGTGGAGCCGAAGGGGATGAGGTCGTCGTCGTGGAACGTGACGCCGTACGCCCCGAGTTCCGCGAGCCGCTGGACGGACTCGACGGGGTCGAGGGCGGGCCGGGTCGCGTCGCCGAACGGGTCGCGGCCCTGCCAGCCCACGGTCCACAGACCGAAGGAGAACTTGTCCTGGGGGGTGGGCGTGAAGCGTTCCGTCATGGTCCAGCCGCCTTCGGTGCCAGGGGTTCGCGGCCGGCCGAGCGGGCGAACCTCTATTTGTTCACTGTCATGACTAATCATGCACGGACCCCCGGGCCGACGTAACCCCCCTGCAACGAGATTCCCGGGCCGCGTGACGAAACCCATCCACTTGCCCCGGAAATTCGGAGCACCCCCTGGTCCGATCGGATGCGATCACGTAATTTGTTTTCCGTACGATCAAATGCCCGTGGCGCGGTGTACGCGGCCCGGGACCCCGAACCGAGAATGAGGTCAGCCATGCCGTCGCACGAGGTCGTCATCGGTGTGGACAGCTCCACGCAGTCCACGAAGGCCGCGTTCGTCGACCGCGTCACCGGACGGCTGCTCGCCGTCGGCCGGGCCGCGCACGTCGTGACCGGCGAGGGCGGGGCACGGGAGACCGATCCCGAGGTGTGGTGGCGGGCCCTGTGCGAGGCGGTCGCCGCCGGACTGAAGGAATCCGGTGTCGCGGCGGGCGATGTCGTCGGGATCGCCGTCGCGGGCCAGCAGCACGGGCTGGTCGTCCTCGGCGCCGACGGGGCCCCGCTGCGCCCGGCGCTCCTGTGGAACGACACCCGCTCCGCCCCGCAGGCCGCCGCGCTGACCGAGGCGCTGGGCGGCGCCGAAGCATGGACGGCCCGGACGGGTTCGGTGCCGGTCGCCTCGATGACGGCGTCCAAGTGGCAGTGGCTGCGCGAGAACGAACCGGAGACCGCGGCCGCCACCGCCGCCGTCCGCCTCCCCCACGACTTCCTCACCGAACGGCTCTGCGGCCGTGCGGTCACCGACCCCGGCGACGCCTCGGGCACCTGCTGGTACTCCACGGCCACCGGCGCCTACGACCCCGATCTGCTCGCCCTGCTCGGCCTCGACGCCGCACTGCTGCCCGAGGTCGCCCCGAGCGGCGCGGCGCGCGCCGGCGGGCTCACCGAGGAGGCCGCCGCCGCGCTGGGGCTGCCGGCGGGCATCGCGGTCGCCGCGGGCACCGGGGACAACATGGGGGCGGCCGTCGGCCTCGGGCTGGGCGGCGCCGGGCTCCTGGACCACCCGGTGCTCAGCCTCGGCACCTCGGGCACCGTGTTCAGCGCCTCCCGGACCCGGCCCGCCTCCCCCGCGCTGGCCGGTTTCGCGGCGGCGGACGGCAGCTATCTGCCGCTGGCCTGCACCCTCAACTGCACGCTCGCCGTGGACAAGGTGGCCGCGCTGCTGGGCCTGGACCGCGCGGACGCCGAGCCCGGCGGCGAAGCCGTCCTGCTCCCCTACCTGGACGGCGAGCGCACCCCCGATCTGCCCGCCGCCGCCGGGCTCCTGACCGGTCTCCGGCACGACACCACCGCCCGGCAGCTCCTCGGCGCGGCCTACGAGGGTGCCGTCGTCACCGTGCTCCGCGCGCTCGACGCGTTGCTGCGGGCCTGCGGACTGGACCCGGAGGACCCCGAGGTCGCCGCCCGTCCGCTGCGCCTGATCGGCGGCGGCGCGCAGGGGCACGTCTGGGTGGAGACCGTACGGCGGCTCTCCGGCCGCCCGGTGATCGTGCCCGCCGCCGGTGAACTCGTCGCGCTCGGCGCCGCCGCACTCGCCGCGTCGGCGGCGACCGGCGAGGACCCGGTCGCGCTCGCCTCCGGCTGGGACACCGGCGAGGAGACGCGTCTGCCCGCCGTGGAGCGGGACCTCGCCACCTGGGAGCGGGTCGGCTCGGTCCTGGAACGGGCGGCGGGTCCGCTGCTGGGAGGGGCGGCGCGGTAACCCCCGTTCCGGCGCCCCGCACCGGCCGGGCGTAGAACCACCGTTCGGGCATCTCGCACCGGCCGGTGCGTAGACCCGCCGTTCGGGCGCCCCGCACCGCACCGGCTGGGCCGCCCGTGAGACATTCCCCTGCGGATGGCTGTGCCATGACAGCCGGAGGGGAGGTCGGCCATGGCGACCACGGATCAGAGAAGTACGGCCCTGTGGACGTCGGCCGCCGTGCTGCTGTCCGCCACGGCGGTCGCCGGGGCGTCGTGGCGCCTCGACGAACTGTCGGACGAGGCGCCGAACGTGACCGGCAATCTCGGGCTGGGGCTCATCCTGCTCCCCTTCCTGGCCCTGTTCGCCGGCGTCGTGTGCCTCGTGCTCTCGGCCACCGCGGTCCTGTCGACCGTTCCCCTGGCGAGGTGGCTGGGGCGGTCCGCGACCGGGCGGGCCGACGTCTGGTGGTGGGTTCCGGCAACGGCCGCCGTGGAGGCGGGACTTGTGGCGGGTGCGGGCGCCTTCCTCGGTGCGGGCCCCGGTGCGTCCCTCGTCTGCTGGGCGGCCGTGGCCGTCGCGCTCTCGGCGGCGGCCCTGACGGCCCGGCTCGCCCTGCGGGACTCCTGGCGGGGGCGGGGGGTACGCCTGTTCCTCCGGACCGCCTGCGGCGGGGCCGCCGCCGTCGCCCTGACGGTGGCCGCCTGGGCCACGGCGTACGGAGCGGGCCTGGCCACCGTCTACGAGCCGCCGGCGATGTCCCCGGCCACGCTGGCCGGCACCTGGTCCGACGGGCACGGCGGAACGCTCACGCTCGCGGACGGCGGCCGTGCCACGGCGTCCGGCCTCGACGAGCACGACGGTTTCGGAGCTCCGGCGGGCGACTGCGACGGGACCGGCACCTGGGAGTTCGACCCGGGTGACGGCCCGAGCGCCCAGCAGACGACGCTCACCCTCTCCGGCTGCGACGACGTGGCCGCCTGGTGGTACGTCCTGGGCACCGAGGAGCGCCCCGAGCTCTACGCGTACCGGGGCGACCCGGACTCCTGGGACCTCTACGTCCTGCGCAAGCGGGACTGACCTGGCGTCATGATCCTTCGTGCGCCGCGCCCGGCGGTCCACCAGCCGTTTTGGTCAGCGAACAAATGTTCACTACTATCCGGGCGATGATCATAAGAAGAAGGCTGACGGTCGGGGTGGGCATCCTGCTCGCCACCCTGACCGCCGGGCTCGGCACGGCTCTCCCCGCGTCGGCCAACGACACCCTGCCGCCGCCCGCTCCCAAGGTCGAGCTGGTGCTCGACGTCAGCGGTTCGATGCGGACCCGCGACATCGACGGCCAGTCCCGGATGACCGCCGCGAAGCAGGCGTTCAACGAGGTGCTGGACGCGGTGCCCGAGGGGGTGGAGCTGGGCATCCGCACGCTCGGCGCCGACTACCCGGGCGAGGACCGCAAGGTCGGCTGCAAGGACACCAAGCAGCTCTACCCGGTCGGCCCGCTGGACCGCACCGAGGCCAAGACGGCGGTCGCCACGCTGGCGCCCACCGGATGGACCCCGATCGGACCGGCGCTGCTCGGCGCGGCCGACGACCTCAAGGGCGGAGAGTCCACCCGCCGGATCGTGCTGATCAGTGACGGCGAGGACACCTGCGGCCCGCTCGACCCGTGCGAGGTCGCCCGCGACATCGCGGCGCGCGGCATCCATCTGGTGATCGACACCCTCGGCCTGGTGCCCAACGCCAAGATCCGCCAGCAGCTCACCTGCATCGCGGAGGCGACCGGCGGCACCTACACCGCCGTCCAGCACACCGATGAACTCTCCAGCCGCGTGAAGCAGTTGGTGGACCGCGCGGCGGAGCCCGTGGTCACCCCGGTCGCGACCGAGGGCGCGGGCAGCTGCACCGACGCCCCGGAGCTGAAGCCGGGCCTCTACACCGACCGCGCGACGTTCTCCGAGCACCGCTGGTACCGGGTGGACGTGCTTCCGGGTCAGGAACTGCGTGCCTCGGCCAGCGTGTTCGCCGACCGCGCGGTCAACAACGACTACGGCATGCTGCTGCGGGCGGTGACCGTGCACGGACGCGAGATCGTCCGGGGCTCCGAGTCCGGCACCGGCCGCACCGACGCCATCTCGTCCGGGCTGCGCTACCCGAAGCCCGAGGTGGACGACAACGACAAGCCGGCCGCCGAGACCGTCTGCCTCCAGGTCTCCCACGCCTTCTCCGCCGCCGCCTCGGTGAAGACCACCCCCGGTCTGCCGGTCGAGCTGACCATCGACCTGGTGGACGCCCCCGACCAGGGTTCGGACGCCGCCGCGTTCGGGCTCGGCCACGGCTGGTGGCTGCTGGGCCTGCTCACCCTCACCGGTCTGATCGCCGGTCTGCTGACGGGCTGGATCTCGCGCTGGCGCGTCGCCGTCTGGAGGACCAACTGATGTTCCGTACGAGACGCGTGCTCGCGGGCGCGCTGCTGACCGGCCTGGCTCTGCTCACCGGAGCGGGGGCCGCGGTCGCGGACGATCCGTCACCGAGCCCCAGCGCCTCCGGCGATGGTTCCGGCCCCACCGAGGCCGGAACCACCTTCCGTACGGCCACGGCGGTCGAGCAGGACCAGACCGCCACCGCCGGCGCCTCCACGGGCGACTACCTGTACTGGGTCTTCCCCGCCGACGCGGGTCAGCGGCCCACGGTCCGGGCGAAGGTCACGCTTCCCGAGGCCGCCACCCGGCACGGTGCCTCGACCTGGCAGATCGACGTGTACGACGGACTGCGCCGCCGCCAGGCGTGCATGTACGGCAAGCAGACCGGCAAGGCCGCCGCCGACGCCGCCTCGGTCGAACTGACCTGTGTGCTGCGGGTGGTGCGGGCCTGGTCCGAGCCGTGGGCGAACGACCCGCTGCCCGGCAGCTACTACGTGCGGCTGACGGTCGTCGATCTGCCGTCGGCCGACCTCGGCCTCCCCGTGCGTACGGAGTTCGAGGTCACCTCCGCCGACAGGAGCGGCGCCACCGACGTGGACGGCCACCTCTCCCAGCCGCTCGTCCCCGGTATCTCCACGACCGGCACGGCGGCCTCCGTCGCCTCCCCCGCCCCGGTCGCCGTCCGAGCCGAGCCCGAGGACGGCTGGGCCGGCGGCTGGTGGACGAGCCGCTGGCTGTGGACGGCCGGCGGCGGCGTCCTGGCCTCCCTCGCGGCCGTCTTCGGCTACTCCGTGACGCGCGGCCGGGGCCGCCCGTCACACGTTCCGCCGGGCGTCTGACGGCGGAGCGGGCGGAAAGGGGCGGGAGCTGTCGGCCGACGGCTCCCGCCCCTTTCCGTCGCCGGTATCAGCGACGGGCCGAGCCTCGGTGAGCAGCACGCTCAACTGACGTCCCAGCTCCCGGAATCCGAGGGCTCGGGCCACCCGTCGCGACGCCTCCGGGCGCGCCCGCCACTGGGGCAGCAGTCCGGCCGCGAGGGCGTGCGCCGTCGCGGCGGAGGCCACCTGGCGGGCCAGACCCCGGCCCCGGGCGCGCGGTGTGGTCAGCACGCAGAGATGGGCGGTCCGCGCCGGCCACTCCTCGTAGCCCGCCGCCGCCGGAATCGCTCCCCCGGCGTCGCGTACGACGAAGGCCGGCGAGGTGAGGGCGTCGAGTCCGCACTCCTCGGCGTCCGCCTCGCTCACCGCGCCGAGCAGCCCCAGCAGTTCGGCGTGGCCGGCGGGCAGGGTGGTGACGGCTCCGTCCGGGCCAGGGTGCTGCCGGAAGTCCCCGGGCTCCAGATACGCCAGGGCGGCCGGTCCCAGCACCTCGGCGACCGGCAGCCGGGCGGCGATCCGGACCGGGTCGGTGAGCGCGCCGGGCGGGAGGCCGTCGAGCGCGCGGCGTACGGCGCGGGCGGCGGCGTCCGTGGGGGCCGTGATCAGGGCGGCGTCCCCCAGGCGGACCGTGCCGACCCAGGAGGGCGGGGCGAGCGCCGAGCCGGGAGCGGTGACCACGACCGGGCCGCCGGAGAGGGAGAAGGCACCGGGCACCCCCGCCAGGCACTCCCACAGCCGGCGGGCCCGCGTCATCAGCGGATCGTGGTCCATGCCCCGGATCCTCCCCCGCCTCCGGACCGCCGCGAAAGCGGGTTTCCCTCAGACCGACGGCCAGTTCCTCAGCAGGGCGTCCAGCGCGTCCACGGACCGCTCCCAGGACTCCTGGGAGTCGGGGGCGCTGTGGCTGAAGCCGCCGCGCAGTTCGAGGGTGACGAAGCCGTGGAAGACGCTGCCGAGGAGCCGGACCGCGTGGGTCTCGTCGGGTTCGGCCAGGTCGTAGCCGCGCAGGATGGCGCGGGTCATCCGGGCGTGCCGGGCCCCGGCGCTCGCGGCGGCCGCCTCCGGGTCGAGCGGGAACTGGGCGGCGGCGTAGCGGCCGGGGTGCTCGCGGGCGTAATCGCGGTAGACGTCCGCGAAGGCGGCGAGGGCGTCCTTGCCCGCGCGTCCGGCGAGGGCGGCGGCGCCCCGGTCGGCCATTTCCTCCAGCGCGAGCAGGGCGATGCGCGTCCTGAGGTCGTGGGAGCTCTTGACGTGCGAGTAGAGGCTCGCGACCTTGACGTCGAAGCGGCGGGCCAGGGCGGAGACGGTCACGGCGTCGAAACCGGCCTCGTCGGCCAGCTCCGCACCGGCGCGTGCCAGGCGGTCCGGAGTCAGTCCCGCGCGCACCATCGCCTCCTCCTCGCCGCCGTCGTGTGGCTCCTCCCTCATCATGCGCGTACCTAAAGGGTCTAGGCAAACGGGTGCGCCCTTCAGGCGGCACGGCCCGGCCAGGGGTTCCGGTGGCCGGATGCGTCCGGAGCGGGGCGGCAGGGGTGTCATGTCCGGGCTAGGCTCGGCAACTCACGTACGCCACAAGGTCGGTGACGCACCCTCGCACCGGCCGGACCGTCAGAGCGGAGACCTTCCATGTCCACGGAGACCGGGCCGGCCGTCGACGCCGCCCCGCGCGGCCACCGCATCGTCCCCGGCCCCCGGGGGGTGCCCTTCCTCGGGAACATGCCGCAGTTCGGCAAGAACCCCCTCGCCTTCTTCGAGCGGCTGCGCTCCCACGGGGACCTGGTCCGGTGGCGCTTCGGCCCGAACGAGTGCCTGTTCGTCGCCGATCCGGAGTGCATCGGCGAGCTGCTGACCGAGACGGAACGCACCTTCGACCAGCCGGCGCTCGGCATCGCCTTCCGTACGGTGATGGGCAACGGCGTCGTGGTGGCGCGCGGTACCGACTGGCGGCGCAAGCGTTCGCTCGTCCAGCCCTCGGTGCGCCCCAAGCAGGTCAGGTCGTACGCGGCGACCATGGCGGACAGCGCGGTGGAGCTGGCGGACACCTGGGCCGACGGCCAACGCGTGGACGTCAAGCGGGAGATGGCGGCGCTCACCCAGAAGATCGCCGTCCGGACGATCTTCGGTGTGGACACCCCGGCCGACGCCGAGGCCATGGGACGGGCCATGGACGTGGCCCAGTCCGAGATCGGCAAGGAGTTCGCGGGGATCGGCGCCCTGCTGCCGGACTGGGTGCCGACGCCGGGGCGGGCCAGGATCAGGAAGGCCGCCGCCGTCATCGACGCCGAGGTGGGCCGGGTCGTCGCCCGCCACCGCGACGGCACCGACGAGCGTCCGGACCTGCTGAGCCGGCTGCTCACCGCCGTGGACGAGACGGGCGCGCGCCTCAGCGACCGGGAGATACGCGACGAGACCGTCACGCTGTACATCGGCGGCCACGAGACGACCAGCTCGACGCTGGTGTGGGCGTGGTACCTGCTCTCCCGCACCCCGCAGGCGCGCGCCGCGCTCACCGAGGAGCTGGACCGCGTCCTCGGCGACCGCGACCCCGGCTTCGACGACTACGCGCGGCTGACCTACGCCCAGGCGGTGGTCAAGGAGACGCTGCGGCTCTACCCGACGATCTGGCTGGTCACCGGGGTCGCCAAGGAGGGCGCCCGGATCGGGGGGCTGCCGGTGGCGGAGGGGACCAGGGTGTGGAGCAGCCAGTGGGCCACGCAGCGGGACGCGCGGTGGTTCCCGGAGCCGGAGGCGTTCCGGCCGCAGCGGTGGGACGCGGAGGCGGGCGACGAGATCGCGGAGTACGCCTGGTTCCCGTTCGGCGGCGGGCCCCGGGTCTGCCTGGGCACCCGGTTCGCGATGGTGGAGGCGGTGCTGATCCTCGCGGTGCTGGCCCGCCGCTTCGACCTGGACGTCGACCCGGGCCCGGTGAACCCGGTCCCGACGCTGACCCTCCAGCCGGACCGCGAGGTGCTGGCCACGGTCCGGGCGCGGTAGCCCCACCGGCGCCTTCTCCGGCGGGGCCGGGGCCGGGATCACCACGGATGCGTAACGAACATATCCGACCTGTCGCTACTAATCGGGCATACCCTCAGACTGTTCCTGTCGGCCTTCCTTCACCGGCCGGGCCGCGCTCACCGGCTGTCGATCCCAGGGGAGCAGCACCATGCGTCCGAGTTCCGCCCTCACCGCCGCACTGACCGCCGGGGCCGCCCTGGCCCTGGCGGCCGCCGGCGCCGTCGCCCCGGCGGGTGCCGCCACCGCCGGACGGTCCGCCGCGCCCGCGCCCTGCGCCGAGAAGGTCCTGCGGATCACCGCGTCGCCGGGCGCGGAGTCCGGCACGGCACGGATCGCCGTCGTCAACCGGGGCGGCCGCGCTTGCGTGGTGGACCGGATCCCGACCGTCACGTTCAAGGGCCTGGACGGTTCGGCCGAACCGGTGCCGCCCGCGACGAGCGGTCCGTACACCCTGTCGCCCGGCGAGCGCGGGTACGCCGCCGTGCGGACGGCGGAGCGGGGCTCCGACCAGGGGCACGTCGTGCGCAGCATCTCCGTGGCGGCGGATCCGGCGCACCACGGGGTCACCTTCTCCGCCGCGTCGGTCGGCATGGACGCGGGCATCCGGGTCTGGTCGCCCGTGACCACGCTCTGGCACCCCACGCCGGGCGCGGCCGATCGAGCCCTGGCGGCGGCCACGCGCTGAGCCGGGGGCCCTGCGCGCACCACGGGGCGGGGAGCCGTACGGGCTCCCCGCCCCGCACCGTTTCCACCGGGTCAGACGCCGTTCAGCGTCACCGTGCCCGTCCCCCGCGCCTCGGCGCCGGTCGTCTCGGCGACCACCCGGTACGGGCGGTCGGTGCCCTCGGCGGTGACGGTCAGGGTCTCCCCGTCCCGCTCCACCCGGAAGGTGGCGGCCTCCGCACCGGTCAAGTCCGGCACGCTGACGGTCACGGCCTCGCCGTCGGGGGCCCCGCCGAAGACCCGCAGGGTGAGGCCGTCCAGCCAGTCCGCGTCGGGGCGCTGGTCGTCGGCGCCCCAGGGCAGCACCGCGCCCGGGCGGACCAGGAGCGGCAGGCTGTCGAAGCCGTGGGTCTCGTGGCGCCAGACCGGTCCGGTGACGGTCTCGCCGGTCAGCAGCACGGTCCAGGTGCCCTCGGGGACGTAGTACTCGACCTGCCCGTCCTCCGTGAAGACGGGGGCGACCAGCAGATCGGGGCCCAGCATGTACTGCCGGTCCAGCATCCGGGTGGTCGGATCGCCGGGGAACTCCAGCAGCATCGGGCGCATCACCGGGACGCCGGTGCGGTGGGCGGTGACGGCGGCCCGGTAGAGGTAGGGCATCAGGCGGTGCTTGAGGAGGGTGAACGCGCGGGCGACGTCCACGGCTTCCTCTCCGAACGCCCACGGCACCCGGTAGGAGACGTTGCCGTGCAGCCGGCTGTGCGAGGACATCAGGCCGAAGGCCAGCCAGCGCTTGAAGACGGCCGGGTCGGGGGTGCCCTCGAAGCCGCCGATGTCGTGGCTCCAGAAGCCGAAGCCGGAGAGCGACAGCGAGAGCCCGCCGCGCAGGGATTCGGCCATGGCGGTGAAGGAGGCGAAGCAGTCGCCGCCCCAGTGGACGGGGAACTGCTGGCCGCCGGCGGTCGCCGAGCGGGCGAAGACGACGGCCTCGCCGTGGCCGCGCTCCTTCTCCAGGAGGTCGAAGACGGTGCGGTTGTAGATCTGCGCGTAGTAGTTGTGCATGCGCTCGGGATCGGAGCCGTCGTGCCAGACCACGTCCGTGGGGACGCGCTCGCCGAAGTCCGTCTTGAAGCAGTCCACGCCCTGGTCGAGCAGGGCCCGGAGCTTGCCGGTGTACCAGGCGCGCGCCGCCGGGTTGGTGAAGTCGACCAGCGCCATGCCGGGCTGCCAGAGGTCCCACTGCCAGACGTCGCCGTTGGGGCGGCGCACCAGATAGCCGTGCTCGGCGCCCTCCGCGAACAGGGCGGACTTCTGGGCGATGTACGGGTTGATCCACATGCTGATGCGCAGCCCGCGCTCCTTGAGCCGGGCCAGCATGCCCTCCGGGTCCGGGAAGACGTCCGGGTCCCAGAGGAAGTCCGACCACTGGTACTCGCGCATCCAGAAGCAGTCGAAGTGGAAGACGGAGAGCGGGATCTCGCGTTCGGCCATGCCGTCGACGAAGGAGGTGACGGTCTCCTCGTCGTAGGAGGTGCAGAAGGAGGTGGTGAGCCACAGTCCGAAGGACCAGGCCGGCGGGAGGGCCGGGCGGCCGGTGAGGGCGGTGTAGCGGGCCAGCACCTCCTTCGGCGTGGGGCCGGCGACGAGGTAGTACTCCAGCGACTGGTCCTCGACGCTGAACTGCACCTGGCCCACGGATTCCGAGCCGATCTCGAAGGAGACCTTGCCGGGGTGGTTGACGAAGACGCCGTAGCCGCGCGAGGAGAGATAGAACGGGATGTTCTTGTAGGCCAGTTCGCTGCTGGTTCCGCCGTCGGCCTGCCAGATGTCCACCGTCTGGCCGTTCTTGACGTACGGAGTGAACCGCTCGCCGAGTCCGTAGACGTTCTCACCGACGTCCAGAGCGAGTTGGGCGATCATGTGGTGGCTGCCGTCGGGCAGGGCGGCGAAGGCGGTGCCCTTGCTGTCGACGCCGGTCAGCCGGCGTCCGTCGGCGTCGAGGAAGGTGAGGCCCCAGGGGCCGTCGCCGTCCATGCGCAGGGTGAGCGGGCCGCTGGTCAGTTCGGTGACCGCGCCGTCCCGCCGGACGCGGGCGCCGGCGGCGGACGGGTCGCGTCCGGGCAGGTCGAAGTCCGGTCCGTGGTGGACGCGCCCGGCGTGGTGGGTGACGCGGACGCCGATGACGCCCTCGGCCGGGGAGAAGCAGTCGACCGTGAGGAGCGGGGTGTTCAGGGTGTCGCCTCGGGCGGCGACGCGCTTCACGGCGGCGTAGGCGGTGAACCGGTCGTCGTCGGCGCGCAGCTCGCGGATCTCGGTCGCGTAGGAGGCGCGTACGCCCTCACGCATGAGCCAGAAGCCATCGGTGAACTTCATGTGCGGACTCCTTGCCGGGGCAGGGGACGGACGGGGGTGCGGGCGGCGCGGCTCACGCGCCGGCCCCGCTGAAGGCGATCCGGGCCAGGCGCACCGGGCCCCGCAGCGCGACGCGCAGATCGGTGGTGCCGGAGACGTCCAGGCGCGCGGTCGCGGCGCGGTAGTCGTAGGGGCCGTCGGTGGGCGTGACGGGCACGGTGACGGTGGTGGTTCCGGCGGTGAGCACGACGGCGCCCTCGCCGGACGCGAGCACCTCGGCCGTTGCGGCACCGGAGCCGAAGTCGCAGCGGCGGTAGAGGAGTTCGTTGGTCTCGGCGGTGGCGGTGACGGCGTCGCCGTCCTTCCTCGCGCGGTCGACGATCTCGGTGCCGAGCTGTTCGTCGTAGTCGGCCGCCTCCAGTCCCCGGTCCAGGACGGGGCGCGGGGCGATGGGTTCGCCGTCGATGTGGACGACGGCGACGAGCCGGATGTCCGCGCTGGACGCGCCGGCCTGGATCTCGTACGCGCCGGGCTCGACGGTCCAGCGGCCGTGGGCGACGTCCCAGTGCCCGATGTCGGACAGGGCCAGGGTGAGGTCGATCCGTTCGGAGGCGCCGGCGGCCAGGTGGAGTCTGCGGTGTCCGGCGAGCTGGCGCACGGGCCGGACCACGGACGGGGCGACGGCGCGGACGTAGAGCTGGGCGACCTCGTCGGCGTCGGCGGTGCCCGTGTTGGTGACCGTCCACGCGACCCGGAGCAGGTCGCCGTCGCGTTCGGCGGTCAGGGCGCTGTGGGTGAAGGCGCTGTACGAGAGGCCGTGGCCGAAGGGGTAGAGCGGGGTGCCCTCGTAATAGAGGTAGGTCTGCCGGGAGCCGATGATGTCGTAGTCCAGCAGACCGGGCAGTTCGGCGTCGGAGGTGTACCAGGTCTGCGGCAGCCGGCCGGCCGGGGAGACGTCGCCGGACAGGATCCGGGCGAGCGCCGTGCCGGCCGCCTGGCCGCCGTGCGCGGTCCACAGCAGCGCGGGGAGGGTGGCGGCAGCGTCGGTGAGGGCGTACGGGTAGGGCGAGGTGACCGCCAGGACCGTGCGCGGGTTGGCGGCGTGGGCGGCGCGCCAGAGGCGTTCCTGCTGGGCGGGGAGGTCCAGGGTCGGGCGGTCCTCGGTCTCGCGGCCGTTGATGTGGGGGTCGTTGCCGACGACCACGACCACGGTGTCGGCGGCGGCGGCCGCGCGGGCGACGGCGTCCTCGCCGCGCTCGACGGTCACGGTCTCGAAGACCGTCGCGGCGGCCCGGGAATCCTCTTCGCCCGGGGCGGCAACCTTTACGCCGTCGGCGGCGACAGAGACGTACCCACCCGTACCGATGTGCAGAAGGCGGTGACCGCCGTCGTGACCCTCCACCGCCTCCAGGCGGAACGTCTCCTGGACGATCCAGCCGCCCGGCTCGTCGGCCGAGGCGCGCACAAAGCCGTCCTCGGCGACCGAGAGATAGCGTCCGGCCGGCTCCCGGAAGGTCAGGACGCCGTTGCCCCAGTCGATGAGGGCCAGGTCGGACGGGGTGTCGCCGCAGGTGAGCGGGGGCAGGTCGGTGCGTCCGGCGAGCAGGGCCGGGTCGAGCGCGCCTTCCGCACCGCGCGTGGCCTCCGCACCGGAGGCG
Source organism: Streptomyces sp. NPDC001515 (assembly GCF_053597115.1). Classification (NCBI taxonomy): domain Bacteria; kingdom Bacillati; phylum Actinomycetota; class Actinomycetes; order Kitasatosporales; family Streptomycetaceae; genus Streptomyces; species Streptomyces sp. NPDC001515. The sequence goes on from NZ_JBSFHN010000016.1 coordinate 140,716, forward strand.
GCCTCGGGGATCCGCAGCCAGCCCCGCGCGCACCGCAGCCGGACCAGGTCGGCACCCTCGGCGAAGACGACGCGGTCGGCGCCGAAGCGCTCGCGGATGCCGTCGAGCGGGGTGGAGCGGTGAATCAGGGTGCCGCTGTACCAGTCGAGCTTGCACGCGTCGGCGAGGAGCCCCACCACCGCGACGGTCCTCCCGGCACCGGGGTCGAGCGGCAGGATGCCGTCGTTCTTCAGCAGGACGACGGCCTGTTCGGCGGCCTCCAAGGCGAGCGCCCGGTGCTCCTCGGTGTCGAAGTCGGCGGTGTCCGCGTACGGGTCCCGGTCGGGGTCGAACTCACCGAGCGAGAAGCGCAGTTCGAGCAGACGCCGGACGGCGGTGTCGATGTCGTGCTCGTCGAGCAGGCCGCGTTCCAGGGCGGCCCTGATCCGTCCGGTCATGACCGTGGGGTCCTGGCCGTGGTCGGTGAAGCTGTCGACGCCGGCCCGCAGGGCGGCGGCCGTCGCCTCCTCGTGGGTGTCGAAGTAGTGCTCGGAGTCGACCAGGTTGGAGGGGGCTCCGGCGTCGGAGCAGACCACCAGGGAGCGGCCGGTCCAGGCCCGAAGGTGCTCGGAGAGCAGCGGCGAGACGTGGTTGGGGCGGCCGTTGACCAGGTTGTAGGCGGGCATGACCCCGGCGACGGCACCCGCGCGCACGGCGTCCTCGAACGCCTTGAGGTCGTACTCGCGCAGCACCCGGGGGCGGACGGAGGACGAGGTGATGTCGCGTCCGGTCTCGTTGTTGTGGGCGAGCCAGTGCTTGAGGACGGGGGCGGTGCGCCAGTAGACGGGGTGCTCGCCGCGCAGTCCCCGGGTGTACGCGACCGCGATGGCGGAGGTCAGCCGGGCGTCCTCGGAGTAGCCTTCCTCGCCGCGTCCCCAGAGCGGGTGGCGGAGCAGATTGACGGTCGGGGCCCAGACGTTGAGGCCGACGCGGTCGTCTGCGGCGCGCTTGGCGCGGACCTCGTTGCCGACCGCCTCGCCGACGCGGCGGACCAGTTCGTCGTTCCAGGTGGCGCCGAGGCCGACGGCCTGCGGGAACACCGTGGCCGGGCCCATCCAGGCCACTCCGTGCAGGGCCTCCTGGCCGGTGCGGAAGGGCGCGAGCCCGAGCCGGTCGACCGCCGGTGCGAACTGGTGCAGCATCGCGATCCGCTCGTCGAGCGTGAGCCGCTGAAGCAGATCGTCGATGCGCTTGGCGAAGGGCAGCTGCGGATCGCGGAAGGGCTGCGGTTGTTCCGTCACGTGCGGATCCCCTTGGAGAGGTGGGTGGTGTTCCGGGTCGGTTGGCTCATGCGCACACCGAGAAGGCGCCGGAAGATCTTTCGAAGCGCTTCGATGCTCAACGGCCAACCCCGCAGGTGTCAAGGCCCCGTTCTCTCCCCGGTGGTGGCACCGACTCGGATCACCTCAAGAAACGGTTCGGAAACGGGAGTCAGGAACTTCGAAACGGACTCTTGTGCGACCGGAACCCTTCACTTAACCTCGCTGCAACATCGAAGCGCTTCGACGGAGTCTCGATGGGGCGCCTCGCGCCCATGATTTTCGGGGGTGGCAGCAGGATTTGCCGCTTCCCTGTTGAACCGCTTCACCTGGACCCGGTCGGACCGGTCCAGCCAGCAACGCCCCACCTCAGACACAGGAACCGAACGGCGGCCGTCCCGCCACGTGTCGTCCTGGTGCGCTTCGAAGGGTTGACGCAATGACGCCGAATTCCATCCCCTCCTCCGCGGCTCCGAGCCGGAGAAGCTTCCTCGCCACGGGCGCGGTCGCCGCCGTCGCCGTGGCCGGCGGGGTGCCGCTGCTCGCCGCGTGCGGCGGTTCCGGCTCCGCGAAGAAGGACGGGACGACGACGGGCAAGGAGCTCAAGAAGGTCGTCCCGAGCTACGTCCCGCTGAACCTGGTCGAGCCGGACATCGCGAGCGTCAACGGATCGAGCCCCGGCTTCACGAAGCTGCCGGACCCCCTGGCCGTCTCGGTGAAGTCGGTTCCGGGCAAGGGATCGAAGTTCCGCGTCATGACCCCGCTGTGGGGCACCGTCCCGAAGAAGAACAACCCGTACTACACGGCCGTGAACAAGGCCGTCGGCGCCACCCTCGACTTCGACCCGCAGGACGGCACCACGTACCAGGAGAAGATCGGCGCGGTCCTCGCCGGCTCGGACATCCCGGACGCCATGACCATCCCCGGCTGGAACATGCAGGGCCAGATCCGCAACGCGATCGTCGCCAAGTTCGCCGACCTCACCCCGTACCTGGCCGGTGACGCGGTCAAGAAGTACCCGAACCTGGCCAACATCCCCACCGGCGCCTGGCAGTACTCGGTCTTCGGCGGCAAGCTGCGCGGCCTGCCCATGCCCAACCCGATCCTCGGCAACGCCCTCTTCTACCGCAAGGACCTGACCGGCTCCGGCGCGATGCCCGCCAGCGCCGACGACCTGCTGGCCTTCGGCAAGGAGTACACCGACCCGAAGAAGAAGGTCTGGGCCTTCGACGACCTCTGGGTCTGCATCCAGATGATCTTCGGCGTGCTGCCCGACGCCCCGCACTACTGGCAGCTGGAGAACGGCAAGCTGGTCCACAAGATCGAGACGAAGGAGTACCGCGAGGCGCTCGCCTTCGCCCGCAAGCTCCACGACGGCGGCTACGTCCACCCCGACGCCGAGGCCGGCAAGGACGCCGATGCCAAGATCCGCTTCACCAGCGGCCACACCGTCATGTACAACGACGGCACCGGCGGCTGGAAGGGCATGGTCACCGAACAGGCCGCGTCCAACCCGAAGTTCGACATGCAGGCCCTCGACTTCTTCCACAACGACGGCGGCAAGCCGGTCCTGTGGCAGTCGGACCCGGCGGGCATCTTCACCTTCCTCAGCAAGAAGCTCCCCAAGGAGAAGATCGAGGAGTTCCTCGCGATCGCCGACTACGCGGCGGCGCCGTTCGGCACCGAGGAGTTCATGCTCACCAACTACGGCGTCAAGGGCACCCACTACACGATCAAGGACGGAGCACCCACCTACACCCCGCAGGGTGTGGAGGAGGCCCAGCCCTCCACGCTGCTCTTCGTCGCCTCGCCGCCCACCGCGATCGCCTACCCGGACCAGCCGCAGCTGGCCAAGGACTACGCCGGCTGGATGGCCCGCCAGGCCCCGTACGTCAAGAAGCCCCTCTTCTTCGGCATGCAGGTCGTCGAGCCCCAGCGCTACGCCTCCCTCTACACGCCGTTCGACGACCTCCAGAAGGACATCCGCCGCGGCCGCAAGAAGGTCAGCGACATCGACGACGCCGTGAACACCTGGAAGAAGAGCGGCGGCGAGAAGCTGCGCGCCTGGTACCAGGACATTCTCGACAAGAACGGCTCCGGCAACTGACGCGTCCACCACGCGCCGGGCGTACGCGCCACAGCAGAACGGCCGCCGGGCATCCGACGCCCGGCGGCCCAGGGCCGAGAGAACGACATGGGGAGCACAGGGTGAAGCCACGGGCCACGGTGACGGCCGACCCGGAGCGCGCCTCCGACGGGGCGAGCGCCCCGGCCGGCGGCAGCGGCGAGGGTGACGGCGAGGACAACGGCAGGGGCGCCAGGACCAGGGCGTCCGGCGGCGGCCGGAACACGAGGACGAAGAGGGCGGCGAAGACCGGCCCACCGCAGCCGGGCGGCATCACCTGGCGCCACCGGCTGCGCCGCGACCGCACGCTCGTCCTGATGACGCTGCCCGCGATCGCACTGCTGCTGATCTTCAACTACATCCCGCTGCTCGGGAACGTCGTCGCCTTCCAGGACTACGACGTCTACGACCTGGGCATCACCGGCAGCCCGTTCATCGGCTTCGAGAACTTCACCCGGATCTTCGAGGACTACCGGTTCTGGGAAGTCCTGATCAACACGCTCGTCATCTTCCTCACCCAGCTCGTCCTCTTCTTCCCCATTCCCATCGCCATCGCGCTCCTGCTCAACACGATCATGAGCACGCGGGTCCGGGCCTGGGTGCAGGCGATCGTCTACCTCCCGCACTTCTTCTCCTGGGTCCTCGTCGTCACCGTCTTCCAGCAGATGTTCGGCGGCGCCGGACTGGTCTCCCAGTGGATGCGCGAGCACGGCCACGGCGGCTTCGACCTGATGACCAATCCGGGCTTCTTCAAGTTCCTGGTCAGCGCCCAGGCGGTGTGGAAGGACGCCGGCTGGGGCGTGATCGTCTTCCTCGCCGCGCTCGCCGCCGTCAACACCGATCTGTACGAGGCCGCCGCCGTGGACGGGGCCGGGCGCTGGCGCCGCATGTGGCACGTCACCCTGCCGGCGCTCCGGCCGGTGATCGCGCTGCTGCTCGTGCTGCGCGTGGGCAGCGCGCTCAACCTGGACTTCGAGCAGATCCTGCTCCAGCGCGACCAGGTCGGTCCGGGCGCCTCGGAAATCCTGGACACCTACATCTGGTGGACGGGCATCAAGACCGGTGACTTCGGCTACGCGGCCGCCGCCGGCATCTTCAAGGGACTGTTCAGCGTCGCCATGGTGCTCGGTGCCAACAAGGTCGCCCACATGCTGGGCGAGCAGGGGGTGTACTCCAAGAAATGACAACTCTCCTGGACCTCGGCAAGGACCCGGCCGCCCCGGCTCCGCGCACCGAGACCCCGCTCCAGCGGGCCCTGCGCATCGAACCCCGTCCCGTATGGGAGGAGGAACCCACCAAGGCCGGCCTCGCCTTCAAGGGCTTCGGCCTCGTCGCGATCTGCGCGGTCATCATCGTGCCGATCTGGGTGGTGCTCGTCACCAGCCTCTCCAGCACCGAGGCGATCAACGACGCCGGCGGTCTGGTCGTCTGGCCCAAGGGCATCACCTTCGTCGCCTACAAGGAACTGCTCAGCGGCGGCGTGGTGACCCGGGCCGCGGCCGTCAGCGTGGGCCTCACCGTCGTCGGCACGGCGGTGAGCATGGTGGTCTCGATCCTGTGCGCCTACGGGCTGAGCCGCCGCGACTCCTACGCGCACCGCCCGCTGCTCATGACGCTGATGGCGACGATGTTCTTCGGCGCCGGCCTCATCCCCACGTATCTGCTGGTGACCGGAATCGGACTGAGCAACAGCTACTGGTCGATGATCCTGCCCAGCGCGATCAGCGTCTTCAACGTGCTGGTCCTGCGCGGGTTCTTCATGGACACCGCCCCCGAACTCATCGACGCGGCCCGTATCGACGGTGCCGGTGAGTGGCGCATCCTGCTCCAGATCATCATGCCGCTGTCGCGCGCGGTGATCGCCGTGATCTCGCTGTTCTACGCGGTCGGCTACTGGAGCCAGTGGTTCAACGCGATGCTCTACATCCAGGACAGCGACAAGTACCCACTCCAGATGATCCTGCGTCAGCTGGTACTGCAGCACCAGGTCCCCCCGGGCGCCATGGGCGCGGCCGTCAGCAGCGGGCAGATCAACAGCCTCTCCGTGCAGATGGCCGTCATGATCCTCGCCCTGATTCCGGTCGCGGTGCTGTCGCCCTTCGTCCAGAAGCACTTCCAGAAGGGCATGCTCACCGGCGCCGTGAAGGGCTGATCCGCCCGAGCCGCGCACGGTGGCCGCCGGGCCGCTCCCCCGGCCCGGCGCGCCCCTCCTCCTCTCTCCCTCCGTCCGGAAGGTGTTTCGCCATGCGCGCTTCGTCCGCGCCCACGCCCAGCCGCAGAACCGTCATCGGCGCCGCCACCGTCGCCGCGGCCACCGCCCTGCCGCTCGCCCGGACCGCGTCTGCCGCCCCGAAGGACGGGCCCGGACCCGCCGTCGCACCGCACCGCTGGCGCACGGCGGCGATCGGCGGCACCGGGTTCGTCACCGGGCTGCTCTTCCACCCGGCCGTGAAGGGGCTGGCCTACGCCCGCACCGACATCGGCGGCGCCTACCGCTGGGACGACCGGCGGGCCCGCTGGACCGCGCTCACCGACCACATCGGCTGGGACGACTGGAACCTCCTCGGGATCGAGGCCATGGCCGTCGACCCGGCCCACCCCGACCGGCTGTACCTGGCCTGCGGGACCTACGCCCAGTCCTGGGCGAGCCCCGGGGCGGTGCTGCGCTCCGAGGACCGGGGCACCACCTGGCAGCGCACCGATCTGACCGTGCGGCTGGGCGCCAACGAGGACGGTCGCGGGGCCGGCGAGCGGCTGCTCGTGGACCCCCGGGACAGCGACACGCTGTGGCTGGGCACCCGGCACGACGGGCTGCTGCGCTCCACCGACCGGGGCAGGACCTTCTCGCCGGCCGCCGCCTTCCCGGCGACGCCCTCGGCGAGCGGGCAGGGCGTGATGTTCCTGGCCGCCGCCGGACGCACGGTGTACGCGGGCTGGGGCGACGGCGGCACCGCGCTCTACCGCACGGACGGCTCCGGCGGCTGGGAGGCGGTGCCCGGACAGCCGTCCGGCGGAGCGTCGGTGAAGGTGCCGGTCAGGGCCGCGTACGACGCGCGGGGGCGGGCGCTGTACGTCACGTACGCGGACGCCCCGGGCCCCAACGGCCAGTCGGACGGCTCGGTGCACCGGCTGGACACGGTCAGCGGCGTCTGGAGCGAGGTCACCCCGGCGGCGCCCGACGCGGCGGCCGGCGACGGCTTCGGCTACGGCGGTGTCGCGGTGGACGCCCGCCGGGCCGGCACCCTCGTGGTCACCACCAACAACCGCTGGGGGCAGGTCGACACGGTGTTCCGCTCCACGGACGCGGGGGCGAGCTGGACCTCGCTCAAGGACACCGCGGTCCTCGACGTGGCGGAGACGCCGTATCTGCGCTGGGGCGGCGCGGGCGCCAAGTTCGGCTGGTGGATCCAGGCCGTGGCCGTCGACCCGTTCGACTCGCGCCACATCGTGTTCGGTACGGGCGCCACGGTCTACGGGACGCGCGACCTGGTGCACTGGGCGCCGGAGATCCGGGGCCTGGAGGAGTCCTCGGTGCGGTTCCTGATCGCCCCGCCCGCCGGGGGCGCCCGGCTGCTGAGCGGGCTCGGCGACATCGGCGTGATGTACCACGAGTCGCTGACCTCCTCCCCCTCGCGGGGCATGGCCGCGCAGCCGGTGTTCGGAACGGCCACCGGGCTCGCGCAGGCCGCGCTGAAGCCGTCGTACGTGGTGCGCACCGGCTGGCCCTCCGGTTCGGACGCCGCCGGGGCCCACTCCCACGACGGCGGGCGCACCTGGGCCCCGTTCGCCGCGCAGCCGGAGATCGCACCCTCCGCCCCGGGTCCCGTCGCGGTCTCGGCCGACGGCGGGACGCTGCTGTGGTCCTTCGTCCACTGGGACGGCACCAAGTACCCCGCCCACCGCTCCACGGACGGCGGGGCCACCTGGGCGGAGGTCGCGAGCTTCCCCAAGGGCGGCACGCCGGTGGCCGACCCGGTCGACCCGAGGCGCTTCTACGTCTACGACACGGACACCGGCGCGCTGTTGCGCTCCACCGACGGCGGGCTGACCTTCACCCGGGGCGCGGACGGACTGCCGTCCGGGGACGTCCAGTTCACGGTGGCGGCGGCTCCCGGGCGCACGGGCGACCTCTGGCTCTCGGCGAAGGACAATGGGCTGCTGCGGTCCACCGACGGCGGGCGCAGCTTCGCCCCGGTGCCCGGCTGCACGGCCTCGCACGCGCTGGGCTTCGGCAAGGCCGCCCCGCGCGCCGGACGGGGCCGGCCGGGTGCCGGCTATCCGGCCGTCTTCCAGACCGGGCGGGTGCCGGCGACGTACGACGGCGTGGCGGTGCTGCGCTCGGACGACGCGGGCGCCACCTGGGTCCGGATCAACGACGACGCCCATCAGTGGGGATGGACCGGCCAGGTCATCACCGGCGACCCCCGTGTCCACGGCCGTGTCTACCTGGGCACCAACGGCCGCGGCATCCAGTACGCGGAACCCGAGTAAGGAACGAGAGACGCCATGCCGTCCCTGCGCGACGCAGCCCGTGGCCGCATCCTCTTCGGAGGCGACTACAACCCCGAGCAGTGGCCCGAGGAGGTCTGGGAGGACGACGTCCGGCTGATGAAGGAGGCCGGGGTCAACTCCGTGACCCTCGGTGTCTTCTCCTGGGCGCGGATCGAACCGCGTCCAGGTGCCAGGGAGTTCGACTGGCTGGACCGGCTGATGGACCTGATGCACGCCCACGGCATCGGCGTCGTCCTCGCCACCCCGACCGCGTCCCCGCCCCCGTGGATGGGGGCGCGGCACCCGGAGACGCTGCCGCGCACGGAGGACGGCTCGGTGGTCTGGTACGGCTCGCGCCAGCAGTTCTGCGCGAGTTCGCCGGTCTACCGGCGGTATGCGGCCGCGCTGACCGAGGACCTGGCGGCGCGGTACGCGGACCATCCGGCGCTCACGGTGTGGCACATCAACAACGAGTACTGCACGCACTGCTGGTGCGACGAGACGGCGGCGCACTTCCGGCGCTGGCTGCGCGCCCGGTACGGCACGGTGGAGGAGCTCAACGAGGCGTGGGGCACGGCGTTCTGGAGCCAGCGCTACGACTCCTGGACGGAGATCCTGCCGCCGCGCACCGCGCAGTACATGAAGAACCCGACCCAGGTGCTGGACTTCAAGCGGTTCACGTCGGACGCGCTGATGGAGTGCTACATCGCCGAGCGGGACATCGTCGCGCGGCACACCCCGCGCGTCCCGGTCACGACGAACTTCATGCCGCTGTGGTCGGGGCAGGACGCCTGGGCGTGGGCGGCGCAGGAGGACATCGTCTCCGTCGACGTCTACCCCGACCCGCGGGACCCGCGCGGCGGGCAGTACAACGCGATGATCGCGGACATGACGCGTTCCCAGGCCGGCGGTCCCTGGATGCTGATGGAGCAGGCGACGGGCGCGGTCAACTGGCGGGACGTCAACCGGCCCAAGCCGGAAGGGCTGAACCGGCTCTGGTCGCTCCAGTCCGTGGCGCGCGGAGCGGACGCGGTCTGCTACTTCCAGTGGCGCCAGTCCCGGCAGGGCTCGGAGAAGTTCCACTCCGCGATGGTCGGGCACGCGGGCGAGGAGGGCCGCGCCTTCGGTGAGGTCAAGCGGCTGGGCCGGGAGCTGGCCGCGCTCGGCCCAGCGGTCTCCGGCGGCGAGGTGCCCGCGGACGTGGCGATCCTGCACGACTGGGACGCCTGGTGGGCCGGGGCGCAGGAGGGCCGGCCCTCCTCGCTGCTGGACTACACCGAGGTGGTGCAGCGGTGGCACGCGGCGCTGTGGGAGAGCGGGGTCGTCACCGAGTTCGCCCGTCCGGACGCGGACCTGAGCCGGTTCGCGGTGGTGGCCGTGCCCCATCTGTATCTGCTCGGCGACGGGGCGATCGACAATCTCGTGGCGTACGCGGAGGGCGGCGGGACCGTGGTCTGCGGCTTCTTCAGCGGGGTCGCGGACGGGGACGACCGGATCAGGCCGGGGGGCATGGACGCCCGGCTGCGGGCCCTGTTCGGCATCCGTACGCTGCACGACTGGTGGCCGCTGGACGCGGACGACACCGTGGAGTGCGACGGTTTCCGGGGCACGCTCTGGTCGGAGGAGCTGACGGCGGCCGAGGACGCCGAGGTGGTCTCCGCCTACCGGTCGGGCGAGCTGGCCGGGCTGCCGGCGGTGCTGCGCAGGGGCCGGGCCCGGTACGTGTCGACGCTGCCGGAGCCGGGCGCGCTGCGGGCGCTGCTGGCGGAGGTGGTGGCGGAGGCCGGGGCGCGGCCGGTGCTGGCGGGGCTGCCCGCCGGGGTGGAGGCGGTGCGGCGCGGGGAGCTGCTGTTCCTGCTCCACCACGGGCGCGGGACCGTGACCGTCGAGGTGCCGGGCGCGCACGAGGACCTGCTGACGGGCCGGGACGTCGAGGACCGGGTCGAGCTGGGGCGGTTCGGCGCGGCGGTGCTGCGGAGCGCGGCGCCGTGACGGGCCGCGCGCCCGCCGGCGGTACGTGGGAGCCGCGCCCGGCCGCGCGCTGGGAGGACGCCTTCCTCGCCGGGAACGGCCGGCACGGGGCGATGGTCCTGGGCGATCCGGCGGACGACCGGGTCGTGGTCACCCACCACGGGCTGGTGCGGCCGAACGGCAGCGAGAACGTACGCCCGCCGGAGCTGGCGGACCGGCTGGGCCGGGTGCAGAGCGCGCTGCTCGCGGGGGACGCGGCGGCGGCCGAACGCTTCGGCGAGGGACGGCCGCTGGTGTGGGTGCAGCCCTTCCACCCGGCGTTCCGGACCCGGATCACCCCGGCCCCGGGCGCGGCGCCCCGGGCGGACGGGGAGGACGTGCCGCCGGGCTACCGCCGGAGCGTCGACTTCGCGACCGGCGAGATCACGGCCGTGAGCGAGGGCCGGCGCAGCCGGGTGTTCGTCTCGCGCGCCGACGACGTCGTGGTGCAGCACGTCTCGGGTCCGGGGCTCGCCGTGGACGTGTGGTTGGACCCGGCGCTGCCGGGGGCGCCGGCGAGGCTGGGCATCGGCCGGGGCGCGGTGCTGACCCCGGGCGGGGGGAGGCTGACGCTGCGCGCGGCCTATCCGGACAGCGCCCTGTCCTACACCGGGGTCAGCGTGCTCCGGGTGGACGGCGGCCGGGTGTCGGTGGCGGGCGAGGGGCTCCGGGTGGAGGGCGCCCGGAGTCTGCTGCTGCTCACCCGGGTGCGCCGGCACGCGGGCGAGGCGGACCCGGCGGCGGAGTGCGCCACGATGCCCGGGGGCGGCTACGAGGAGCTGCGGGAGCGCCATGTCGCCCTGCACCGCCCGGCGTTCGAACGGGCCCGGTTCGTCCTGGACGCTGATCCGGACGAACGGGCGCTGCCCGGGAGCGCGTTGCTGCGCCTGCCGGACTCCCCGGCTCTGCTGGAACGGCTGTTCGCAGCCGGCCGCTACCATCTGCTGTCCTCCTCGGGGATGCTGCCGCCCCGGCTGACCGGGCTGTGGACGGGCGACTGGGACACGGCGTGGTCGGGGGCGTTCACCACGAACGCCAATCTCAACCTCCAGGTGGCGTCGGCGGCGGCCGGCGCGCTCCCCGAGGTGTCCGAGGCGCACGCCGCCCTGGTGTACGGGCAGTTGGCGGACTGGCGGGACAACGCGCGGGCGATCTTCGGCGCGCGCGGCATCGTCGCCCCCTCGCACACCGACGGCGAGTCCGGCCACACCCGCCACTACCAGCGGGCGTATCCCCTGCATCTGTGGACGGCGGGCGCCGACTGGCTGCTGGAGCCGCTGCTCGCGTACGCGCAGACCTGCGGGGCGACCGATCCCCGGCTGGTGGGCGCGCTGCACGAGGCGGCGCGGTTCTACGAGGACTTCCTGACCCGGACCGGGCCGGACGGCCGGGTGGCGATCGTGCCCTCGTACTCGCCGGAGAACCGTCCGGCCAACGCGAGCTGGGGGACGGTGAACGCGACGATGGACATCGCGGCGGCCCGGCACGCGCTGCTCTCCTCGGCCGAGCGCTCCCCCACCCGTCCGGACTCCGAACGGCGCCGGGAGCTGGCCGGCCGGCTGCCGGAGTACCGGGTCAACGAGGACGGCGCGCTCGCCGAATGGGCGTGGCCGGGGCTGGCGGAGACGTACGACCACCGCCACCTCAGCCACCTGTACCCGGTGTGGCCGCTGGACGAGATCAATCCGTACGACACCCCGGAGCTGGCGGCCGCCGCCCACCGGGCGCTGGAGCTGCGCGGTTCGGAGAACGACTCCGCGCACGGGCATCTGCACCAGGCCCTGGTCGCGGCCCGGCTGCGGGACGCCGGGCGGGTCTCGGCGGCGCTGCGGGCCGTGCTGGCGGGCGATTTCTTCCACGATTCGCTGATGAGCGCGCACTATCCCGCGCGCACCGTGTACAACGCGGACGCCGCCCACGCGCTGCCGGCGGCGGTCATCGAGTCGCTGGTGCAGTCGACGCCGGAGCGGCTGGTGCTGCTGCCGGCCCCGCCCGCGAACTGCCCGGCCGGTGAACTGTGCGGCGTGCGCGCGCGGTTCGGGGCGGCGGTCGATCTGCGGTGGCGGTCCGACGGCACCGCGACGGCGGTGCTGCACCCCACCCGGGACGCCCGGATCGACGTCCGCACGGGCGGCCACCTCGCCCTCGTCCGCGCCGGATCCCCCGAGGCCGCCCCTCTGCGGCTCACGGCGGGCGAGGACCGCGTCCTGGAGCTGGGGCCCCGGCAGCCCCGGGGCTGATCCGCCCGTACGCCGAAGGAGCCGCTCCCCTCCCAGGGGGCGGCTCCTTCGGCGTACGGGCGCGTCGTCGTCCGTCACACGGGCGCCGGACCGGTGCTCTCACGGACCGTCATTTCCGGTGCGAGCAGCTCGACTTCGTCGGTCCCCCGGCCGGAGAGCTTGGCCACCACCTGCTCGACGGACCGGCGGCCCATCTCCTGCGCGGGGATGGCGACGGAGGTGAGCCGCACCGACGCCTGGGACGCCACCTGTTCGGGGCAGATCGCCACCACGGACACGTCCTCGGGAACGGCCCGGCCCTGCTGGCGCAGGAGGTTGAGCAGGGGTTCGACGGCGGACTCGTTCTGCACGATGAAGCCGGTGGTGCCGGGGCGCTCGTCGAAGATCCGGGAGAGGGTCTGGGCCATCGCCGGGTAGCCGCCCTCGCAGGGCCGGTGCAGCACGCGCACCCCGGTCTCCTGCGCCTTGGCCCGTATCCCGTCGACGGTGCGCTCGGCGAAGCCCGTGTGCCGTTCGTAGACGGCGGCGGCCTCGCCGATGACGGCGATCTCGCGGTGGCCGAGCCCGGCCAGATGGTCCACGCAGAGCGCCCCGGTGGCCTCGAAGTCCAGGTCCACGCAGGTCAGTCCGGAGGTCTCGGCGGGCAGTCCGATGAGGACGGCGGCGCGGTCGGTCTCGCGCAGCAGCGGCAGCCGTTCGTCGTGGAGTTCGACGTCCATCAGGATCATGGCGTCGGCCAGCGAACTGCCGGCGATGCGGCGCACGGCGGCCGGGCCCTCCTCGCCGGTGAGGAGCAGGACGTCGTAGCCGTGGATGCGGGCGGTGGTGGCGACCGCGATGGCGATCTCCATCATCACGGGGACGTACATGTCGGTGCGCAGCGGCACCATGAGCGCGATGATGTTGGACCGGCTGCTGGCCAGGGCGCGCGCGCCCGCGTTCGGGTGGTAGCCGAGCTGCCTGATGCTCGACTCGACCCGCTCCCGGGTGGAGACGGAGATGGACCGCTTCCCGCTGAGGACGTAGCTCACCGTGCTCGCGGAGACTCCGGCGTGCCGCGCGACCTCGGCCAGGGTGACCATTCAGCTCTCCATCAGGGACGTCGTCGGGCCCGGCACGGAAAAACCGGGTCTGCTCCGGCGGTTGCGGTCAGAAGGGGCGAAGCGCTTCGACTTCGTCCCGTCCGTCTGTGACATGCGAGGAAATCCGAGACTAGACCCGCCCCGCACAACATGTCCAGACCACTATCGAAGCGCTTCGATTGAGACTGTCCCGCCCGTCGTCCGGCATCCGTCCCCCGGACCGCGGCGCGGCTGTGCCCACGATATGCCCGCCGCACGGCCGGGCACATCGCCGGGAGCGGCTCCGGCCGCGCCCGGACGCCGGAAGCGGGGGCAGGGGCTCCGCTCGGGCCGTTCCGCACAGCGGTACGGGTGCGTGTACAGCCGCCGAGCACCGCACCTAGCATCCGGGGCGTCGGAAGGTTCCGCGAAGGGGGAGTTCGGATCATGCTGACGCGTTCCTCGACCGGTCAGAACCCGTGCCGGGCGGCCGTCGCGCGCCGTCGCCGCTGTCGCGCCCACCGCTGAACCGCCCCGCACCCCGAAGGCCCGATGCCGGGGCCGCCTCCGCCACCCCCGCCGTCCGTCCGCGCGCCACCCCCGCGGGCCGCGCCGCGCCCGGGGGCCCGTCCGCCGTTCCCGCCGCCCCGGTGCCGCTGTTGCCGCCGGGGAGGTCCGGCGATCCCCCACCCCGTTCCCCGTTCCGCCCTGCCCGCGCCCGGGCGCCGTCGGCGCCTGCCCGCGGTGGTTCCACCGGTGCGGTCCGACGCACCCGAAGAAAGGATTCACTGTGCCGGAGTCATCCGATCCGGAGATAACCGAGTTCTTCCTGCCGGAACTCCCCCGCCTCCTCCCTCACGTCTACCACCCCCAGGCCGCCCGGCTGGAGATCGCCTCCAACGGCTGGGTGCGCCGCTTCCTGGGCGACACCTTCGCCGGCGAGGCGGAGCTGCTGTACTTCCTGCGCCAGCGCAACGGCATCTACGGGCCCCTCACCGTTCCGGAGGCATCGGACCAGCGGGCGCTCGACATCGCGGACTGGTACCAGTACGTCACGGTGATCGACAGCTTCGTCTCCGACCGGGGCGACCTGGGGGCCAGCGCCGAGGCCGCGCGGGCCGTCTTCGCCCGGATCCTGGGGGACTTCGACACCGATGTCGCCGCCGACGCCGCCTTCCCGTACGGCCGGGCCGGCCAGGACCTCTGGCGGCGGATCAGTCCCGGGCTCAGCGCCGGGCAGACCCGGCGCTTCGCGGCGAGCCTGGAGGCATTCCTGCGGGGCTGCGCGACCGAGATCCAGGCCAAGCTGAACGACCGGGTGCCCGACTACGAAACCTGCCTCGCCGTCCGGCTGGACAGCTTCGGCTGCGACTTCATCGAGCTGATGACGGAGTACGGCGCCGAGGTCGACATGACCGAGCTGATCCCGCGCCTCTCCGAGGTCCATCTGCACTGCCGCCGCCAGATGATCATCATCAACGATCTGCTGTCCTGGCGGAAGGAGCACGCCCAGGACGACAAGATGACGGTGGTCCGGGTGCTCACCGAGGGCGAGGGGCTGAGCCTCCAGCAGGCGGTGGACCGGCTCGTCGGTCTGGTCGAGGAGCACGAGAAGGCGTACATCGCGGCGCGCGACGCCCTTCTCGCCGGGGAGCTGGGCGAGCGCGAGGACGTCCGGCGCTATCTGCGCGGGCTCGACCATCTCATGGGCGGAAGCCAGGAGTTCGAGTACCTGACGCCCCGCTACTTCGGGGACGGGTCGGTCTGGGACGGCACCACCTCGGGGTGGGTGGACCTCGACGCGGACATCGCGCGCTTCCGCGACCGGCCGCGCACCCCCGCCGCCGACGCCCCCGGCCCCGACGCCCCCGCCCCCACTCCCGACGCCGACACCGACACCGACACCGACGCCGACGCCGACGCGAAGGTGCCGGAGGAGAGCGGGGCCGCGCCCTCCGCGCGCCCCACCGACGAGGAGCGGGCCGCCATCGCACGGCTGCGGGCGATCGTCTCGCCCGGCTCCGAGCGTCCGGCGCCCGGCGAGGAACCGGACGGGCCGGCCCGGCGCGCCCCGCAGGGCTCGCGCGGCGAGGCGCGCACCGGGCCCTGGAAGGTGGTCACCGCCCCCGGCTCGGTCCCGGTGCTCGGGCACGCCCTGCCGCTGTGGCGCAGGCCCCTGGAGTTCCTGGCCGGACTGCCCACGGACGCGGACCTGGTCGAGATCCGGCTCGGCCCGAAGAAGGCGTACCTCGCGCACAGCCCCGAACTGGCCCAGCAGGTCCTCACCGACTCGCGGACCTACGACAAGGGCGGGCCGCTCTTCGAGAAGGCCCGGCTGCTCGTCGGCAACGGACTGGTCAGCTCCGAGTGGGCGCCGCACCGCCGCCAGCGGCGGCTGCTCCAGCCCGCGTTCCACCCGAGCCGGGTGCCGGGCTACATCGGGCTGATGGGCGAGGAGCTGGAGGCGGAGCTGGCGTCGTGGGAGCCCGGTGAGCCGCTGGACGTCAGCGACACCATGCACGGGCTCACCCTCAAGATCACCGCGCGCACCATGTTCGCCACCACCGCGGACCGGCGGGCGATCGACGAGGTCGCGTACTGCATGCCGGTCATCATGCGCGGCGTCTACAAGCGCATGATCGCCCCGACCGGGCTCCAGGAGAAGCTGCCGACCGCCCACAACCGGGACTTCGAGCAGGTGCGGGTCCGGATGCGCCAACTGATCCGGGAGACCGTCGAGGCGTACCGGAACGCCGACTCCGAGGACACCGGCGACCTGATGTCCATCCTCGTGCACACCCGCGACGACGAGACCGGCGAGGGGCTGAGCGACGAGGAGATCCACGACCAGGTCATGACGCTGCTCATCGGCGGCACCGAGACCACGGGCAACACGATGGCCTGGGCGTTCCACACCCTGGCCACCCATCCGCACATCGAGGAGCGGCTGCACGAGGAGCTGGACACCGTGCTGGCCGGGCGGGTCCCGGGCTTCGACGATCTGCACCGGCTGCCGTACACCGGCCGGGTCATCACCGAGACGCTGCGCATGTACCCGCCGGCCTGGCTGCTGACCCGCGCCACGACCCGCCCGACGGAACTGGCGGGGCGCCGGCTGGAGCCGGGGACCATCGTGCTGTACAGCCCGTACGCCCTGGGACACAACCCCGCGGTCTACGCCGACCCGGAGACCTTCGACCCGGACCGCTGGCTGCCGGAGCGGGCCGAGGGGCTGCCGCGCGGGTTCAACCTGCCCTTCGGCGGCGGCAGTCGCAAGTGCATCGGCGACACGCTGGGTGCCGCCGAGACCACGATCACGCTCGCGGGCATCGCGGCCCGCTGGCGGCTGCGGACCGTTCCCGGCACCCGGGCCGGCACCGCCGTCCCCCGGGCCTCGCTGGGCACGGGCCCGCTGCCGATGCTGCCCGAACGGCGGGGCCGGGTCGCCGGTCCGGCCGGACTCACCCTGTCGAGCGCCCGGTGACCACCGGGCGGGCCCTCCCGGAAGCCGCCGTCGAGGCCGCTTCCGGGCACCGACCCCTCACGCCAGGAGAGCTTGCGATGACACAGCAGACCGGCCGGGCGCCCGTGCGGACGGCCCCCGGCGCGCCCGGGTCCACGGACGTCCCGGCGACCCTGGAGCACTTCCGGGCGCTGGTCGCCCCCGCGCTGCGGGAGACCGTGCGCAGGCTCCCGCCGGAGATCGGCACCACCGTCGAGTTCACGCTCGGCTGGCGGGACGCCGACGGCACCCCGCGCAGCGGCGGCAGCGGCAAGGGGCTGCGCCCGGCGCTCGCCCTGCTGACCGCCCAGGCGGTCGGCGCCGCCCCGGAGTCGGCGGTCCCGGGCGCCCTCGCCGTCGAACTGGTGCACACCTTCTCGCTGGTGCACGACGACATCATCGACGGCGACGAACAGCGCCGGCACCGCGAGGCGGTGTGGAAGGCGTACGGCGTCGGCACGGCGGTCCTCGCCGGCGACGCGCTGCTGGCGCTGGCGCTGGACGTGCTCTCCCGGGCGGCCGGCGGTGAGCGCGGGGCGGCGGCGATGAAGGCGCTGTCCGGCGCGCTGGTGGAGCTGGTCAACGGCCAGGCCGAGGACGTCTCCTTCGAGCTGCGGCCGTGGACCGGGCCCCGGGCCGTCACCGTCGCGGAGTACAGCGCGATGGCGGGCCGCAAGACGGGGTCGCTGCTGGGCTGCGCGACCGGTCTGGGCGCGCTGCTGGGCGGGGCGGCGCCCGGCGCCGTATCCGATCTGACCCTGATGGGCCGTCACCTCGGCCTGGCCTTCCAGGCCGTGGACGATCTGCTCGGGATCTGGGGCGACCCCGGGGTCACCGGGAAGCCGGTCCACAGCGATCTGCGGCAGGGCAAGAAGACCCTGCCGATCGTCTCCGTGCTCGCCCAGGACACCCCGGCCGCCCGCCGGCTGGCCGCGCTGCTGGCGGACCCGGGCTCCGGCGGCGAGGAGGCACTGCGCGGGGCCGCCGACCTCATCGAGGAGGCGGGCGGCCGGGCCCTGGCCGCCGACTCCGCCGAACGCCATCTGTGCCGGGCCCGGCAGCTGATCCACCGCGCGTCGGCCGACGCCCCGGCCGCCGCCGCGCTCGCGGATCTGGGCGAGTTCGTCGTCCACCGCACCCACTGAGCCCGGTCCGGCCCCTCCGGCCGGCCGGCTCCACCCGCACGATCCCCTGAAAGAGAGAGACCCCGATGCGTACCGCGTTCGCGCCGGCCACCGCCGCCGCCGTCGCCGCCACCCTGCTGCTCGCCGGCTGCTCCGCCGACCCGGACACCGCGCCCGCGGCCGGCTCCGGGACCCCCGTGGCCGGGGGCACCCTGACCTATGTCGTCGGCACGGACGTGCTGTGCGTCGACCCGCAGCAGGCGGGCAACGGCGACGAACTGACCGCGGCCCGCGGCCTGGTCGACTCCCTGACGGACCAGGACCCGAAGACCGGGAAGATCCTCCCCTGGCTCGCCACCTCCTGGGAGGTCTCCCCGGACGCCACCCGCTACACCTTCCGGCTGCGCCCCGGGGTGACCTTCAGCGACGGCACCCCGCTGGACGCGGCGGCGGTGAAGGCCAACTTCGACGGCTTCCGCGCGCTGGGCGCGCGGGCCGTGCAGGCCGGGACGTATCTGACGGGGTACCGCTCGGCGACGGTGGTGGACGCGCACACCGTGCGGATCGAGTTCTCCGCGCCCAATGTGAAGTTCCTCCAGGCAACCTCGACGGTCAGCCTGGGCGTGGTCGCCCCGGCCAGCCTGCGCCGGTCACCGGGCGAGCGCTGCACCCGGGGCGTCGTGGGCTCCGGCCCGTTCACGCTCACCCGGTTCACCCGCAACCAGCAGGTGCGCGAGCGGGCCCGCGAGGGGTACGCCTGGGGCTCGGCGCGCTCCGGCGGGAAGGCGGCGCCGTACCTCTCCGGGCTGGTGATCCGGATCGTCCCGGAGGAGGGGGTGCGCGCGGGCGGGCTGCGCTCCGGGGAGTTCGACGCGACGGGCGCCGTGTCGCCGCAGGACGAGCGGACCCTGAAGTCCTCCGGCTTCGGCCTGAACACCCGCCCCAGCCCGGGGCTCGTCTACGGCCTCAACGTCAACGCCTCCCGCCCCGCAACCCGGGACGCGGCGGTGCGGCGCGCCCTCCAGAAGGCCCTGGACCGCAAGGAGATCGTGGACACGGTGCTCAGCTCCGGCTACCGGCCGGCGAGCAGCGTGCTGGCCTCCACCACGCCCGCGTACACCGATCTCTCCGCCCGGCTCGCCACGGACCCGGCCGGCGCCCGGAAGCTGCTCGACGGGGCCGGGTGGAAGCCCGGCCCGGACGGCATCCGCACCCGCGACGGGGAGCGGCTGAACCTGGTCACCGTCTGGTTCGGCGGGCCCGGCACCGTACAGACCGCTCTGGAACTGGTCCAGCAGCAGTTCAAGGCCGTCGGGGTGGGACTCACCCTGAAGCCGGTGCCGATCGCGAAGGCGCTGGCGACGTTCAAGGCGGGCGACTACGACCTGATCCTCGGCAACGCCTCCACGGCCGACCCCGACATCCTGCGCAACTACTACACCGCCGAGGGCCTCGACGCGGTGCGGCTGCGCCCCGGGCCGCTGCTGACCGCGCTGCACGCCCAGGCCGCCGAGGCCGATCCGGCCGCCCGCGCCCGGCTGGTGGCGACGGCCCAGAAGCTGATCGTGGACGAGGGCTACGGGCTGCCGCTCTACGAATCGTCCACCGTGCTCGGACTGTCCCCGAAGGTCCACGGGGTGACGTTCGACGCCCTGTCGCGGCCGCGCTTCTCCGGCGCCTGGCTCGGCTGAACCACCTCCCCCGCCGGCCCCCGCGCCGCGCCCCCCGCCGTACGAGACGAGGACTCCCATGACCCCGCTGCCCCCGACCCGCGAACTGCACCTCAACGTCAACCTCCTCGGCGGTCTCGGTCTGCATCCCGCCGCCTGGCGGTGGGACGCCGCCGACCCGCTGTCGTTCCTGGACATCGACGCGTACGTCGACGCCGCCCGGACCGCCGAACGCGGCCTGCTGGACGCGGTGTTCCTCGCCGACTCCCCCGGGCTCGTCCAGGACCTGGCGGTCGGCCCGCCGTACAACGGTCTGGAGCCCACGCTGCTGCTCACGGCCATCGCCCGCGCCACCGAGCGGATCGGGCTGATCGGCACCGCCTCGACCACGTACAACGAGCCGTACAACATCGCCCGCCGCTTCCTCGGCGTCGATCTGATCAGCGGCGGGCGCGTCGCGTGGAACGCGGTCACCACGTACAACGCCAACTCGGCGCGGAACTTCGGCGCCGCCGAGCCCACGCGCGAGGAGCGGTACGCCCGGGGCAACGAGTTCATCGACGTCGTGCGGGCGCTGTGGAACAGCTGGGACCCGGACGCGGTGATCGCCGACAAGAAGACCGGGGAGTTCGCGGACGCCGGGCGGATCCGGCCGGTCGACCACAAGGGGGCGCACTTCACCGTGGGCGGCGCGCTGACGCTGCCGTCCTCGCCCCAGGGCCATCCGGTGATCTTCCAGGCGGGCGGCCACGGGGAGGGGCGGGACCTGGCGGGGCGGGTGGCCGACGCGGTGTTCTCCGCGCCCGCGGACCTGGCCGGCGCCCATGAGCTGGCGGAGGACCTGCGGCGCAGGGCGGCCGCGTACGGCCGGGACCCGGCGGCGCTGCGGATCCTGCCGGGGTTGCGGACGACGGTCGGCTCCACCGAGCGGGAGGCGTGGGAGCGCCGCGACCGGCTGGAGGAGCTGACGGACCGTACGGCGGCGATCCGGAGCCTGGCGGGGCTGCTGGGCGTTCCGGCCGAGGCGCTGTCGCTGGACCGTCCGGTCCCGGTGGAGCTGCTGAACGCGCCGCCGTCCGCCCCGGGGGCCAACTGGTCCACCGATCCGCACGCCCGGCGGCTGGCGGCCGAGGGGCTGACGGTCCGGGAGCTGCTGAGCCGGGGGCTGGGGGCCGGGTATCTGCTCTCGGTGGGGACGCCGGAGCAGGTGGCCGACACCATCCAGTCCTGGTTCGAGTCGGGGGCCGTGGACGGGTTCAACCTGATGCCGGACGTCCTCGCGGACGGGCTGCCGGTGCTGGTCGACGAGGTGGTGCCGATCCTGCGGCGGCGGGGGATCTTCCGCTCGGAGTACCGGGGCACGACGCTGCGCGAGCACTACGGTCTGCCGCTGCCGTCCCGGGCCCGTGCGGTCCGGTGACGCCCGGGAATACCGCACCCCTTCTTGCAGGTTGATGAACAGTCACGTGCGGTGCTGGCTCTTTCCGTTCACTTCCTGCACCGTTCGGAAGGGGCTTGAGTCCCGCCGCCCTACGGACGCCGAACCAGGAGCATGGACGACATGACGGGGACCTTCGCATGACCACCGCCTGCGACACCCGCGCGCCCGCCGCGCACCGGCCGGGGACGGCGGCGGGCCGGCCGGAGCCGGTGCCCGCCGGACCCGGACCCGGTTCCGGCCCGGCCGACGAGACGCGCGCCGCCATCCGCACCGCCGTCGGCGCGGCGGCCGAGGAGCGCCGTACACCGCCCGGGGCGGTGGAGAAGTCGCTGCTGATCCTGGACATCCTGCCCGGGGACGGCAACGCGATCGGCGTCTCCGAGGTCGCCCGGCGCATCGGCCTGCCCAAGACGACCGTCCACCGGATCCTCGGCCTGCTCACCGAACTCGGCCTGGCGGAGCACCGCCCGGCCGGGTACGGGCTGGGCCGCCGCATCATCGACCTGGTCCGCGAGACGCCGTGCATGCGGACCACCCAGCTGCGCGACCGGCTGCTGCCCTATCTCTGCGACCTCTACCGGCAGACCGACGAGGCCGTCCACCTCGGGGTGCTGCGCGACCAGGGCGTGCTCTGCCTGGAGCGGCTGCACGGGGTGCGCAGCGCCGCGCTGCCCGTCCGGGTGGGCAGCATCCTGCCCGCGCACGGCACCGCGATGGGCAAGGTGCTGCTCGCCTTCGCCGACGACGTGCTGCGCGAGGAGTGGCTGACGACCCGGCTCACCGCGCACACGGCCCGGACCCTGACCGGTGGCGCGGCGCTCCAGCGGGAGCTGGAGGTGGTGCGCAGCCGGGGCTTCGCCGTGGACCGGGGCGAGTTCCGGCCGCAGGTGATGTGCCTGGCGGCACCGGTGTGGGGCCGGGGGCGGACCCTGGCGGCGGCGGTCTCGGTGAGCGGCCCCGCGCACCGGCTGGACCCGGCGGAGGCGACCCGACAGCTGCGTCATGTCGCCCACGCCGCTTCCCGGGCCCTGGCCTCCGCGCCCGACGGGCACGTCTGGTGAAGTCTCCGGTGGGCGGGGCGCCGCCCCGCCCACCGGAGTCTTCCTCGTTCTCGGGAGGTCAGTCCCGGTCCTTCGGGGTGCCGGCGGCCCGTGCGGCCGGGACGGCGGCGGGGGCGGCGACCCGGATGGCGACCGAGACCAGGACGAGCGCGAGGGCGGAGAAGACCGTCGCGCCGATGAAGGCGTTGGCCATGCTGTGGGCGACGGCCTCCTCCGCGGGGGCACCGGAGTGCGCGAGCGTCGTGCCGTACACGGTGACCAGCACCGCGAGCCCGAGCGAGCCGCCGACCTGCTGCATGGTCTGCATGACGCCCGCGGCGGCTCCGGCCTGCTGCGGGGCGACCCCGGACAGGATCAGGGAGTTGAGCGGCATCAGGAAGGCGCCGATGCCGATGCCGAGCAGCACCATGGGGCCGGCCAGATGCGGGGCGTACGCGGTGGTCGCCTCCAGCCGCGACAGCCAGACCGCACCGGCCACGACCAGGGTGATCCCGGAGACGATGAGCGGCCGGGCGCCGAGGCGCGGCAGCAGCTTCGGGGTGAGCCGGGACATGCCGAACATGCCCAGCGCCATCGGGAGGAAGGCGAGTCCGGCCCTGACCGGGGAGAAGCCCAGCGGGCCCTGGAGGAACTGGGAGAGGAAGAACAGCGCGCTGAACAGCGTGGCCATGGTCAGGAAGATCGTCACATAGCCGGCGGCCCGGTTGCGGCTGGCGAACAGGCCGAGCGGCACCACGGGGGTCTCGACGCGCACCTGGACGGTGAGGAACACGGCGAGCAGCACCACGGCCGCGGCGAACGAGCCCAGGGTGAGCGGATCGCCCCAGCCGTCGGACGAGGCCCGGATCACCCCGTACACGAGGGCGGCCATGCCGCCGGTCGCGGTGATCGCGCCGAGGAGGTCCAGGCGGCCCGGGTGGCGCTTCGAGTCGGCGACGAAGCGCGGGGTGAGCACGGCGACGGCGATGCCGAAGGGCACGTTGACGAAGAGGACCCAGCGCCAGGAGGCGTACTCGGTGAGCACCCCGCCGAGGATCATGCCGGTGGCCATGCCGAGTCCGGCGAGGGTGGAGTAGACGGCCAGCGCCCGGTTGCGGCGCGGTCCCTCCTCGAAGTTGGTGATCAGCAGCGACATGGCCCCGGGCGAGGCGAACGCGGCACCGATGCCCTGGAGGGTGCGCGCGGTCAGGAGCATCCAGGGTTCGGTGGCAAGACCGCCGGCGAGCGAGCAGAGCGTGAACAGCGCCACGCCCCACACGAAGGTGCGGCGGTGCCCGAGCACGTCCCCGGTGCGGCCGCCCAGGAGCAGCAGCCCGCCGAAGGTGAGGGTGTAGGAACTCTGCACCCAGGCGAGGCCGGTGGGCGAGAAGTCGAGATCGCCGCGGATGTCGGGGAGCGCGATCGTCATCACCGTGTTGTCCACGGTGATCATGAGGTAGCAGGTCACCAGGAGCGTCAGGACGACGCCGAGGTGACGGCCCTTCCGTTCGTCACCGGCGGCGGCCGGCTTCTCGGCGTTGGTCTGGGCGGAAGCGGAAGCGGACAACACAACTCCAGTGGTACGTGTGTCGGGGGACGGCGGGCCTCAGGGCCGGTCGGCTCGGGCCCGCACGATCATCGGCAGCCTCTTGGGCTGGAGCATGGGCGAGCGGACGGGACGTATCCGCTCGCCGGGGGCGGCCTCCAGCGTCCAGCGCCGGGCCGCGGTGGCGAGGAAGATGACCATCTCCTCCCAGGCGAAGGGCTCCCCGATGCAGCCCCGGTTCCCCGCGCCGAAGGGCAGGTAGGAGGTGCGGGGCAGGTCGCCGCCCGCCCGGCCGGCCCAGCGCTCCGGTTCGAAGGCGTCGGGGCGGGTGTACACGGAGGGGTCGCGCTGGATGGCGTACAGGGAGAACAGGACGTTACGGCCGGGCGGGATGCGGTGGCCGGCGAGATCGAGGTCGGTGATGGTGCGGCGGGTGAGCAGCCAGGCCGGCGGGTAGAGCCGCATGGCCTCGGTGATGATCTGCCGGGTGTACGGCAGGAGCGTCACGGCCTCGTGGTCGAGGAGCCGGCCGCCGCCGAGGACGCCGTCGACCTCCTCGGCCAGTTTCCGCTGGACGTCGGGGTGTTCGGAGAGCAGGTGGCAGGTCCAGCTGAGGACGTCGCGGGCGGTCTCGACGCCACCGAGGAACAGGGCCATGGCCTCGTCGTGGATCTGCTGGTCGCTGAGTCCGGGCCGGCCCTCCTCGCCCCGGGCGGAGAGCAGCAGCGCCATCAGGTCGGCGTCGTCGCCGCCGCGCCGCTGGTATTCGCGGATGACGCCGCCGAGGGTGTCGCCCAGCCGCTTGCGGGCCTGCTCGAAACGGCGGTTGGACGGGGTGGGGAGCTTCTCCAGCCAGCCGACGGGGAAGGCGATGCGGCGGGTGACGCCCTTGAGGAGGACGGGCAGGGATGCCTCGACCTCGTCCGCGACCTTGTCCCCGAGTTCGGAGGAGAACAGCGCCCGGCAGACGACGGTGACGGCGAACGAGTGGATCTCCTGGTCGAGTTCCAGGCGCTGCCCGTCCCGCCAGCGGGAGACGACCTCGTCGGCGGCCTCGCGCATGTGGTGGGCGTACTCGGAGATGCGGTGGTGGTGGAAGGCGGGCTGCACGAGTCTGCGGTGCGCCATGTGGGTGGGCTCGGAGGAGTTCAGCAGCCCGTCGCCGAGGAAGGGCGCGGACTTCTCGTAGGCGACGCCCTTGTCGAGCTTGCGGACGTCCTTGGTGAGGATGCGGTGCACGAGGGCGGGGTCGTTGATGACGTAGGCACGGGCCGGGCCGAGGCCGATGGTGACGATGTCGCCGCTGCCGCGCAGGGAGTTGAAGAACTCGCGGGGCCGGGTCAGGAGCCGGTGGACGTGGCCGAAGAGGGGGAGGCGGCCGGGGGCCGGGGGGACGGCGGTGGGCTGCGGCGCGGTGACCGTCATCGGGAGAGCTCCTTGGGCAGCGAGAAGGTGACTGTTTCCTGGGCCACGCGGCGCACGGACGTGGTGACGGGGCCGAGCCCGCGCAGCGCCCGGACGATCTCGTCCACGAGCGCGGGGGCGGCGGAGGCGCCCGCGGTGAGACCGATGGCGGTGACGTCCCGCAGATCGGTGAGCCGGACCTCTCCGACGTCCTCGACGAGCCGGGCGCGAGCGCCGGCCCGTTCGGCGACCTCGACCAGCCGCACCGAGTTCGAGGAGTTGCGGGAGCCGACGACGAGGACCAGGGCACAGGCATCCGCGACGGCGCGGACGGCGGCCTGCCGGTTGGTGGTGGCGTAGCAGATGTCGTCGGAACCGGGGCCCTGGATGCCGGGGAACCGCTCCTGGAGCGCGCGGACGACCTCGGCTGCCTCGTCGACGGCGAGGGTGGTCTGGAGGGCGTAGGAGACCCGGGTGCCGGGCTCCACGTCACCGAGGGCGGCGACGTCCTCGACGCTCTGCACCAGGGTGGTGCGGTCGGGGGCCTCGCCGAGGGTGCCCTCGCTCTCCTCGTGGCCGGCGTGGCCGATGAGGAAGACCCGGTCGCCCCGGCGGGCGTAGCGGCGGACCTCGCTGTGCACCTTGGTGACCAGGGGGCAGGTGGCGTCCAGGACGCGCAGCCCGCGCCGGGCGGCGTCGGCGCGGACGGCGGGGGCCACACCGTGGGCGGAGAAGACCACGGTGGCCCCGGCCGGGACCTCGTCGAGTTCGTCGACGAAGACGGCGCCCCGCCCGGCGAGGTCGCGCACCACATGGGTGTTGTGGACGATCTGCTTGCGTACGTAGACGGGGTGCGGGTGGCGGCGCAGGGCCTCCTCCACGATCTCGACGGCCCGGTCGACGCCCGCGCAGAAGGAGCGGGGTTCGGCGAGGAGGACGGTCCGGGGGCCGAGGGCGGCCCGCCAGGCGTCGCGGACGGCGGCGAACGGGGCGGCGGCGTCCGGCAGGGCGGTGAAGCGGGCCTCGCTCCCCCCGTCGCGCAACTCCAGGGCGACGGTGCCGGGACGGTGCGGGGCGCCCTCCCGGACGGTCAGGCCCTCCCGCAGCAGCGCCCCGGTGACCAGGGGCGCGGCCGCGAGGGGCACGGTGAGGGTCGCCGGACCGGTTTGCTCCACCATGCGCTCCGCCTCTCGCCGTGCCACGCGACGGACGGGTGCGTCCACCGGCCGGGGGCTCGTCGCCCCGGGAACGGATCAACCGTAGGAGCGGCCCCGATTCGGGCGCAGCCCCGTGTTCCGCTGCACGGAACGGCCGACTGGGCGGATCCCGGACGAGCGCCTTGTATGGGGCGACGCCTCGTACCGAAGGAGCGGTCGATGTCCGTACTGGAGTCCTTGCGCAATCCGTCCGATCTCCGTGCCCTGGACGCGTCCCGACTGCGGTGTCTGGCCGGGGAGATCAGGGAGCGGCTGATCAGCCAGGTGTCGCGGACCGGCGGCCATCTGGGTCCCAACCTCGGGGTGGTGGAGCTGACGATCGCGCTGCACGCCGAGTTCGACTCGCCGCGCGACCGCATCCTGTTCGACACCGGTCACCAGGCCTACGTCCACAAGATGCTGACCGGCCGGGCCGGGCTGCTGGACACCCTGCGCCGCCGGGGCGGCCTGTCCGGCTATCCGTCGCGCGCCGAGTCCCCGCACGACGTGATCGAGAACTCGCACGCCTCGACGTCGCTCAGTTACGCCTACGGGCTGGCGGAGTCGTACGCGCTGGCCGGTGAGGAGGACCGCCAGGTGGTCGCGGTGATCGGGGACGGCGCGCTGACCGGCGGGATGGCCTGGGAGGCGCTGAACAACATCGCGGCGCGCGGCCGGCGCAACGTCGTCGTGGTCGTCAACGACAACGGCCGCTCGTACGCCCCGACGGTCGGCGGTCTCGCCGAGCATCTGGGGCGGCTGCGGACGGCGGCGGAGTACGAACGGCTGCTGGCGACCGGCAAGCGGGCCGCGCGGGCGATCCCGGTGGTCGGCGAGGCGGTCTACCGGGGGCTGCACGGGGTGAAGTCGGGGCTCAAGGACCTCACCGTGCCGCAGGCCCTCTTCGGTGATCTGGGCCTGAAGTACCTCGGACCGGTGGACGGGCACAGCGTCCCGGCGCTGCGGGCGGCGCTGCGGCAGGCCCGGGAGTACGACCGTCCGGTGATCGTGCACTGCCTCACCCGCAAGGGGGCGGGCCATCCACCGGCCGAGGAGCACGAGGCCGACCGCTTCCACGGCATCGGGGTGGTCGACCCCGCGACGGGCCGGCCGCTGAAGCCCTCGCCGCCGTCGTGGACCGGGGTCTTCGCCCGGGAGCTGGTGGCGCTCGGGCACGAGCGCGCGGACCTGGTGGCGATCACCGCCGCGATGCGCGGTCCGGTGGGCCTGGACGGCTTCGCGGAGGCGTTCCCCGACCGGGTCTACGACGTGGGGATCGCCGAACAGCACGCGGTGACGGCGGCGACGGGGATGAGCCTGGGCGGGCTGCACCCGGTGGTCGCGGTGTACGCCACCTTCCTCAACCGGGCGTTCGACCAGGTGTTGATGGACGCGGCGCTGCACCGTACGGGGCTGACCCTGGTCCTGGACCGGGCGGGGGTGACGGGCGAGGACGGGGCCAGTCACCACGGCATGTGGGACCTGTCGGTGCTCCAGGTGGTGCCGGGGCTGCGGATCGCCGCGCCCCGGGACGGGGCGACGCTGCGCGAGGAGCTGCGGGAGGCGGTGGCGGTGGACGACGCGCCGACCGTGGTCCGCTTCCCGAAGGGCGCGGTGCCCGGGGACCTGCCGGCGCTGGAGCGGGTGGGCGTCGCGGATGTGCTGGCCAGGGTGGGGCCCCGCCCGGCCGAGGTGCTGCTGGTGGGGGTGGGGCCGATGGCGAGGACGGCGGTCGGGGCGGCGGAGCGGCTGGCGCTCGGCGTGGAGCCGCCGGGGGTCACGGTCGTCGATCCACGCTGGGCCAAGCCGGTGGACCCGGAGCTGGTCGCGCTCGCGGCCCGGCACCGGCTCGTCGTCACCGTGGAGGACAACAGCCTGGCCGGGGGCTTCGGTTCGGCCCTGGGCCAGGCGCTGCGCGAGGCCCGTGCCGACGTACCGCTGCGGTCCTTCGGCATCCCGGCCCGTTTCCTGGAGCACGCCTCCCGCGCCGACATCCTGGAGGAGCTGGGGCTGACCGCCGAGGCCCTGGCCGACTCCGTGACCACCGAACTCGCGCATCTGCGCCCGTGCTCGCGCCCCGTGGGCGCGGCGGCGCCGGTGCCGGCCGAAGGAGTCCGTACGCGATGACCGCCGTAGCCCTGAACATGCCCGCGCCGCCCGCCCGCCCGCTGGCCGCCCGCCGCGCCTCCCGGAAGATCCGGGTCGGCGCGGTCGAGGTGGGGGGTGACGCCCCGGTGTCCGTGCAGTCGATGACGACGACCGTGACGGCCGATGTGGAGGCCACGCTCCGGCAGATCGCCGAACTGACGGCCGCCGGCTGCCAGATCGTGCGGGTGGCCTGCCCCTCGCAGGACGACGCGGACGCGCTCGCCACCATCGCGCGCAAGTCGCAGATCCCGGTGATCGCGGACATCCACTTCCAGCCGAAGTACGTGTTCGCCGCGATCGACGCCGGCTGCGCGGCCGTCCGCGTCAACCCGGGCAACATCCGGAAGTTCGACGACAAGGTGAAGGAGATCGCGCGGGCGGCGAAGGACGCCGGGACGCCGATCCGGATCGGGGTGAACGCCGGATCGCTGGACGCCCGGCTGCTGAAGAAGTACGGCCGGGCGACGCCCGAGGCGCTGGTGGAGTCGGCGCTGTGGGAGGCGTCGCTCTTCGAGGAGCACGGGTTCCGGGACATCAAGATCTCGGTCAAGCACAACGACCCGGTCGTCATGGTCAACGCCTACCGCCTGCTCGCCGCCCGGAGCGATTATCCGCTCCACCTGGGCGTCACCGAGGCGGGTCCCGCGTTCCAGGGCACCATCAAGTCCGCCGTCGCGTTCGGCGCGTTGCTCAGCGAGGGCATCGGCGACACGATCCGGGTCTCGCTGTCCGCCCCGCCCGCCGAGGAGGTCAAGGTCGGCATCCAGATCCTCGGCGCGCTGGGGCTGCGCGAACGCGGTCTGGAGATCGTGTCCTGCCCGTCCTGCGGGCGGGCCCAGGTGGACGTCTACAAGCTGGCCGACGAGGTGACCGCCGCGCTGGACGGACTCCGGCTCCCGCTCCGCGTGGCGGTGATGGGCTGTGTGGTGAACGGTCCCGGCGAGGCCCGGGAGGCGGACCTCGGTGTGGCCTCGGGCAACGGCAAGGGCCAGATCTTCGTGAAGGGCGAGGTCGTGGCGACGGTGCCGGAGTCGAGGATCGTGGAGACGCTGATCGAGCGGGCGCTGCTGTTGGCCGAGGAGCAGGGTCTGGAGATCCCCGAGGTGTGACCGGCCCGGGAGTGGCCTGACCGGGCGCCTCGGACCGGCCCGGTCGGCCGCCTCGGAGTGGCCTGGTCGGGCGGGCCCGGAAACGCCCGCCCGACCGCCTCGAACGTGCCCCGGTCCGCCGCCCCCGCCGAGGTCGGTTCTGCTGGGCGGCCGAGGTCAGTTCTGCCGGGGCGGCAGTTCCCTCTCGAAGCGGTCGAGGAAAGCGTCCAGCGGCCCGGTCCCGGCGTGGTGGATCACGAACTTGCTGATGCCGGCAGCGAGATGGGCGTCGATCAGCCGGTGCAGCCGGGGCCAGTCGGTGGCGACCAGCTCCCGCGGGTCGGCCCCGGGCGCGCCCCGGCGCAGGGCCGCGCCGAGCGCGTCCGGGACGCCGTCCTCGGCGACGACCAGGCTGATCCCGTAGTGGTCCTCGTCGATCGCCCGCCCGGCCTCGGCCGCCGCGGCCCGGATCGTCTCGACGGCGCGCCCGGCCGCCGCAGGGGTCAGGAAGGAGCCGAGCCAGCCGTCCCCGTACCGCCCGACCCGGCGCAGCCCGGCCGGGGCGCTGCCGCCGAGCCAGAGGTCCGGGATGCGGGCGGGCACGGGCCCGACGCGGGGCGAGGCGACGCTCAGCAGCTCCCCCGTGAACGGGGCACCGCCGCCGTCGAGGGCGGCCCGCAGCAGCGCCATCGACTCGTCGAACAGCTCCCCGCGCCGCCCCTCGGGCGCGGGGAACAGCTCGCGCTCCCCCGGCCGCGCGGGCCGCAGTCCGAAGACCGGCAGGGCCCGCCGGGGCGCGAGGGCGGCCAGCGAGGCCAGTTGCTTGGCGACCAGGACGGGGTGCCGGCCGGGCAGCACCGCGACCGAGGTCCCCACCTTCAGCCGCCGGGTCCGGGACAGGGCGTACGCCATGCCGACGAACGGGTCGACGGCGTCGGAGCTGATCTGTTCGGAGAGCCAGAGCGAGTCGACGCCGCCGCTTTCGAGGCGGTCCACGATCCGGCCGAACTCCGACAGGGGCGTTCCGTCACCGAGCCCCACTCCGAAACGGATCTTCACCGGAACGCCCCTTCGACCACGCCGGATGCTGCTGGATCTCCCCCGTTCTCCGTCAGTTGCCGAGCAGGACGGGGAAGGACTCCATGTCGTTCTGCGTCATCACGGGGAGCTTGCGCAGTTCGTCGTCCGCGATGGCGAGGCGCAGCCGGGGGAAGCGGGCGAAGAGGGCCGGCAGGGCGATGCCGGCCTCGACGCGGGAGAGCGCGGCGCCGGGGCAGATGTGCGGTCCGTGGCCGAACGTCATGTGCCGGATGGGGGTGGCCCGGGTGATGTCGAACTCCTCGGCGTCGGGGCCGTGCTGCTCGGGGTCGCGGCCGATGACCCGGTAGGAGATGACCACGCCCTCGCCCTTGGCGATGGTGGCGTCGCCGACCTGGATGTCCTCGGTGGCGAACCGCATGAGCAGGTGGGTGGTCGGGGTGTCCCAGCGCAGGGTCTCCTCGATGACCGTCTCCCAGGAGACCTCCCCGTCGAGGACCATGCGCAACTGGCCGGGGTGGGAGAGCAGCGCGCGCACGGCGTTGAGGATGAGCCCGATCGTGGTCTCGTGCCCGGCGGCGACCATGGCCTTGAGGTTGCCGATGACCTCTTCCTCGGTGAGCGGTTCGCCGCCCTCGTCCGCGAGGATCAGCGCGGAGGTCAGGTCGTCGGTGGGGTGCGCGGTCTTCTCGCGTACGAGACCGGCGTAGAAGACGTCCAGGTCGGCGAGGAGGGCGAGGCGCTCCTCCTGCGGGGTGAGCATGGAGAAGAACGCCTTGTACTGACGGGTCAGCATGGCGTTCTCGGCGGGGTCGACGCCCATCAGCATGCCGACGACGCGCATGGGCAGCGGCTGGGCGAACACGGACTTGAGGTCGACGACGGCCCCGTCCCGGCCGCCCTCCTCCAGGGCGTCGAGCAGCTCCCCGGTGAACTTCTCGATGTCGGGCCGGATCGCCTCCAGCCGGCGGGGCGTGAGCGCCTGGGAGGTCTTGGTCCGCAGCCGGCGGTGCTCGGCGCCGTCGACCGTGAACATGGAGCGCCCGGCGTCGATCATCCCGATGAGCGGCCAGTCACGTGTCACCTCGCCGCTCTGCCACAGGTTCCAGGCGTTGATGTCCTTGACCAGCCGGGGGTCGACCAGGAGCTGCCGGGCGTCCGCGTGCCGGGTGAGCGCCCAGGCCGGTACGCCGAGCAGTTCGATCGGGGCCAGTCGTCCGGACTCCCGCAGCCGCGCCGTCTCACCGTCCAGGTCCTGGACCATCGGGTCGATGACGACGGTCGCGCTGCGCTGGGCCGCGGCCTGGGCGGCGTGGGGGCAGTTCACGGGAGGTCTCCTGTCGTACGAACGGGGGTGAACCGGACGGGGAGCGAGGTCGTGCCGCGGAGAAAGGCGGAGGGCCGGCGGACGAGTTCCTCGACGGGGACGTCGAGCGCGAGGTCGGGCAGCCGGTCGAGCAGCACCTCGATGCCGGTCCGCGCGATGATCTCGGCGATCTCCTGGGCGGGGAACGGGCACCGGTACTCGCCGTGGCTGAAGGCCAGATGGGCGCCGTTGCCGCCCTGCGCGGAGGAGCCCGCGGAGAGGCCCTGCCGGATCAGCGGATCGGTGTTGGCGGCGCCGAGCCCGAGGAGCAGCATGTCCCCGGCCTTGATCCGCTGTCCGCCGAGCTGGGTGTCGCGGGAGGCCCAGCGGCCGGCGAGGATCTGGGTGGGGGTGTCCTCCCACAGCACCTCGTTCATGGCTTCGCCGATGCTGCGCCGGCCGCGGGCCATGGAGTCGGCGAACTCGTCCTCGGTGAGCATCAGCCGGACCGAGTTGCTGATCCAGTCGGCGGTGGTGAGGTGCCCGGCGGCCGTGATGGCCATCAGGTCGAGCATGTACTCCTCGTCCGTGAACACCTCCGGGAACGCGAGCATCCGCGAGGTCACGTCGTCCCCGGGCACGGCCCGCTTGGTGGCGACCAGCCGGGCCATGTGCTCCCCGAACCGCATGTGCGCGCTCTGCGCCTGGGGCCCGCCGTCGGCGAGGTCCTTGAGGACCTGGGCGATGTCCGCCCCCTCGTCGTCCGGGAAGCCGACCAGCCGGGCGAGGACGAGCACGGGCAGCGGTTCGCAGAAGTCCGCGACGAGGTCGGCCGTGCCCCGGCTGCACACGGCGTCGACGAGCCGGTCGGCGAGCTGCTCGCAGTGGCTGCGGATCTCGAACGGGTCGGCAGCCTCCAGCGCGGGCCCGACCATGCGGACGTGCCGGCGGTGCTCCTCGCCCGCGCTGAAGTAGATCGACGGCATGGGCCGGCCCACCATCGGCAGCAGCGGCCAGTCCTCGGGGATGTGCGGCCACTGGTTCCACAGGCCCACGTCCCGGGGGAACAGCTCCCCGTCGCTCGTGACGTGGTGGAGCTCCCGGTACCCGATGACCAGCCACGCCGGAAACCCGCCCGGCAGCTCCACCGGCACGACCGGCCCGTGCTCCCGGCGCATGGCCCGGTACACGGTCTGCGGCTCCGTCAGGAACCCGGGCCCCGACAGCGGTACGGCACCGGCGTGCGCCGGGCAGCCGGGAGGAGGGGAGACCGGCGCGGACTCGGCGGAAGAAGGGCGCGACATGGGTCCTGACTCCTGAGGCGACGGCTGCACGCGTCAAGATCATGCGCTCAACGCACGTTCACTATAAGGATTTTGTGTGACGTCGGAGCTATCAACTCCGATCATTTTCCTTCCTTGGGCGGAATGCATCGGCGCTACATCGAGGCAACTTGGCTTCAATAGCGATCATTTGACGCCCCGTCGGTACGCCTCACCCCTCGGGGGGCGGACGCGCGCCGCACACCGCCACCCCCGGTCACCGAGCGTCGCTCACTCCGACTCCGCACCGCTCAGGGCCTCTTGACGGGCCTCGGTGATCAGGCCCGGGTCGCTGACGCCGGCCCTGCCGGTCTCCACATGACCGGCGAGGCGCCGCAGGAAGACGGCATCGGTGTCGGCGACGACCGTGACGTCGTACCAGCTTCCGCTCCCCCGCAGATCCAGGGAGTGCTTGACGGTGGCGCCGGGGCGCACGGCGATGGTCCGCGTCCCTCCCCTGTACGCGGCCGCGTGCCGCAGGGTGAGCCGCACGGTCGCCGTCCCGCCGTTGGAGAGGACCAGGTCGAGCCCGCCGGTGGAGGCGTTGTGCCGGGCGGTGACCTCCGGCCCCGCCGCCCGGCCGGCCGCCCGGAAGGCACGAAGGAACCCCTGCGGTCCGTGCACGGTCAGATCGGTCACGCCACCGGAGTACAGGGTGTTCCACCGGTCCGCGAGGGAGGTGCCGGCCGCCGTCGTGTAGGTCCACGGGCCGTCGGTCCGGTTGGCCGAGGTCACCAGGAAGTGCGCCCCGGCGTCGGGGCCGCCGCCGAGGACGAGGCGGTACCTCCCGGTCGCCGGATCGGCGGACCCGTCGACGAACGGCGCGTAGGGCAGCGGCCGGACGGGGCGGGTCCCCTTCTCCTGCCCCGGCACTCTCCCGGTGGCCGGCGGCGCGGGCACGTAGTCCGGATGCCGGTCGCGGTCCGGCGGCCGGTACGCCTCGGTCGACGGCAGCCGTAGGGCCGAGGCGTCCCGGCGGCGGAAGTCGAAGGCCGAGGTGAGATCGCCGCACACGGCCCGCCGCCACGGCGAGATGTTCGGCTCGCGCACTCCGAAGCGCCGCTCCATGAACCGGATGACCGAGGTGTGGTCGAACACCTCCGAGCACGCGTACCCCCCGGTGCTCCAGGGGGAGAGGACGAGCATCGGCACGCGCTGGCCGAGCCCGTAGGGACCGGCGGCGTACCGCAGGTCTCCGGGGAAGTAGTCCGCGGTGGTGTCCACGGTGGACAGCCCCTGCGCGGGCCCCGAGGGCACGAACGGCGGCACCACGTGGTCGAAGAAGCCGTCGTTCTCGTCATAGGTGACGAACAGCGCGGTCCTCCCCCACACCTCGGGGTCGGCAGTGAGCGCGTCCAGCACCTGCGCGATGTACCAGGCGCCGTAGTTTGCGGGCCAGTTGGGGTGTTCGCCGTACGCCTCCGGGGCGACGATCCAGGACACCTGGGGCAGCGTTCCGCCGCGGACGTCCGCCCTGAGGTCGTCCAGGAGCGCGCCGCCGCGGGCGATGTCGGTCCCCGTGCGCGCCTTGTCGTACAGCGGATCGCCGGGCGCCGCCTCGCGGTACGCGTCGAAGTACAGCAGGGAGTTGTCGCCGTACGTCCCCCGGTAGGCGTCCCCGATCCAGCCCCAGGAGCCGTCCGCGTCGAGCCCGTCACCGATGTCCTGGTAGACCTTCCACGACACCCCGGCCTTCTCCAGCCGCTCGGGATAGGTGGTCCAGCCGTATCCCGTCTCGTCGTTGCCGAGGACCGGCCCGCCGCCGGTGCCGTCGTTGCCGGTGCAGCCGCTCCACAGGTAGTAGCGGTTCGGGTCGGTCGAGCCGATGAACGAGCAGTGGTACGCGTCGCAGACGGTGAAGGCGTCGGCCAGCGCGTAGTGGAACGGGATGTCCTCACGGGTGAGATGGGCCATCGTCGTCGCCGTCTTCGCGGGCACCCACTGGTCGTACGCGCCCTTGTTGAACGCCCGGTGGCCGCCGGCCCAGTCGTGGTTCAGGTCCCGGAGGAACCGCATGCCCAGCTCGTCGGCGGGCGGCCGGAAGGGCAGCACCTCCTTGCCGAGCAGATCCTTCTGGTGCCAGACGGGCTTGCCGGAGGGCAGAGTGACGGGGCGCGGGTCGCCGAAGCCCCTCACCCCTCTCAGCGTCCCGAAGTAATGGTCGAAGGAACGGTTCTCCTGCATCAGGACGACGATGTGCTCGACGTCCTGGAGCGTGCCCGTGCTGCCGCGCGCGGGAAGGGAGGCGGCGCGGGCGATGCTGGAGGACAGGGAGGCGAACGCGGCCGCTCCCCCGGCGAGTTGCAGGAGACGGCGACGGTTGATCTCTGCCATGGCGGAAGCCTTACGCAGTGGGGGGACGTGGGGGTGGGAGCGAGTGGAGTGTTCCAGGACCCACCGGTCGTACGGAAGGCCCGTGGGGTGTGCACCCAGTGACGCCCGGCCGAACACTCGGCGTCGGGACCCGCCGCCACCTGCGCGTACCGCCGGAACCGGGACCGTTGCCGGAACCAGGAAGTTCCGCGACCCCGTCCTTGCCGACACCGGGAGTTGCCGGTGCGGCTCCCCGGGCCGCACGCTGCGGGGGCACCCTTCACCACGCACAGAACGCGAGGGCCCCGAGTGGGACACATTCCCGTCTTCCGTTGGGTACTGACCGCCGGCGTGCTGCTGATCGCGTGCTCCGCCGTCCTGTACATGGCCGCCCCGGGCATGCCGGAGCTGCGCCAGATCGATCTGACCGTGCTCGAGGAGTCCCCGGACGGCGCCTGCCGGGTCAGCTGGAAGGACCCCTTCGACCACACCGCGCGCGAGGGGCGCTACCGGTGCGACGCCGACCGCGACCCGATGCTGAAGGCGCCGAACTACGAGGAGGGGTCGGACCGCGGCTGGGACTCCGGATTCGTGGTCGCCGAAGGCGACTCCAGGGGTGAGCTGTACGTCCTGGGCCAGGACGACGAGACCGCAGACGCCCGTCTCGGTCTCTCCGACATCCTCGTGACGGTCGGGCTGCTGCTGGCGTCCGTCGGTCTCGTCGGCGGAAATCTCCGCGCCCTGCCCCGGCTGCGCGGCGTCGACCCGGATCTCGTCCGGCGCGGATGGCGCCTGAGCCGCGCCGCCGACGCGCTGGCCGAGGACCACACACGGGCCGTCACGGCCGTACGCGAGGCATGGGCCCGCCTGCACCGGATGCGGCTGGGCGAGGAACTGGAACGGATGCCCGTCGCCCGGCTGCGCGACGACCACGCGGACCGGTTCTCCACGGCCGCGTGGGAGCGGGCGGGCATCCGCACCGTGCGGGACGTCCTGGAGGGCGGGGTGTGGATGCTCGGGCGGGTGCCCGGTGTCGGGCGCCGGACGGCCGAACGCGCCCTGGCCGCAGCGCGCCGCACGGCCGAGGAAGCGAGTGGAGACGTGCTGGTGCGCATCGCCCCGGACCGCCCCACCCCGCACACCACGGCCCTGGTCCTCGCGCTGCACGTGCTGGTGAACGCCGGGCCGGGCGCCCAGGAGGCCGCGCGGAGCGCGAAAGCCCTGGCCACCCGCCTGGAGGCCCTGCTCGGCGAGACCTCCGAAGCGGCCGGTCACCGGACCCTGCTGTTGGCAGGCCCCGAGCAGCGCCGGCGGATCCGCGAGGCCATGGCCGAACTGCGCGTCCTGCTGGACGAGGCGGAACAGGCCCCCGTGGGCCGCGGGTTCGGCCAGGCCTCCGTCGATCTGCTGCGCGGCCCGGACGGCGCTCGGGACGAACTGGCCGTCCGGGTGGACTTCGAGTCGCGCGAGGCGGAGTACTACCGGGTGCTGGAGGAGGTCACCGCCGGCGTCCCGCTCCCGGTGGACCCGCTCCCGCTCCCCGGGCCGGACGAGGACGTCCCGGGGAGCGCGGTCCCCGGACCGTAGCGTGCGGGCCGGGGATCAGTACCAGCGCTGGTTGGTCTGCATGTTGCAGGTGGCCAGGTAGGCCCGGGAGGCGTTGCCGGTGCCCGAGATGGTGACGCACTTGTCGTACGCGGCACCGTTGCGGAGCTGGGCCGTGCCGGCGCTGGAGTCGATGTACCACTGCTGGTCCGCATGGTGGTTGCAGTTCCACTGGATCACGGAGTTGTCCTGAGCCCAGACGGCGAGGCACTTCCCGTTGGCGTTCTTGAGCTGGTAGAAGCCGTTGCCCTCGCCGGTGAACTCCCAGCGCTGGTCGTTGTTCCCGTTGCAGTCCCAGATGATGGCCTGCTGGCCGTCGTCCACGACGTTCCCGTAGATGCCCAGGCACTTGCCCGTGGCGACACTGTGCTGCGCGCCGCTGACGAGGGCGGCAGCGGGCGGCGCGGTGAGGAACGACGAGACGGCGGCGAGGAGGAGTCCGGCGGAGGTGGCGGCGATGCGGGTGAGAGACCTCGTCACGGGAGGAACCTTTCCTGGGTCGGGACGACACATCGGCCCTTACGGCGAGGCGTCGCTTCGTGAACGCCAACGTAGGCCGGTGGGAAGGGGTGTTCGGCCCGTGGAGCGTCCCGGGGACGTCCCTCCGGCACCGTCCCGGGACGCGCGGTCCGTGTGCTCGGCCACGGGACGGTGTCCGCACGCCCGGACGCCCCCGCCCCCGCCGCTGGTCGACCGCCCTTCAAGGGCAACCGGACTGTTCCCGGGCCGGGTTAACCGTCCCGCATGGTCGCCGGGTCATCCTTGGGACGGCGGGACGTCGGGGTTCCCTGAGGGAAACCCCCCACGAAGCTCGGGGAGAAACCCGATCGTCCGAGGGGCGCCGGGTCCGTAGGTTCTGGAGTGCGGTCGACGTACCGCTCCCACCTTCCGCTCCCCTTCCGCTCCCCACCGCCCCCGGAGGCACCCCGTGACCGCCGTCCCCACCCCCCGGCCGACGCGCACGCTCCACCCCGCGCTGACGGCCTTCGTGCGCTTCGTGATCTGCGGGGGCGGGGTCGGCGTCGCCTCCAGCGGGGTCCTCGTCCTGCTCCAGGGGACGATTCCGCTGGCGGTGGCCAACGCCCTGGTGACGGTCGTGTCCACGGTGATCGCGACGGAGCTGCACAGCAGGGTCTCGTTCCGCAGCGCCCGCCGGGGCTGGGGCATCCACCTCCAGTCCGGGCTGACCGTCGCCGTGAGCTACGCCTTCACCACCGGGGCCCTGCTCTGCCTGTACGCCCTGCGGCCCGAGCCCTCCGCCCTGCTCCAGCAGACCGTCTATCTGTCGGCCTCGGCCCTCGCGGGCGTCGGCCGCTTCGCGCTCCTGCGCATCGTGGTCTTCCGCGACCGGAGCGGCGCCCGCGACGGGGCCGGCGCCCGTCCGGCCCCGCTCGGCAAGGCGGCCGTGGCGATGGCCGCCTGACCGGAGGTCACCGGGCCGCGTCACGCGTACCGGATGTCACCGGGCCGCGTCCCGTGTTGGATATCGTGACGGGTCGGCCGGGCAGCAGCACGGCCCGGAATCGGAGTCGAGGCGGGAGCACGGGTGCCACAGGGGCGGACCGGATGGGTACGGGTCCCCGTCGGGGACGACGCGGAGCGGTGGGCCACACGCGGGGCGTGCCGCCGGGTCCTCCTCGTGGTGCACAACGTCACCGCCGCCACCCGGCTCCTGGACGTCCTGCCGCTCTTCGACGACGACCTGCGGATCCAGCTCCTGCTCACCTGCCCGGGGTCCTCGGCCTTCGCCGGCGGCACCGCCGAACTCCTCGCCCGGACGGGACTGCCCGTCCTGCCGTGGGACCAGGCCGTGGTCACACCCGTGGACCTGGCGGTGTCCGCGAGCTTCGGCGGCCAACTCGACGCGTTCCGAGGGAGGCTGGCCGTCCTCTCGCACGGTGTTGGATACACTAAAAGGCTAGCGACACCGGACACCGGACACCGGACACCGGACACCGGACACCGGATCGGGGCCAGGGCCGGAGCCCGTGCCCGTTTTCGGGACCGCTCCGGAGTGGGTGCTGGCCGACGACGGCGTCCCCCTCGCCGACGCCCTGGTCCTGTCCCATCCCGAGCAGATCGACCGGCTGCGCGCCGCGTGCCCCGAGGCCGCCCCGGCCGCCGTCCTCGCGGGTGATCCCTGCTACGACCGGATGCTCGCCGCCCGGCCGTACCGGGACCGCTTCCGCCGGGCGCTCGGGGTCCGGCCGGACCAGCGGCTGATCGTCGTCAGCTCCACCTGGAACCCCGAGTCGCTGTTCGGCGACGGGTCATGGCACGAGGGCGGGAGCGGGGGCGAGGCCGATGTGCTGTCCTGCCTGCTGCCCCGCCTCGCCCAGGAGTTCCCGGTGGACGCCTACAGGTTCGCCGCCGTCCTCCACCCCAACATCTGGCACGGCCACGGTCCCGGCCAGATCCGCGCCTGGCTCGACCGGGCGAGCCGGGCCGGTCTGGTCCTGGTCGATCCGCTGGCGGGCTGGCGGCAGGCGCTGCTCGCGGCCGACGCCGTCATCGGCGACCACGGTTCGGTGACGTACTACGCGGCGGCGCTCGGCCGGCCCGTGCTGCTGGCCGCCGCCCCTCTGCACGCCCTGGACCCCGGCGCCCCGATCTCCGACTTCCTGCGCGAGGCGCCCCGCGTCGTCCCCGACGCGCCGCTGCGCCCTCAACTGGACGCGCTCGTGGACGGCCACCGCCCGCTGCCCGGTCCTGCGGCCTTCACCTCCTCCGTCCCCGGCGAGTCGGCCGCCCGGCTGCGCGCGCTGTTCTACGCGATGCTGGGCGAGCCGGAACCGGATACGCCCGCCTCCCTGAAGCCCCTGGAGACTCCGCCGCTCGCGGAGGTCACCGTCACCGCGCCGCTGCACGTACTGACCCGGGTCGAGGGCCCCGGCGAGGTGTCCGTCACCCGCTGGGCGGCCCCCGCGCCCTCGCCGGAGCCGGACGGGCCCGAGGAGGCGCATCTCGCCGTGCACGAGGACACCCGTGACGTGGACCGGCTCCGGGTCGCGGACGTCGTCCTGCGCGACGGACCGCCCGACGACCCGAGGTTCGGCTCCCCGCCCGTCTGGACGGCCGAGGCCCTGCGCCGCTGTCCGGGCTGCGCCCTGGCCGCCTTCGTCGTCGGCCCCGACGCCTGCGTCGTCCGTCTCCGCGACGGCGCCCTGCTCCGCCTGGTGGCCGAGGCCCCGGAACCGTACACCGGGCCCGACCCGGCCGTGTTCGCCTCGGCGCTGCACGCACTGCTGGGTGACGCGGACGGCCCGGGCGGGCGGGAGCGGGTCCTTGAGGCCGGCTTCACCGTGCGGTCCGGCGGCGGCGCGCCCGTGCGTGTCCGAGTGGAGCGGACACCGGCCACTTGAGCGCCTGAGAGACGCCCGACCGGACCTCCCGGCGGGCACCCGCCTGCGGACCTGCCGAGCACGCGACCCGGAAGGCTGTATGTCAATACGTCAGCTGTTCGCGTCGCGCTCGGCGTCGGCGCAGCGTTCCCGCATGCCGCGCAGATAGGCCACGTGGTACTCGGCGCTCTGTCCGTCGAGGACGGTCAGGGCCTGGTCGATCAGGGGGCGGGCGCGGGCCGGCTCGGAGGCGTCGAGCCAGGTCTCGGCGAGGTCGGTGAGGGCGCGCGCCGTGTTGTACGTGTCGCCGTGGGCGCGGAAGAAGTCCAGGGCCGCCCCCAGCCGTTCACGGGACGTGTCGAACCGCCCGAGTCCGCGCAGGGCCCGGCCGCGGTGGCGCTCCAGGAGGGCTCGGGCGCGCGGGACGTCGGCCGTTCCCTGGTCGTCCGGCCCCAGGCCGTCCAGCACTGTGCCCGCTTCGTCGAAGCAGGCGTGGGCCTCCTCGTACCGCCACTGACGGAGGCGGAGCAGGCCGAGGAACTCCACGGCGGAGGCCCGGCCCCGCCGGTGGCCGGCGGCTTCCTCGGCCCGGCTCGCCGCGAGGGCCTCGGTCTCCGCCTCGTCCCAGAGGACCAGTTCGGTGAGGGAGTGGGCGAGCTGGGCGTGCAGGGCGCCGGCGTCGCGGGGGTCGCGGCCGGGGGTGTCGGCCAGGCGGGCGCCGGCGCGCAGGGCGGGGAGCAGGGTCTCGTGGCGGCCGGCCTTCAGTTGCAGGGGCCACAGGGAGCGGCAGATGCGGACGGCGGCGTCCGGGTCGCCGGACTCCTCGGCGCAGTGGACCGCCTCGACCAGGTTGGCGCACTCCGCGATCAACGCCTCCAACGCCTCGCCCCGGCCGCCGTACGCGGATCCGGGGTCCGGGCCTGCGGGGGCGGGGACGCGCCAGCTCTCGGGCAGCGCCTCGTGGGCGGCGCGGGTCGACACATCGACATAGTGCCGCAGGGCGCGGGCCATCGCGGCCGAGCAGCCGGCGATGCCGTCCTCGCGTACGGCGGCGGCCTCGGCGTGGGCGCGGACCGCCGGGCGGTAGTGGTAGCGGGGTGCGGGGCCGGCGGGTGCGGCGGTGGGCTCGATGAGCAGGGCGTCCGCCAGCTCCTCCAGGCGCCGGGCCGCGTCCCCGGGGGCGGTGCCGGTGACCCGGGCGGCGGTCGCCGCGTCGAAGGCCGGCCAGGCGCGGACGGCCATCAGCCGGTAGAGCCGGGCCGTCGCGGGTTCCAGCAGCCGGTAGGTCTCCTCGGCCGCCGCCCGGACCGGGTCCGGGTCGACGGGTGCGTCCGGTGCGGGCTCGGTGAGGCGGGAGGCGGCTGCGCGCAGGGCGTACGGTGATCCGCCGCAGCGGGCGAGGACGCCGGGCAGGGTGGCGCGGGCGGCGGCGACGGCCGACTTGTCGGTGAGCCGGGTGAGCAGCCGGACGGCGTCCTTGTCGGTCAGCGGCCCGACCGGAACGCGTACGGCGTCCAGCCCCGGGAAGGGGCGTCGGGCCACGACGATGGTGAAGACGGCGGGTGACGCGGTGAGCAGGGGCCTGACCTGTGCGGCGGTCTGGGCGTGGTCCAGGACGATGAGCAGCTTCCGGCCGGCCGTGCTCCGCCGGAAGCAGTCGCGGAGCCGTTCGGCCGAGGGAGGAATCTCCGCGTCGGGCAGACCGACTTGGCGCAGCAGGTCGCGCAGGACCGCGTCGGGGTCGCGTGCCGCGTCCCGGCCGGCGCCCGCCCGCAGGTCGGCGTAGAGCTGGCCGTCCGGGTAGCGGGCGGCCTCGCGTGCTCCCCAGTGCACGGCGAGCGTGCTGGTGCCCATGCCGTCGGGGCCGTGGACGAGGGCCACTCGCGGGGTGCCGTCCGGACGGCGGGTGGCCTCGCGGTCGAGGGCCTTGAGCGCGTCCTTGCGGTCGGTGAAGAACCGTGTCGACAGGGGGAGTACGGGCCTTCCGTGGGCGGGGGGCACCGCGCCGGGGAGCGTGCCGCCGATGCGGGCGGCGAAGGTGGTCCAGGCGGCGGCCAGCGCGGGGTTGTTCCGCAGTCCTTCCGCCATCATCCGGGCCACGTCGTCGAGTTCGCCCGCGGTGGTGGGGGCGGCCACCTCGCGTCCGGTGACCCGGCGGACGAATCCGCCCGTCGACTCCCAGGCCCATTTCCCGGCCTCGTTCGCCATTCCCGAGCCGACCGCGCCGAGCACCGCCGTGACGGCCGACAGCGAAATGGGATCCAGCATGCCGTGCACTCCCCGTTCCCGGCGCTCCGCGCGATGCGTCCTCCCCGGCACCGCCGCTGCCACCGTGCGGGGCAAATCTATCGAGAATCCGTGGCCCCCGGTTCGTGTCCGGGCAGGTGGGATCGGCCGCACGGCGTCGTTGGCCGGATCCGAACAGCGGTGCGGACCGGCGGGGTTGGGCTCGCCGGCCGGCGTTCGGTGGGAGCGCGGCGGCCGGGGCGGCCCCCGGCGCTCGACGCGACGGCCGGGGCCCGCCCGGTCACGGGGCCGTGAAGTATCCC
The DNA here is from genome assembly GCF_053597115.1 of Streptomyces sp. NPDC001515. NCBI lineage: Bacteria > Bacillati > Actinomycetota > Actinomycetes > Kitasatosporales > Streptomycetaceae > Streptomyces > Streptomyces sp. NPDC001515. The sequence continues at coordinate 183,574 of NZ_JBSFHN010000016.1, forward strand.
GGGAATCTCGGCCCCAGCCAGGGCCTGCGGCCCCGGGCGACGACACGGCCGCGTGCCATCGCGCCCACCGGGGAGCGGCGGCCGAGGGCCATGAGGAGGAACGTGACCGGTTCGACGGACAGGGTGCAGTCGGGGCGGTCCGGGAGGGCCGGGGAGACGGTGACCGTGCCGTCGGTGAACGTGACGCCGAACTGTCCGCCGCCCCAGAGGCGTACGGCGTAACGGGCGTCGAGCCCGCCTACGGCCGCCGGGTCCGTCACGCGGGGCATCGCCTCGATCATGAAGGGCAGGGTCAGCGCGGCCCGGGTCCGGTCCACCATGTGCGGGCGGCGGCGGGCGCGGGCCAGGTCGTAGCCGTGGCCCAGCAGGTGCGTCAGGAGGTACGCGGCAAGGACGGCGCGGTTCATGGGGCCCATCGGGGTCGTCAGGGTCTCGTCCGCGTCGCCCGCCTGGACCGCGGCGAGGCAGGCGTCGGCCTGCTCCACGATCATCGCGGCCAGGGGCTCCGCCGCGCGTTCGCCGAAGGCCGCGAGGGCCTGTGCGTTGGCGGCCGCGATGCCCCGCGGGGTGCCGTCGCCGTACGGTCGGGCGCGGCCCGCCGCCACGTCGGCCATCAGCGCGTTGGCCTGCGCCAGGTGGGCGGCCAGCTCGCCCACCGTCCACTCCAGTCCCGGGACGGGGGCCCGCGGGTCGGGGGCGGTGCGCAGCAGTGCGGCGATGTCCGAGGCCGTGCCCCGCACCGCGTCGGCCAGGCCCTCGGGCAGCACCACGCCCCGTACGCCGTGGTCGCCCGTCGGCTCCATGCCGCCACCGTCCTCGTCCGCCGTTACCTGCGGGTACACAAGAGCAGGCGGAGACTGCTCCGGGCAAGGGGCGGGCGGGAGCCGGTTCCGTACCCCTCTACGATCGCTCATGTGTGCGCACATGTGGTCATCGCCGAGGACGACGAGAAACAGGCCGAGCTGCTCCGCCGCTATCTCGAACGGGAGGGGCACGCCGTCACCGTGGCCGGTGACGGTCTCGCGGCGCTCGACGCGGTCCGTCAGCGCGAGCCGGATCTGCTGGTCCTCGATGTGATGATGCCCCGGGCCGACGGACTGGACGTGGTCCGGGTGCTGCGCGCCGAGCAGCGGGAGCTGCCGGTGCTGATGCTCACGGCCCGTTCCACCGAGGACGATCTGCTGCTCGGTCTCGATCTGGGCGCCGACGACTACGTGACCAAGCCGTACAGCCCGCGCGAGCTGATGGCCCGGGTGCGTACGCTGCTGCGCCGCAGCCGGCGCGCGGGCGGCGGCCCGGGGGCGGCCGAACCGGACCCCGGGGTGCTGGCCGTGGGGACGCTGCGGGTCGATCCGCCGAGGCATGTGGTGACGGTGGACGGCGTCGAGGTGGAGTGCACACCGGGCGAGTTCCGGATCCTGGCCGCGCTCGCCGCCGAACCGGACCGGGTCTTCTCGCGTCAGCAGCTCCTCGCCGAACTCCACGGATTCGACCGGTACATCAGCGACCGCACGGTCGATGTGCACGTGATGAACCTGCGCAAGAAGATCGAGCCGGCGCCGCGCCGGCCGGTGCGGCTGCTCACCGTGTTCGGTGTCGGCTACAAGCTGACCGATCCCGCGAAGGCCGCGGCCCGTGCGTCGTCGTAGCCCGGGGCCGGGCCGAGTCCCCGGGCGCGGCCGGGGTGATGGGGCGGGGCGGGCGCGGCTGCCGTGGCGCAGGAGTCTGCCGGTGCGGCTGCTGGCCGTCTCCGCGCTGGTGGCGGCCTGTTCGGTGGCGGCCACGGCCTGGCTCGCCGTCCAGACGACCTCCGGCGCCATCCTCCAGGAACAGGGCCAGAACCTCACCGCCGACGCCCGGATCTACCACAGCCTGCTGGGGTACGCGGCGGCGCATCCGACCTGGGACGGCGTCGAGGAGACCGTGCGCGAGCTGGCCGAGGGCTCCGGCCGGCGGATCGCGCTGACGACCCAGCAGCGGGTGCCGCTCGCGGACTCGGCCGCGCCGGACGGCGCCCCGGCGCTGCCCGAGCAGGCCTCCGCCGTCGTGGACCCGCTCTCCGTGGACACCGCGCTGGCCGCCGCGAACGCCGGGCCTTCGGGAACCCCGGCGGACCAGGTGGATCCGCGCGCGGTCGGCCCCTTCACCCTGCCGGCGAGCGAGCGAGCGGCGCTACGGACGGTCGCGGAGCGGGGCGTGGCCTGTCTCGCGGATTCCGGGATCGCCTCGGACGTGGTGGCGACGGCCAGCGGGCGGCCGGTGATCCAGGTGGTGGGCAACGACCCCGACCGGCTCCGAGGCACCGGCTGCGCCACGGACGCGCTCGACACCCCGACCGCGACCGAGCGCAAGGCCCTCAAGGCGCTCAACCAACTGGCCGACGCCTGTCTGAAGCGCCAGGGCCGGGACGGCGTCCGGCTGCGGCTCGATCTGTCGTGGGGGCGGAGCGCCCAGCCCGTGCCCACGGCGGAGGTGCCCACCGTCGCCCCGAGCCCGGTGCCGAGTCTCCCGGAGGACGACGGGGCGCCGGCCACCCCCGCGCCGGCCCTGGCCGGGCCCACTCCCTCGTCGCCGGACGTCCCTGCGGCCACGCCCAGCGAAGTGCCCCGCGAGGCGCCCGCGCCCGTCGCCTCCACCAGCGAGAACGACCGGGCCATCGCCTCGTGCGTGGGCACCGCCCGCCGCGAGCAGCTCGCCTCCTACGTCGCCTCGCCCGCCCTGCTGTTCATCGCCGACACCGGCCGCACCACCGTGCCCGGCTTCGACCTCTCCCCCGCGAACACCGCGCGGATCGCGGGCACCGCCGCGCTCGTCCTCGCGCTCACCGTGGGCGTCTCGGTCCTGGTGGGCGCCCGGCTCGTCCGGCCGCTGCGCGCCCTGACCGGGGCCGCGCAGCGGATGCGGGACGGCGAGGACACCGCTCCGGTCCACGTCACCTCGGACGACGAGATCGGCCGGCTCACCGCCGCGTTCAACGAGATGTCCGCGCACCGGTCCCGGCTGGAGGCCCAGCGCAAGGCGATGGTGAGCGATGTCGCGCATGAACTGCGCACCCCGCTCAGCAACATCCGCGGCTGGCTGGAGGCGGCCCAGGACGGCGTGGCCGATCCGGACCCGGCGTTCATCTCCTCCCTGCACGAGGAGGCCGTCCAGCTCCAGCACATCATCGACGACCTCCAGGACCTCGCCCAGGCGGACGCGGGGGCCCTGCGGCTGCATCCCGAACCGGTACGGCTGGAGGAGCTGGCCGCGCAGGTCGCGGCCGCCCACCAGGCCCGCGCGGAGACCGCGGGGGTGGCTCTGACCGTGGCCCCCGTACCGCCGGGCCGTCCGCTCCCCGGGCTGACCGCCGACCCGGTCCGGCTGCGCCAGGCCATCGGCAATCTGGTGTCCAACGCGGTCCGCCACACCCCGTCCGGCGGCCGGATCACCGTCCGCGTCCACGGGACGGAGCACGGGGACGCGGTGGTCGTGGACGTCGAGGACACCGGCTCCGGCATCCCGCCCGCCGACCTCCCGCACGTCTTCGACCGCTTCTGGCGGGGCGAGAAGTCCCGCAGCCGGCGCACCGGCGGCAGCGGGCTGGGACTGGCGATCGTACGGAAACTGACGGAGGCCCACGGCGGCACGGCGACGGCCGTGAGCGTCCCGGGCGAGGGCTCGGTGTTCACGCTGCGGCTGCCGACGGCGGGCGGGGGCGAACCGGGTACGCCTCCCCCCGAGGCCGGCCCGGACGACGGCGGCCCCAAGGCCGGCCGCGACACCGCGACGCCGCGGTGAGCGCCCGGCCCCGGCCGGCCCTGATCCGATGACCACAGCGTCCTGACAGCTTCTTCATAAGTTCGCGCGAGCCTGGCGGCACGCCTCGCGCCGCGATGCGCCCGTGCACCGCGGCGCCGTCGAGGCCGAACCGGAACGGAGCCTTGTCCATGCCCCTGCGTACGTCCCTGCGTACCGCCCTTCTGACCGCCGTCGCGCTCGGCGCGGTCTGCGTCCCGGCCACCGCGGCCGTCGCCGACTCCTCGCCCAAGCCGGTGGCGACCCCTTCGGCGGCGCCCGCCGAGCCCAGCCCGTCCGTGAGCGTCCCCGGTGAGGAGCCGACCGCCGTCCCGTCCACGCCGTCGGACGCCACCCCGACGGTCGTGCCCCGGGGCGGGGTCGCGGCGGGTGAGGAGCCGTCCGGTTCCTCCGACGGTGCGCTGTCCACCGCCACCCTGACGGGTGCGGGTGTGGCCGCGCTGCTGGTCGCGGGTGCCGGCACGGTGGTCCTCCGCCGCCGCGCCGCCCGCCGCGACGGCTGATCGCACCCGAACCGCCGCGCAGTGGCGCCGTCCGCGACCGGGCGGCGCCACTGCCGCATTCCGCACCCCTTCTGGAGCCCACCCCATGTCCCGTCCCGCCCCGCGCCGCCGCACCCTCCTGGCCGCGTACGCGCTGCTGCTGGCCGCCCCGCTCACCGCCCTGACCGCCTGCTCGGACACCTCGTCCGCGCCTCCGTCCGCCTCCGCCCACCCGTCCGCCGCCACCGACGCGGCCCCCTCCGCACCGCCGCGCGCCAAGACGTCCGCCCGGCCGCCCGTCCAGGTCGCCATCCCCTCCCTCGGTGTGGACAGCGCCGTCATGCGCCTGGGCCTCAACCGGGACGGCACCGTGGAAGTCCCGCCCGCCGAGAAGGGCATGACGGTCGGCTGGTACACCGGCGGCCCCGTCCCGGGGGCCCCCGGACCGGCCGTCCTCATCGGCCACAACGACACCCGCTTCGGACCCGCCGTCTTCCACGACCTCAAGAAGATCGCCCAGGGCGCCGACATCACCGTCCGCGACGAGAGCGGCACCACCACCCACTTCACCGTCACCGGCCGCGAGACGGTCAAGAAGTCCGCCTTCCCGACCGCCCGCGTCTACGGCCCCACCGAGGACCGGGTACTGCGGCTGATCACCTGCGACGGAACCTTCGATGCCCAGGGACACCCGGTGGACAACCTGATCGTGTACGCGAAGCGCACCTGACCGCCCGCGCGGACCGCGAGCACCGCGGGAGCGAGGGCGCGGCGGGCGGGGGCTCGGAGGGCGGGCACAGGGGCGCCATTCGGCCAATGCGTGACACGTGCATGACATTTCATGGTGCCCGTGGGACCGTCCGTCCGTAACACCCCCGCCCGCGCCCTCGCCGCGTACGCGGGCGGGGCGCCGTTCATCCCCCCACCGGACGCGGCATGGAGGAGTGCCATGAAGCTCACCCCGAGACTCTCGCTCGTCGCCGCCCTGGCGGCCGCCGCCCTCGCCGGCACGTCCGCCGCCGCCGGAGCGTCGGAGGTGGCGGCGTCGCAGCAGGTCGACGGCGTCATCTCGGCCGCCGGCAGCACCTGCACCTGGTCCGGCGCCACCGCCACCGCGAATCCGCCCGACGCCCTGACGATCGACCGCTCCACCGTGAACAGCGGGGTCAGCTGCACCGGAGGCGCGAGCGCCACCCTCAACAACGATCCCTCGGTCACCTTCGACGACGCCGCGGGCACCGCGACCTCCGACCTCATCGACATCACCGTGAAGCAGAGCATCATCTCCTGCTCCTACCGGGCCACGAACGTCGGCTGGACCCGCGACGGATCCACCCGCACCTACGCCAACCAGCCGTTCACAGCGGCCAAGAGCTCCGGCAGCTTCCTCTGCCCGGGATCCATCTCCGCCGAGGCCGGCTCGGCCTCCCTCGGCTTCCACTGACGACCGAACGGCGCGGGGATACAACGAAGAAGCCGGAGTATTCAGTGAATACTCCGGCTTCTCCGGTGGTGTCCGAGGGGGGACTTGAACTCTCCACTCGGGCACCAGCCTTTACATACACTGACATGCACAAATACCCGATGAACGGCGGTATCTAGGTGGGCGCTTCTCCGGTCCTTTCCTGCTGTTTCCTGCGGCTTCCGGGCGCTGTTGGTCATCCGTTGGTCACATGACCAACCATGCCGCTCATGATGGAAGAGTCGAGTACCGCTCAATGCTCGCTCGGCCCGTGGACCGGTCGAGTAGGCGCAGCTCCCACGGTCCGGTGTTCACGTCGAAATCCTTGCCGAACCCCACCCACTTGCCCGCCATGCGGCGGCCGGTGGGCTCGATCAGCATCTGAATGGCCCCGTGATAGCGGGCTCCCTGGTAGTAGCCATCGGCCGCAGTCTGTTCGGTCCAGGTGCCCGTGATGACGTTTCGGTCCACGGTGAGATCCAGAGACAGGGGGCTGTCCGGGTTGGTCGAGGCTCCGGGCAAGCTCTGCGCCGTCAGCCGGTTGCCGTGCTGGACGATCACGACGTAGTGCTTACAGTCGAACGTCTCGTCACGGCTGGACGAGTAGAACTCATACCGCGACAGCCAGATACCCGCGTACTCACCCTGAGCTTCCGTCTCCGGGCTTGCGACGGCACCGGCGGTACCGAGTTCTCCTGCTTCCATGTCGTGGCCTCCTGCGCCGTCTGAGTGGACGCGGGTCATGGGGATGGCAAAGCCCAGCGACTCGGGGGCGCGGCCCGTGAACCGTTTCAGCGCCCGCGCGTACAGCGGACGGCATGTCTTGGTCTCTCCGGACTCCCAGCGTTGCACGAGTCGCTTGGAGGCGTCGTTGGGTTCGCCCAGCTCCTCACCCGCTTTGCGTAGCCCCTGGGCAAATTCGTCCTGGCTGAGGTTCATCGACTTGCGTACTGAGGTCAGCACGTCGTTAGGGATTCGCTCACGCTCGGCCGTGGTCGTCATGATCTGAGGCTAGCCACGACGCGCTTCCAATGACACCGGTTTGACGCCTTCGGCTCGACACCGAGATGACGCCCGAGGGACGCCGGGAACGTCGCCGCGATGGTTACGGCCGATCCGGAACATGGTCGTCATGTCCATCCGCATCAGCACCTACAAGGTGAGAGCAGACGGTACGCAGACAGAGCCCCAGACCCTCTACGAGGGAGAGGGCGGGGAGCCCCTCGCTACTGGCTTAATGCCCCGTGCTCATGCCCCCAGTGCCGAGGCGGACGACAGAACCGGAGTACATCCGACCCCCGATTACATGGAGGCCAGCCAGCATGAGTACGGCAGTAGTGATCCGCGACCCGAAGGCGTACGTCACGCCGGACGTTTGGGAGCGGGAGGTGACGCTCCTTCTCCGGAACCCGGACAACACCCGGGAACTGGCGGAGGCCAAGTTCGGGCAGGTCGTCGCCTACCTGGTCACGTGCGGTGAGAACCCGGACCTGCTCATGGGTCCGTCGAAGCAGGTGGACGAGGCGTGGCACTCGTTCATGCTGGATTCGATCCCGTACCACCACTTCACGGGCCGGCACTTCGGCCGGTACATCCACCACGTTCCCGAGCTGGGCGACGGGCGCGACTCGCAGGACGGCGGTCCGCTGGTTCTGGAGCGGACGATCAACGCCATCAAGGCGGCCGGGTTCGAGATCGACCCCGATCTGTGGGGTATGGACAGCGCGGCCGACTGCAACCAGTGCCACGCCGGATGCCACGACTCGCCCAAGTAAAGCCGAACAGCGCATGAGTTGGGGCTCACCCCCGTACGTTGGGGGCGAGCCCCGCTCCCGGAGAGGAACACTGCATGTCATTGGCTAAGTCCTGGGACAGGTACGCAGTTGGGAGTACGCCCCGTAGGGACAGGAACGCCAACGGAGACACGACCTGGCTGAACTGGACTCAGTATGCCGATCACGGGCCGGACGAGGGTCTTCTAGGTGCTGTCGCCGGACGCCGAGTGTTGGAACTCGGCTCGGGAACCGGAAGCAACTTGGCACACCTGGTGACCCTCGGCGCGTCCGGTCTCGGGGTGGACATCGCCCCCGCTCGGGAGGTTGTGGCACGGGAACGTTGGAGCGATTTGCGCGGTCTTGAGTTCCGCACAGCGGAAGCGACGGCGTTCCTGAGCGGGACGGACCAAACGTTCGATGTTGTGCTCTCGATCTTCGGTGCCGTCTGGTTCGTGGATCCGGAGACTCTGCTCCCCCTGATTCGGGCGCGCATGGCAGCGGATGGCATTCTGGCATTCTCGCACCTCCCTGCCGGAAGTCAGAGTCCGCGACCGGGCAGGGCGGGTCTGCGATACGACTACAGCCCAAGCGAATGGATGCGCCTCCTCACCGTCCACGGATTCACAGATGTTTCCGCATCCGTCATCGACCCGCCGGAAGGCGGGACCGTAGGCACGATGCTCGTGCGTGCGGTAGCTCTCTGACCCTGCCTGCTCGGGCATGACGATGCCTCCGATGGATCTGCGAATCGCTGCTGCGGCAACTGCGGCGCACGCAGGTGACCGAGCCGCCATCTGAGTAGCGCCTGGGGTGGGGTATGACCCCCTGAGCATGTCCGACCGACCGCCGTGTCTTGGCTGCTCAAATCCTGCCACGGTTTCAAGGCCTTCCAGGCTGACCCGGCACCCCCGGCCGGCTGCGGAATAGTGCCAGGTCACAGGGTTGCACCAGCCTTGCAGGCAGCGGCGGAACAGTGCCAAGAGTGCAGCCTTTCGCCCTATGTCGAGAGGCTGCACGAGGTGGCCGCATAGCGGTCCAAGGAAGCTAGCGCCTTACTCCTGTGGCTTCCATCTCTGGGGGCGCGGCAGCGCCCTACCGAGCTAGTACTCCAGTGCGGTTTCGTGATCTATCCAGCGGGTTCGTCGGCGGCTCGTCGTCGGTAGTGGCTGTGCCGGGCTGTTGCCTGGTGGCGCCG
>NZ_JBSFHN010000017.1:0-185820 GCF_053597115.1 Streptomyces sp. NPDC001515
CCGATGGTACTGCAGGGGGGACCCTGTGGGAGAGTAGGACGCCGCCGAACAATCATTGTGAATGAGCCCCGTGCCCTTGTGGCACGGGGCTCATTTGCGTTTTGAGCGCTTAAGGTCGTGCCATGCGCTACGACTTGGTCATCTTCGACAACGACGGTGTGCTCGTGGACAGCGAGCCGATCTCCAACACCATCCTCGCCGCCTACCTCACGGAGCTGGGGCACCCGACCACGTACCAGCAGTCCCTCCGCGACTACATGGGGGCTGCCATGCACCGGGTGCACGACCTCGTGGCGGAACGCGGTGGTGAGAAACTGCCGCCCGACTTCGACGACGCCTTCCACGCCCGGGTCTTCGCGGCGTTCCGGGAGGAGCTGGAGCCCGTTCCCGGGGTCGACGAGCTGCTGGGGAAGCTCGTCGCCGACGGGGTCCGGTACTGCGTCGCGTCCTCCGGAAGCCACGAGCGCATCCGCGTCGGACACCGCAAGACGGGACTCGACCAGTGGTTCGAGGACGACTGGATCTTCAGCTCCGAGGACGTCGGCCGGGGGAAGCCCGCGCCCGACCTGTTCCTGTACGCCGCCGAGCGGATGGGGGTGAGCCCCGAGCGCTGTGTCGTCATCGAGGACAGCCCGCTCGGGGTGGAGGCCGCCAAGGCCGCGGGCATGGACGTGTACGGGTTCACCTCGATGATGCCGGCGGACCGGCTGGCCGGGGTGAACGGGCATTTCTCCGACATGGGACAGCTCCGGGAATTGCTCGCCTGACGCGTCTACCCACGGGTAGAAACTGGCCCTACGCTCGCGCCCATGACAGATGCACGTATGCGGCACGGCAGAGCCTCCCTCGCGTGGAGCTTCTTCGTGCAGGGCGTCACCTTCGCGCTCCTCGTGACGCGGATACCCGCCATCCAGGACCGCTACGGGATATCCGACGGGCTGCTGCCCGTCTTCCTGGCCGCCGTCCCGATCCTGGCCGGGGTGGGCAGTGTGGTCACCGAGAAGGTGGTCGCACGGGTGGAGCCCCGGATCGTCCTGCGGTGGGCGCAGCCCGTCGTCCTGCTCGCCCTGCTCGGCGTCGGGGCCGGGAACCGGGTGTGGGAGGCCGCGCTGGCGCTCGGGGTGTTCGGGCTGTCCGTCGGTGCCCTGGACGCCTCGATGAACATGATGGGCGTCAGCCTCCAGCGGGCGTACGGCCGTTCCATCATGCTGGGCTTCCACGCCGCGTACAGCCTCGGCGGGATCGTCGGGGCCTCCCTGGCGTGGGCCGGCGCCCACTGGGATCTGTCGCTGCTGGTCTCGTACCTCCCCGTGGTCGTCCTGCTGCTGCCCGCCGCGTTCGTCGGGAGCCGGTGGTACGCGGACGGGAACGAGGGGACGCGGGACGGGGCCGGGGAGGAGCGGGGGACGGCCGGGGCCGCGTCCGTCTCCTTCACGCTGCTGATGCCGCTCTGCCTGGTGATGTGCTTCGCGTACATCGGGGACTCGACGGTCTCCAACTGGAGTGCCAAGTACCTCCAGGACGTGCTGGGCAGCTCGGAGCAGATGTCGACCGTCCCGTACAACGTCTACATGGTGACGACGCTGCTCGGGCGGGCCGTGGGGGACTTCGGGGTGCGGCGGTTCGGGGCCGTGGCCGTGGTGCGGGCCGGGAGCGTGCTGGCGGCCGCCGGGTTCGCGGTGGTGGCCATGGCCGGCGGGGCCTGGGTGGGGATGCTCGGGTTCACCATGCTGGGGCTCGGGCTCTGCGTGATCGTGCCGCAGACCTTCGCCGCCGCCGGGCGGATGTTCCCCGGGGCGAGCGATGTGGCGATCGCGCGGCTGAACATCTTCAACTACGTGGGCTTCCTCGTCGGCTCCCCGCTCGTCGGGGCGCTCGGGGACGCGTGGAGCTACCGGGGGGCGATGCTCGTGCCCATGGTGCTGGTGCTCGCGACGCTCGTGTACGCCAAGTCGTTCGGCGCGGAGCCCGCCCGATACGGTGGCGGGCATGAGCGGCCGCGCACAGTTGATGTGGGATGACGCAGTAACGGGATACGACTTCGGGGACTCGCACCCGATGGACCCGGTCAGGCTCGCCCTGACGATGAGCCTGGTGCGGGCTTTCGGCCTGGACCGGGCGGTGGACGTGGTCGCGGGGAAGCCCGCCGGGGAGTCCACGCTGCGGCTCGTGCACCGCTCCGACTACCTGGAGGCGGTCCGGGCCGCGTCCGCCGATCCCCGCTCGGCCGACCAGGGCTACGGGCTGGGGACCGTGGACGATCCGGCGTTCACGGGCATGCACGAGGTGTCGGCGCTGATCGCCGGGCAATCCGTGGCCGCGGCCGAGGCCGTCTGGCGGGGCGGGACCGCGCACGCCGTGAACTTCACCGGCGGCCTCCACCACGCGATGCCCGGCGGCGCGGCCGGGTTCTGCATCTACAACGACCCCGCGCTCGCCATCGCCCGGCTGCTGGAGCTGGGCGCGGAGCGGGTCGCGTACGTCGACGTCGACGTGCACCACGGGGACGGGGTGCAGGCGGCGTTCTGGGAGGACCCCCGGGTCCTCACGATCTCGCTGCACGAGCATCCGCGGACGCTGTTCCCGCACACCGGCTGGCCGGAGGAGACCGGTGCGGGGGCGGGGGAGGGCGGTGCGGTCAATGTGGCGCTGCCGGCCGGTACGGGGGACGGCGGGTGGCTGCGGGCCTTCCACGCGGTGGTGCCGGAGCTGCTGGCGGACTTCCGGCCGCAGGTCCTGGTGACCCAGCACGGGGCGGACACGCACTTCGAGGACCCGCTGGCGCATCTGGCGGTCACGCTCGACGCGCAGCGGGCCGTGATGGACGCCTGCCACGACTTCGCGCACGCCTACGCGGAGAACGGGCGGTGGGTGGCCCTCGGCGGCGGGGGGTACGCGGTGGTGGACGTGGTGCCGCGTTCCTGGACACATCTGGTGGGGATCGCCGCGCATGCCCCGGTGGATCCGGAGACGGTGATTCCGTCGTCCTGGCGGGACGAGGTGTACGCGCGGACGCGGCAGCTCGGGCCGGCCCGGATGACGGACGGGCGGGTGCCGGTGTGGAAGCCCTGGGAGGAGGGGTACGACCCGGCGGACCGGCTGGACCAGGCGGTGCTGGCGGCCCGGCGCGCGGCGTATCCGCTGCGGGGGCTGCTGACCTGACGCCCCGTGGCCTCGGGGCCGGGGGCGCGCGGGGGCGTGATTACGCCAACTGTGGGGCGCACTACGGGTTTTGGTCCCCGGTCCGCGCGGTTGGGGCAGCATCGGCAGGGTGTTGAGCACCGGAGCGCTGCGTGCGCATCTGCTGGCGGCCCGGCTGGCCGGGCCCGTGGCCACCTCGCGGGAGACGAGTCTGCGGAGCTATCGGCTGTTCGCGGCCGGGGACCCCAGGGTCACGCTCGGGCTGAGGCCCGGCGGCGAGTGGGGCGAGCGGGAGCTGTTACGGCTGATGGCCGAGCGGTGCGGGGTGTCGGACGATCCGTCGTACGTCTCGGGTCCCGATGTGATCGATCCGGAGCGGACCGTGGCCGGTCTGGAGGCGTTCGCGGGGCGGTTGGGGCGGGCCGCGGCCCGGCGTTCGCCGGTGCTGTTCGGGACCGGGCACCCGCACCGGCTGCTCGGTTTCTACGCAGCGCTGGCAGACGCGTTGTCGGCGGCGGGGTGTCCCGTCCTCACCCCGGCGCAGGGGCGATGTATCGACATAACGACCCGGTTCGGCGTACGCACGTACAACCTCGACTACGTACGGGGAGTCGCGCTGGTGCGCGAACCCGGCGCGCGGGTGCCCGGTGGTGGCACCGGCGCACACACCCATTCACCGCTGCCCCTCAGGGTGGCGCTGGCCGCCGCGGCGGACGCCGGAGGGCCGCTGCCGGAGCTGGTGGTGGGGGACCACGGATGGGTCTGCGGAGCAGGTCAGCTCGGTATCGAGGCGATCGGGCTGGCCGATACGGACGATCCCGCGCTGTTCGTCGGGGAGGCCGAGGGGCGGGTGGCGGTGGCCGTTCCGCTCGACGACGCGGTGCGCTCGGCGTACTACCTGCCGCTGACGCGCTATGTACTCAATCGGGCGTGTCTGTCACAGTAGGCGGCCGATCGTCTCTCCTCTTCCCCACTCGCATCACCCGCCCCTAATCTGGGGAGTGAGCGCACAACGACGAAGAGTCACCGGAGGGGAAGCCGGTGCGCGTCCGGTGCGGAAGGTACAGGTGGGTCATGGCTGCTGACAGCGAGAGGCCTCTGAACGAGGTCAAGTTTCTGACCGTGGCGGAAGTCGCCTCGGTCATGCGAGTGTCGAAGATGACCGTGTACCGCTTGGTGCACAGCGGTCATCTGCCGGCGATCCGGGTGGGCAGGTCCTTCCGGGTGCCGGAGCAAGCGGTTCACGAGTATCTCCGCGAGTCCTTCGTGGGGGTAGCGTCCGCCTGACGTTTCCCCTCGGATTACGTCCCTCACGCGGTGGCGGGTAGGCTAGGCCGACGTAGGTCGTGTGGGCCCAGACGCCCCGCACCAGTGAAGAAGAAGTGAGCGAGGGTAGTCGTGGGCTCTGTTATCAAGAAGCGGCGCAAGCGGATGGCCAAGAAGAAGCACCGCAAGCTGCTCAAGCGCACGCGCGTTCAGCGTCGCAACAAGAAGTAAGCGAACGCCGTTCGTGTCCACCGCAGCCCTTCCGCCGATCCGGCGGGAGGGCTGCGGTGCTGTGTGCGGGGGGTGTCCACCCGCTACGGTGACGTCCTGGGGGGCCTGGACTCCTCCCGCACGGGAGACCGACGGAAGGCGCTGATCGTGGGGAAGGTCGTGCTCGTCACGGGAGCGGCCCGGCAGCTGGGGGGCCGCTTCGTGCGGCGCGTCCAGCGGGATCCGGGTGTCGACCGGGTGATCGCGGTGGACGCGGTCGAGCCCGGCCACCGGCTGGACGACGCCGTCTTCGTCCGCGCGGACATCCGCCGCCCGGCGATCGGCCGGGTGCTGGCCGAGCACGGCGTGGACACGGTCGTCCATCTGGACGTCAGCGGCACGGCGCTCGGGGCGCAGGGGCGTACCGCGGTCAAGGAGACCAACGTCATCGGCACGATGCAGCTGCTCGGCGTCTGCCAGAAGTCGCCGTCGGTGCGGCGGCTGGTGGTCAAGTCCACGACCAGCGTCTACGGTTCGGCGCCCCGCGATCCCGCGGTCTTCCACGAGACGACCCCGCCCAAATCCCTGCCGGGCGGCGGATTCGCGAAGGACGCGGTGGAGGTCGAGGGGTACGTACGGGGCTTCGCGCGCCGCCGGCCGGACGTGGCCGTGTGCGTGCTGCGGTTCGCGAACATCCTGGGACCCGACCCCGATTCGCCGCTGGCCGACTATCTGTCGCTGCCGGTGCTGCCGACGGTGTTCGGGTACGACCCCCGGCTCCAGTTCGTCCACGAGGACGATGTGATCGACGTCCTGGGGATCGCGGCCGGCGAGGCGCGGCGCGGGACGCTGAACAGCGGGACGTTCAACATCGCGGGGGACGGGGTGCTGCTGCTCTCGCAGTGCGCGCGGCGGCTGGGGCGGCCCACGCTGCCGGTGCCGCTGCCAGCGGTCACCTGGGTCGGCCAGGCGCTGCGTACGGCCGGCATGACGGACTTCTCGGCGGAGCAGATCCGGCTGCTGACGCATGGCAGGGTGGTCTCCACGGTGCAGATGCGCGAGACGCTGGGCTTCCGGCCGAGGTTCTCCACGGCGGAGACCTTCGCCGCGTTCGTGGCGGGCCGGGGTCCGGGGCTGCTGCCGCCCGAGAGGGTGGGCCGGGCCGTGGACCGGCTCGCCGTGTTGGCCGAGGGGTCCCGGGGTGCCGGCGGGGCCGCGCGGATCGCCGGGCCGGACGGCACCACGGACCCGACCCCCGGCGCGAGGTAGAGGAGCGCACGACGATGGCGGATGCCAAGGTCATTCCGTTCGACGACGACCGTTCGCGGTCCGGAGGCGTGCCACGGGCCGGACGCAGGAGGGCCCAGGGACACGGCACGGGCTCGGTGAGCGCCCTGCCGGGGCAGCAGGCGGGGGCGAGGCCGTCCCCGGAGCCCGGGAGGGCCGCGGAGGCTCCCGGCGGTGACGGCGGCTGGGAGCGGCGGATCGCGAGCGGACTGGCGTTCCTGCGGCGGCGGGTCACCGGTGAGTACGAGGTCGACGAGTTCGGTTACGACGAGGAGCTGACCGACCAGGTCCTGATGTCGATGCTGCGGCCGGTGTACGAGAAGTACTTCCGGGTCGAGGTGAAGGGCATCGAGAACATCCCGTCGGAGGGCGGGGCGCTGCTCGTCTCCAACCACTCCGGGACGCTGCCGCTCGACGGGCTGATGCTCCAGGTCGCGGTGCACGACAACCATCCGGCGGGGCGCCATCTGCGGCTGCTCGCCGCGGATCTGGTCTTCATGCTGCCGGTGGTCAACGAGCTGGCCCGCAAGGCCGGTCACACGCTGGCCTGTGCGGAGGACGCGGAGCGGCTGCTGCGGCAGGGCGAGGTCGTCGGGGTGATGCCGGAGGGCTTCAAGGGCATCGGGAAGCCGTTCGGCGAGCGGTACAAGCTCCAGCGCTTCGGGCGCGGCGGGTTCGTGTCGACGGCGCTGCGTGCGGGGGTGCCGATCGTGCCCTGCTCGATCGTGGGTGCCGAGGAGATCTACCCGATGATCGGGAACGCGAAGACGCTGGCCCGGCTGCTCGGCTTCCCGTACTTCCCGATCACGCCGACGTTCCCGTGGCTGGGGCCGCTGGGGGCGGTGCCGCTGCCGACGAAGTGGACGATCCAGTTCGGCGAGCCGATCGCCACGGACGGCTATCCGCTGGAGGCGGCGGAGGATCCGATGCTGATGTTCAACCTGACGGATCAGGTGCGGGAGCAGATCCAGCACACGCTGTACAGGCTGCTGGTGCAGCGGCGGTCGGTGTTCTTCTAGCGAAGGTCCTTCGCGGGGAGAACACCGACCGCCAGCACCGGCCGCCGGGCCGGGTCAGTCCCTGTCGTCCTGGGCGTCGATCCCGAGGCCGCCGATGAGCCCCGGGAGGAGCGGAGGCAGGGTGATGTCCGGGGTGGGCGGGGTGCTCGGGGTGGTGCCGGACGGGGCGGTGCCGCTGTCGGACGGGGGGTTGAGCAGACCGTCGGTGCCGCCGGCGATCAGTCCCTCCGCCGGGGTGCTGCCGGTGTCCGAGGGGCGGGGCGAGGCGCTGGTGGCGCCCGTGCCGGACCGGTGGCCGTCCTCGGGTGCGGCGGACGGCGGGGTGTCCGTCCGGGAGGAGGGGGCCGCGCCGGTGCCGTCGGTGCCGGAGTCGCGTGCCGTCCCGCTGCGCTCGGGTGCGCGGGGGAGCAGCGACTGGAGCGGGCCGACCTCTTCGTCTATGGCCGCGAAGACCGAACTCACCTCGTTGCCGACGTCGGTCAGCTGGACCGGGAGGCGGTCGCGGAGGCTGCTCCAGGTGGCGCGGTGGGAGCGGGAGAAGGAGTCCAGGGTCTGGATGGGGCCGATCTTGCCGTCCCGCTCGTAGGCGGAGTGGAGCAGGCGGTGGCCCTCGGTGGCGTCGTGCGTCATGCGGTTGAGGGTGCGCCGGATCTCGCCGAGCTGCTCGTGGTCGAGGTGGCCGGAGCGGGCGCGCTCCATGAGGCGGCGGGCCTCGCCGAGGCGGGTGGACGCCTGGTCGAGGTAGACCTCGCCTCGGTCCGTGTCGCCGTTGGCCAGGCCGAGGTGGATGTCCTCCATGCCGCGCTTCAGGCCGTAGAGGGAGTCACCGGGGAGGGCGTCGGAGCTGGCAGCGGCCACTCCGCCGAAGGCGCCCGCCGCCACACCCACGGTGAGGCCGCCGGCGGCCAGTCCCTTGGTCCAGCGCGATCTCGGGCGCAGCTTGCGGAGCGGGGAGGCCCGGTGGGCGCCCCTGCCCCGTTGTTCGGGCACGGTAGGGTCCGCGGACGCACCGCCCCCGGCGAACATGGTCTCCATGGCGGCGACGAGCTGGGCTCGCTGCACCACTTTGACGTCGGGGTCCAACTGCGGCTTGGGCAGCTCACCGAGGCCGTTCGCCAGGGCCAACAGCTCTTCCGGAGCGGCCTGTTCGGCCGGGTCCTCGGACTGTACGGCCGCCGCACCGTGGAGCGACTGCTCCTCCAGGGCCTGGGCGAAGGCGTTCGCCCGCCGGTGTGCCGAGACGTTTGCGATCACTGGCGGCACCTCCTCTCGTCATGACGGTCGACTCCCCTGCTGGTCCGGAAGGTTGCACACCTTGAGCGCTTCCACACGAACGAGTGAGCGTCGGCGGACAGGGCGTGACGACAGGGGGCCTGCAACCCGCACAACGAGCGGCGCGGCACTTGGGTTACGCACGAAGGATGATCGGACCAGTGCGTGAAGGGGCTGTTTCGGGGAGTGACGATGGCCGGGGTGTCCGGGGCGGCGGGGGCGGTCAAGGGGTCAGCGGGCATCGTCCGGAAGAAGCCGGGCCAGGGTGCGCACGGCGCGGTACTGGAGGGTCTTGATCGCGCCCTCGTTCTTCCCCATCACGCGCGCGGTCTCGGCGACCGAGAGCCCTTGGAGGAAGCGCAGGGTCACGCACTCCTGCTGCTGGGGGTTGAGGCGGCGCACGGCCTGGAGCAGGGCGGCGTTGGAGAGGGATTCGAGGACGGAGTCCTCGGGGCTGCGCTCGACCTCGTTGGCGTCGAGCATCTCGCCGGTGGTGACCTCCAGCCGGAAGCGGCTGGACTTGAAGTGGTCGGCGACCAGGTTGCGCGCGATGGTGACGAGCCAGGCGCCGAAGTCGCGGCCCTGCCAGGTGAAGGTGGAGATGCGCCGCAGGGCGCGCAGGAACGTCTCGCTGGTGAGGTCCTCCGCCGTCGCCTTGCCGCCGACCCGGTAGTAGATGTAGCGGTACACGGTGTCGCTGTACTGGTCGTAGAGGCGGCCGAAAGCGTCGGCCTCGCCGGCCTGGGCGCGCTCGACGAGATCCATCATGCGCGCGCTGTCGCTGTCGGCGGTGGGCCGGCGGACGGTGGCGGACGTCGACGCGGCCGTGGCCGTCGTGCCGCGGTTGCCGCGTCTTCCGACCGCCGCACCGCGCTCGGCCATGGCATAGCAAGGGCCGACAGGTGCAGGGGTGGCGAAGGCGGGGACGGCGTACGCGGTGGGGACGAAGCCGCGCAGACGGTCGGCGACCGATGCGCGCAGCGTAGCCAGGCCCGAGGCGTCAACCCCGACGTGTGGGTACACGGGACTCCCAGAGGCAGAGCTTCCATCACGTTCAGTGCGGAACCGTCACTTGTCGTAGTGAGGGAAAGGTTCCGGAATGCGTCTGAGGAGAATAACGCTTCGTACAGGCAGTGCTACACCCAGTTGCTCAAATCACCGATTACGTCGCTTCTGTAGCGACTATTCGACGCATCAAGTAGCACATCGTGATCGGTTGTTGATCGAATTACTTACGGATCTGCCTGCGGTCACGACGGGTTGTGCCCGGGTCGGGACAGGCCGACTGGCCGGGGCCGTATCGGGGTACGGACTCCCGGATCGGTGTCCCGCCCCGGGCGCGGCCCGGGGCGCGGGGGGAGAGGGATCAGCGACGGCGGCGGTGCAGGGCGACGGCGGCGGCGGTGCCGCCGGCCAGGGCGCCGACGCCGGCCGCGGCGGGGATGCCGACCTTGGCGGCCTTGCGGCCGGTCCGGTAGTCGCGCAGCCGCCACTCCCGGGCGCGCGCGTGCTTGCGGAGCTTGGCGTCGGGGTTGATCGCGTACGGGTGTCCGACCAGGGAGAGCATCGGGATGTCGTTGTGCGAATCGCTGTACGCGGCGCAGCGGGCGAGGTCCAGGCCCTCGGCGGCGGCCAGCGCGCGCACCGCCTCGGCCTTGGCCGGTCCGTGCAGCGGTTCGCCGACCAGGCGGCCGGTGTAGACGCCGTCGACCGATTCGGCGACGGTTCCCAGGGCCCCGGTCAGGCCGAGCCGGCGGGCGATGATCGTGGCGGTCTCCACCGGGGCGGCGGTGACCAGCCAGACCTTCTGGCCGGCGTCGAGGTGGGCCTGGGCGAGGGCGCGGGTGCCGGGCCAGATGCGGTCGGCCATGTACTCGTCGTAGATCTCCTCGCCGATGGACATCAGCTCCGAGACCCGGTGGCCCTTGACGATGGACAGGGCGCTCTCGCGGGCGTCCTGCATGTGCTCGGGATCCTCGACGCCGGCCAGCCGGAACCACGCCTGCTGCCAGGCGAACCGGGTCAGCTCGCGGCGCTCGAAGAACTTCCGCTTGTAGAGCCCCCGGCCGAAGTGGAAGAGCGCGGCGCCCTGCATGACGGTGTTGTCGAGGTCGAAGAAGGCCGCCGCCCGGTCGTCGCCGACGACGGGGAAGTCGGGCTCCTCGGCCGGGGTTTCGGCGGTGGGTTCCCCGGTGTCCGTGAGCGAGGACTGCCGTGCTGCCTCTGCTGCTGCCTCGCCCGCCAGCACGCTCCGTGCTGTCGCGGAGCGCCGGCGGGGGGTGAGCCATCCAAGAGCGGCCATGCCGGTGAGCATAGCCATTCGTCCCGCCCGATCCCGACCTGCCGGGATGCGGCGGCGTGAACTCTCGACGGCGGAGACGTTAAACGGGCGATTGCGCAGGGACCGGCCGAAACCGGGGACGGCCCGGCGACGGCGCAGAATGAGGGGTATGAGTCCGCTGCTGCGCCGTACGAAGAAGAAGCCCGCCGAGCGGGTGGTGACCCTGGTCGGGAAGCCCGGGTGCCATCTGTGCGACGACGCCCGCGAGGTGGTGCGGGCGGTCTGCGAGGAGACCGGGGCGTCCTGGGAGGAGAAGGACATCACGGGGGACGAGGAGCTGTACCGGGCGTACTGGGAGCAGATCCCCGTGGTGCTGGTTGATAACGAACAGCACACGTTCTGGCGCGTGGACCCGGCGAGACTGCGCAGCGCGCTGCTTTCCTGAGTCAAACGCGGTTACCATCGTGGGCGTTTTGAGTGGTCTCGGGGGCGTGGCTGTGAGGAGTGTGTTCCGCTTTGCCCCCTTCGGGCCTGCAACGGGCTGATGCGATCCATGGTTCCTGGATCGCGCGACGTGCGTGCGTGACCCCGGTCACTTTGACCGGACAAAACGGACACAATCTTTGTGCACGCGTTCACAAAGACATAGCCTGCATTCGACGGGGCGGTCTTGGGACATACGGCCGCCTGCAGCCCCGCTCATCCCGCAGGAGCACCGTGGCAACTGGCCGAAATCACCGACCGGCGACCCGTAGCCGAGGAATTCCCGAGGCCACCGTCGCCCGACTTCCGCTGTATCTCCGCGCGCTGACCGCGCTCTCCGAGCGTTCGGTCCCCACGGTCTCCTCCGAGGAGCTCGCCGCGGCGGCCGGGGTCAACTCCGCGAAGCTGCGCAAGGACTTCAGCTATCTCGGTTCGTACGGCACGCGCGGCGTCGGCTACGACGTCGAGTACCTCGTCTACCAGATCTCCCGTGAGCTCGGCCTCACCCAGGACTGGCCGGTCGCCATCGTCGGCATCGGCAACCTCGGCGCGGCCCTCGCCAACTACGGCGGTTTCGCCTCGCGCGGCTTCCGGGTCGCCGCCCTGATCGACGCCGACCCGGCGCTCACCGGCACGCCGGTCGCCGGTATCCCCGTCCAGCACGCGGACGAGCTCGACCGCATCATCAGCGAGAACGGCGTGTCGATCGGGGTGATCACCACCCCGCCCGGCGCCGCCCAGCAGGTCTGCGACCGGCTCGTCGCCGCGGGCGTGACCTCCATCCTCAACTTCGCCCCGACGGTGCTCTCCGTGCCCGAGGGCGTCGACGTGCGCAAGGTCGACCTCTCCATCGAGCTGCAGATCCTCGCCTTCCACGAGCAGCGCAAGTCCGGTGAGGAGGCCGTCGACGGCGGTCTGGACCCGGCCGCGCCGCCCGTGCGCGCCACCACCGCCGGCCGGAAGGGACCCGACGGGGACATGCCCGCCGTGATGCCGGCATGAGCCTCCTCGTCGTGGGACTGAGCCACCGCAGCGCCCCCGTCTCCGTACTGGAGCGGGCCTCGCTGACCGACGACAGCCGGGCCAAGCTGCTCCAGGACACGCTCGCCGCGGAGCCCGCGGCCGAGGCGGCCGTCCTCGCCACCTGCAACCGCATCGAGCTCTACGCCGACGTGGACAAGTTCCACGCGGGCGTCGCCGAGCTGTCCACCCTCCTCGCCCAGCACAGCGGCGTGGGGCTGGACGAGCTGACCCCGTATCTCTATGTGCACTACGAGGACCGGGCCGTCCACCACCTGTTCTCGGTGGCCTGCGGACTGGACTCGATGGTCGTGGGCGAGGGCCAGATCCTCGGCCAGATCAAGGACGCGCTGGCGCTGGGGCAGGAGCTCCACACCGCCGGGCGGCTGCTGAACGACCTGTTCCAGCAGGCCCTGCGGGTCGGCAAGCGCGCCCACAGCGAGACCGGGATCGACCGGGCCGGACAGTCCCTGGTCACCTTCGGTCTGGAACAGCTCGCCGAGGGGCGCGACCCCGCCGCCTGGGCGCGGGGCAAGCGCGCCCTGGTCATCGGCGCCGGCTCGATGTCCTCGCTGGCCGCCGCGACCCTGGCCCGCACCGGTGTCGCCGAGGTCGTCGTCGCCAACCGCACCCGGGCCCGCGCCGACCGGCTGGTCGAGATCCTGGGCCAGGCCGACGGCACCGGAGTCACGGCCCGCGCGGTCGCGATGACCGAGGTCCCCGGTGAACTGACACGTGCCGACATCGTGGTCTCCTGCACCGGCGCCACCGGTCTGGTGCTCACCGCCGAGGCCGTCGCCGGTGCGCTCGGGGTCGACGTCGTCCCCGAGCGGGAGGCGCCCGCCGCCCCCGTCCCGGCCCCGGCGGCGCCCGCCGCCGCGGACGAGCAGCACGCCGCCTGGGTGGAGAACGGCTCCGCCACCGCGACCGCGCAGGCCCGCGCCGTGCGCCGGGTGACCGTGCCCGCCCAGTCCGCCGGGCCGGTGCGCCTGGCCCTGCTGGACCTCGCGATGCCGCGCGACATCGACGGCGGCGCCGCCCGCCTCGACGGTGTGCGCCTCGTCGACATCGAGTCGCTCGCCGAGGCGTCCGCCGACGCCCCGATGGCCGCCGATGTGGACCAGGTGCGCACCATCGTGGCCGAGGAGGTCGCCGCGTTCGGCGCCGCCCAGCGCGCCGCCCACATCACCCCGACCGTCGTCGCGCTGCGCACGATGGCCGCCGGTGTGGTCGCGGGCGAGATCGCCCGGCTGGACGGCCGCCTCCCCGACCTGGACGAGAAGCAGCGCGCGGAGATCGCGCAGACCGTGCGCCGCGTCGTCGACAAGCTCCTGCACGCGCCCACCGTGCGGGTCAAGCAGCTCGCCAGCGAGCCCGGCGGCGCCGGGTACGCGGACGCGCTGCGCGAACTCTTCGACCTCGACCCGCAGACGGTCGCCGCCGTCTCCCGGGCAGACCTGAACGACCCGAATCGAGGGCGGTCATGACCGACAACTCACCCCTGGGCGCGGGGGGCACCCGGCCGCTGAGGCTGGGGACCCGGCGCAGCAAGCTCGCCATGGCGCAGTCCGGCATGGTGGCCGACGCGGTCCGCGAGGTGACCGGCCGCGCCGTGGAACTCGTCGAGATCACCACGTACGGGGACACCTCCCGCGAGCACCTCGCGCAGATCGGCGGGACCGGCGTGTTCGTCGCCGCGCTGCGCGACGCGCTGCTGCGCGGCGAGGTGGACTTCGCCGTCCACTCGCTCAAGGACCTGCCGACCGCGCCGACCGAGGGCCTGGTGCTGGCCGCGGTGCCGGTGCGCGAGGACCCGCGCGACGCGCTGGTGGCCCGGGACGGGCTGACCTTCGAGCAGCTGCCGGCCGGGGCCCGGATCGGCACCGGCTCGCCGCGCCGCATGGCGCAGCTCAACGCGTACGCCCGCAGCCACGGCATGGAGATCGAGACCGTGCCGGTGCGGGGGAACGTCGATACGCGTATCGGATTCGTACGAAGCGGGGAGCTGGACGCGGTGGTACTCGCCGCGGCCGGGCTCAGCCGTCTCGGACGGAGCGGTGAGGTGACCGACTTCCTGTCGGTCGACACCGTTCTGCCCGCTCCCGGCCAGGGAGCACTGGCGATCGAGTGCGCTGCCGCCGGCGCCGACCTCGCCGCCGCGCTCGCGGAGCTCGACGACCCGTACACCCGGGCCGCCGTGACCGCCGAGCGTGCCCTGCTCGCCGCCCTGGAGGCCGGCTGCTCCGCACCCGTGGGTGCGCTGGCCGACCTCCTGGCCGACGGTCAGGCTGTCAACGAACTGCGCCTGCGCGGGGTCGTCGGTTGTACCGACGGTTCCTCGCTGGTGCAGCTGTCCACCACCGGTCCCGTCCCCACGTCGCACGACGACGCGGCGGCCCTCGGTCGCGAACTCGCGGCCGAGATGCTCGCCAAGGGTGCGGCCGGTCTTATGGGGGAGCGAGCACAGTGAGCCCCACCGGCCCCGCCGCATCCGATTTCCCGGTCCTGTCCGCAGGGCACGTCACCTTCCTCGGCGCCGGTCCCGGCGATCCGGGACTGCTGACACTGCGCGCCGTCGAGGCGCTGGCGAGCGCGGACGTCCTTGTCGCCGAGCCGGACGTCCTCGGGGTCGTTCGCTGCCATGCGAGGGCAGGGGTGAGCACCCCTGAGCTGGCGGTTGTTGACGCGCAGTCAACAGCCGCCGGGGTTCCCGTTCTCAGGGACGCCGCCAATCTTGTCATGGAGGCCGCGAAGGGCGGCAGGCGGGTCGTGCGTGCCGTCGCGGGCGATCCCGGCCTGGACGGGAACGCGGGCTCCGAGATGCTGGCCTGCGCCGCCGCCGGCATCCCCTTCGAGGTGGTGCCGGGCGTCGCCAACGCCGTGGGCGTGCCGGCGTACGCCGGGGTGCCGCTGCGGGACGCGCAGGGCACGGACGTCCGCTTCGTGGACGCCCGGACCGCCACGGACCGCTGCTGGGCCGAGGTCGGGGCGAGCGACGCGACGTGCGTCATCTCGACCTCGCTCGACGCCGTGGCCGCGGCCGCGGGCGAGCTGGTCTCGGCGGGCCGCAAGCCCGACACCCCGCTGACCGTGACCGCCGCCGGGACGACGACGCGCCAGCGCACCTGGACGGCGACGCTCGGCACGGTCGCCCAGGTCTTCAAGCAGGGCAAGGTGCTGCCGTCGCCGGACGGGCACCAGCCCGTCATAGCCGTGGTCGGGGAGCGCAGCTCCGCGGCCCAGCGCGACCAGCTGGCATGGTTCGAGTCGAAGCCGATGTTCGGCTGGAAGGTGCTCGTGCCGCGGACGAAGGAGCAGGCCGCGTCGCTCTCCGACCAGCTGCGTTCCTACGGCGCCGTGCCGCACGAGGTCCCGACGATCGCGGTCGAGCCGCCGCGTACGCCCCAGCAGATGGAGCGCGCGGTCAAGGGCCTGGTCACCGGCCGCTACGAGTGGATCGCCTTCACCAGCGTCAACGCCGTGAAGGCCGTCCGGGAGAAGTTCGAGGAGTACGGGCTCGACGCCCGTGCCTTCGCCGGGATCAAGGTCGCCGCGGTCGGTGAGCAGACCGCGAAGGCCCTGGTCGACTTCGGTGTGAAGCCGGACCTGGTGCCCTCGGGCGAGCAGTCCGCCGCGGGTCTGCTGGAGGACTGGCCGCCGTACGACCCCGTCTTCGACCCGATCGACCGGGTTTTCCTGCCCCGGGCCGACATCGCCACCGAGACCCTGGTGGCCGGGCTCATCGAGCTGGGCTGGGAGGTCGACGACGTGACCGCGTACCGCACGGTCCGCGCCTCGCCGCCGCCGGCCGAGACCCGGGAGGCGATCAAGGGCGGCGGTTTCGACGCGGTGCTCTTCACCTCGTCCTCCACGGTGCGCAACCTGGTCGGCATCGCGGGCAAGCCGCACAACGTGACCGTCATCGCGTGCATCGGCCCGGCCACGGCGAAGACCGCCGAGGAGCACGGGCTGCGCGTGGACGTCCTCTCCCCGGAGCCGTCGGTGCACAAGCTGGCCGAGGCCCTGGCGGAGTTCGGCGCGCGGCGCCGGGACGCGGCCAAGGAGGCCGGGGACCCGGTGACCCGGCCGAGCGAGCGCCGTCCGGGCGCGCGCAGGCGTCGTACGACGACCTGACCGGATCCGAGCGGGTACGGGGCCCGGCCGCCTCCATGTGAGGCGGCCGGGCCCCGGCGCGTTTCCCGGTGCTTTTCCCGGCACGGGTGTCGGTAAGAGCGTGATGTGTACGGGTCTAGTCTCGAAGGATGACTGTGTACGGAAACTTCCCCGGCTCGCGGCCCCGTCGGCTGCGGACGACCCCCGTGATGCGGCGGATGGTCGCCGAGACACGGCTCGACCCGGCGAACCTGATCCTGCCCGCGTTCGTGCGCGAGGGCATCGACGCCCCGGTGCCGATCTCGGCCATGCCCGGGGTCCAGCAGCACACCCTGGACACCCTGCGGAAGGCCGCGGTCGACGCGGTCGCGGCCGGTGTCTCGGGGATCATGCTGTTCGGTGTACCGCTGGACGAGAAGAAGGACGGCCGGGGCACGGCGGGCACCGACCCGGACGGCATCCTCCAGGAGGGGCTGCGCGCGGTCCGCGAGGAGGTCGGGGACGAGCTGGTCGTCATGTCCGACCTGTGCCTGGACGAGTACACCGACCACGGCCACTGCGGGGTGCTCACCGACGACGGCCGCATCGACAACGACGCGACGCTGGAGCGGTACGCCGAGATGGCCCAGGTCCAGGCCGACGCGGGCGCCCATGTGGTCGGCCCCAGCGGCATGATGGACGGCCAGGTCGGCGTGATCCGCGACGCCCTCGACCAGACCGGGCACGAGGACGTGTCGATCCTCGCGTACACCGTGAAGTACTCCTCCGCCTTCTACGGCCCGTTCCGCGAGGCCGTCGGCTCCTCGCTGCGGGGCGACCGCAAGACGTACCAGCAGGACCCGGCCAACGCCCGTGAGTCGATGCGCGAACTGGCGCTGGACCTGGCCGAGGGCGCCGACATGGTCATGGTCAAGCCCGCCGGCCCGTACCTCGACATCCTCGCCAAGGTCGCCGACTCCGTGGACGTGCCGGTCGCGGCGTACCAGATCAGCGGCGAGTACGCGATGGTCGAGGCCGCCGCCGAGAAGGGCTGGATCGACCGCGAGGCGGCGATCCTGGAGAGCCTGACCGGCATCCGCCGCGCGGGCGCCCAGATGATCCTGACGTACTGGGCGACGGAGGCGGCGCGGTTGCTGCGCGCTTAGGGCCCTTCGTTCGGATCATGCTGGGCTCGCGGGGTGTGGCACGCGTGTCTGCGGCGTTGTCGTCGGTTGCCAACGCTCCGCGTTGACGCCCTCCTCCGCCTTGCAGCCCCACGCACCACACCCCGCTCCCTGATCCAGCCTGATCCGAACGAAAGGCCCTAGGACCTGTCGGCCGGTTCCTCATCGGGCGGGGCGTCGGCCCGCCGCCCGGTGAAGTCGACCTCCTCGCGCACCTCCGGGTCCGGGTCGGCGGCCAGGCTTCGCAGGAGGTCGTCGACGCCGGGGGTCGCCCAGCGGGCGACGGCCCGGACGAGCGCGGCGCGGACGGCGGGGTCGGGGTGGCCGGCCAGCGGGGCGAGGCGGTCGAGGGGGCCCCGGCGGCGGAAGCCGAACCAGTACAGCGCCTCGCGCAGGGCGTTCGCGTCCCGGGCCGCGTCGAGCCGTTCCAGGAGGACGGGGACGGCCGGGGCCGGGCCGTCCAGCGGGTGGGGGCGGCGCCGGCGCAGCCGGGCCGAGCCGTACTCGCCGCGCACGCGGCAGCCGGTGCAGGTGCACGGGCGGGTGCCGTGGGCGTCGGGGAAGTAACGCCAGCCGGTCACCTGGCGGACGGCGCGGACGCGGTGGATCTCGCCGCGCGGGACGGGCCGGGGGAGGAAGACCTCCCAGCCGCGCGGGTCCTCCAGGGCGGCGATCCGGCGGACGGCCTCGCTCGCGATGACGCCGGTGGGTGCTCCGCCGCGCCGGCGGCCGTAGTGCCCGACGGTGACGGGCTCGGCGTCGGGCAGGCGCAGATGGACGGCGACGAGGCCGCGCGGGCCGTGGTGGCGGGCGAGTTCGCGCAGCCACTGATGGGTCAGGGTGTACGAGGGCAGGACCGGGAAGCAGTACACGCCCCGGCCGCCGTCGGGGCCGTGCGCGGCGGCCCGGATGCCGGTGCGGCGGATGCGGTCCGCGTACGCGGCAGGGGTCAGATGCACGAACATGGCCATGACCGCGAGGGTAGGAGACCGGCCCCGGGCGGGCCGAGCGGTTTTCGGGTGGGTGTCAGTGGCGGTCCCTACGATCGGGACATGCGAATCTCCGGAACGTTCACCGTGACCTCGTTCGCCCCGACCGAGCTGAAGCCCGAGCCCGCGATCGACACGGCCCTTCCGGTGGGGGTCGCCACCATCGTGAAGGCATTCGAGGGCGGGGTCGTGGGACGGTCGACCACCCTGTTCACCTCCGCGTTCGACCAGGAGTCCGGCGTCGGCTCGTACGTCGCGATGGAGTCCTTCGAGGGCGCGCTCGACGGCCGGGAGGGCACCTTCAACTTCGTGCACTCGGCCGCGACGACCGGCTCGGACCGGCGGGACGAGTTCTTCTCGGTCGTGCCGTCGAGCGGGACCGCCGCCCTCGCCGGGATCAGCGGGGGCGGCGGTATCGCCGTCGACGAGGACGGCACGCATCGGATCTGGTTCGACGTCGAGTTCTAGGCCGCGCCTCCCGGACGCTGCCCGGAACCGGGGGCTTTTCAGAGCAGGGCGTTGTCCATCTCGGTCTGCCAGTAGGTGACGAAGCCGTTGTCGTCCCAGTACGTCGTGCCGGGGAGCGTCAGTTCGGTGGCGTGGGACTCGGACTGGTTGTTCCGGTCGGCGAGGAAGACGCCCAGGTGCTCGCTCTTGTACGGCTTCCGGCCGTTGGGCTCGCCGGTCAGACCGATGCCGGCGTACGCGGACTGGCCCGGCTCCAGCGTCACCACGGCCTGCGGCTTGCTGTCCTGGAGGACCGGGAACACCGCCTGCGCGTCGTCGAAGCGGAGCATGGGGGCGTAGTACGCGTAGCAGGGGCGGGAGCCCGTGTTGGTGAGGGTGAGCAGCAGGTGGTTGATGGGGCGGCTCACCTTGGTCACGGTGATCTTGGTGGTGGAGGCGACGCAGGTGACCGGGCTGGTGCTGCCGCCGCCGTTGCCGCCGCCCGTGCCGCCCGCCGGGGCCTTCGTTCCGGCCGGAGCCTTCGGCTTGGCGTCGCCGGCCGGTTCGGTGTCCGTGTCGGCGGTGGAGTCCTTGGCCGGGGTCGCCTCGGCCGAGGGCTTCGCCGTGCCGTCGGCGTCGGCCGAGGCCGCGGGGGAGGCCGCCGCGCCGGGCTGACCGGCGGCGGCTCCGTCGTCCCCGTTGCACGCCGTCAGCGAGAGCGCGGCGAGCAGGGCGGTGGCGGCCAGGACGGTGGTGCGGATGCGGTTGCTGCGCATGATGGTGCTCCCCGTGGAGTGTGTGGTGGTGCTGGTGGAGTGTGTGGTGGTGCCGGTGGTCGATGGGGGTGCTGCGTGCGTGGTGGTGCTCAGTACTGGAGCGCGTCGTCCATGCCGGTCTGCCAGTACGTGACCGTCAGGGTGCTGTCCACGTACACGCTCCTGGCGAGCGGCACGCTCACCGGAGAGCCGGTGCCGTCGAAGCCGCCGTCGCGGTTCTGGAAGCCGACCGTCAGGTCCTGGGTCTTGTATCCGTTCGAGCCGCTGCCGTCGGCGGACGACGTCATCACACCGGTGTAGGCGGACTCGCCCGGGTCGAGGGTCACCACGGCCTGGGGCTTGCTGCCCTGCGCGGTCTTCGGGACGGACTGGGCCTCCCCGAACCGCAGGGCGGGGTAGTAGTACGCGTTGCACGCCTTGGAGCCGGTGTTCGTCAGTGTGAGCAGCATGTGGTTGACCGGCCGCTTGACCTCGGTGATGGCCAGCTTGGTGTTCGCCCCGGTGCAGGCTGTCGTGGTCGCGCCGCCGCCGCTGTCGCCGCCGGCCGGCTTGGCGGTGGACGTGCCGCCGCCCGAGCCGGAACCGGAGTGCGAACCCGAGCGGGAATCCGAGCCGGTGGAGTCGTTCTTGTCCTGGCCGGCGGGCGACGCGGTCGCGTCTTTGCCGCCGGAGGAGCCGGAGCCGTCGGCCGGGGTCCCGGCGGACGAGCCGGGGGTGGCGGACGCGAGGGCGTCGTACGGTTCCGGGGCGTCGCTCTGGCAGGCCGTCAGCGAGAGGGAGGCGAGAAGTGCGACGGCGCCGAGGGCGGTGGTGCGGGCGGCGCGGAGGAAGGCGGTGGTACGCATGAGGTGATATCCGTTCGTCGAGTTGCGCGAAGTTGTGGGGCGCCGCTTTGGCACACCGGAAGCCGGCGTATGTACTGGACAATGACGTGTGGTCAGAGGGTCCACAGCAGAGCGATGACGGTCGTGACAGATGCGATCAGGACTGCTGTGGCCACTGAGTCGGTGAGGCTGAGTCGAGGACGAGTACGCACGGCGGCTCCCGGGGACGGGCAGGTCGGTGGGTGTACGAGGCGCGCTGCTTGCCCTTGCCGGGGTGCTTGCTGCGGCGTGTTCCACCATCGTGTCCGACCTCTGGACCAGGGGACAACGGTTGCCTGCCGGTACGGGACGCTGGAACGGAAACATGCCCTCTGACCTGCGACGACAGCACCTGCCTGGAACGCCGTTCCGGGAGGGCGGGAGAGAGGAACGGTCGGGGTGGGCACCGAGATCCAGGAGTTCGCGGCATCGCTCAGGGGGCTGAAGGAGCGCTCCGGGCTGAGCTATGGAGCGCTCGCCCGGAAGCTGCACATGAGCACGTCCACGATCCACCGCTACTGCAACGGGGAGGCGGTGCCGCACGACTACGCCCCCGTCGAACGCTTCGCGCGGGTGTGCCGTGCGGGGGCGGACGAGCTGGTGGTGCTGCACCGGCAGTGGATCCTGGCCGACGAGGCGAGGCGCCGAGGGAAGCCGGAGGGCGGGGCCCTGGTCGCGGCCTCCGGCGAGGCGCCGGCCTCCGGTCCCGGGAAGGCGCCCGATCCGGAGGCCGGGCCGCTCGTGCCGGAGCCGGAGGCCGGGCCGCTCGTGCCGGAGCCCGGGCCGCCCGGTCCGGAGCCGGAGCCTGAGCCGGAGGCGGAGCCCGAGCCGGAGCCCGTACGCGATTCCGCACCGGAGTCCCCCGCACCTGAACCGGCTCTCGGGGCCCTGGCGGCGAACGAGATCACGCGCGAGGCCGCCGAGCCCGCCGCCTCTCGGTGGGGGCGGGCCTCCGGGCGGACCCGGGTGCTGCTCGCGGTGGCGGCGGTGGTCGCGCTCACCGTGCCCACGGCGGTGGTGGTGGGGCAGTGGCGGAACGCGGGGTCCGATACGGCGGCGGAGCGTCCGAGTGGCGCGGCCTCGGGGGACGGCAAGGCGGCGGACGCCGTGTCCGAGAGCCCGGAGAGCCCGTCCGCCTCGGTCAGCGCCTCGAAGCGGCCGAGTCCGTCGGCGACCACCGGCTCCGCGTCACCGCCGGCGACGCCTTCCGGGTCCTCCCCGGCGGGCGGCGGGGCCGGAGCGGGGAAGCCGAGGAGCGAGCCGGGCCGGCCGCCGACCGCGGCGATCACCTCGTACAACTGG
Organism: Streptomyces sp. NPDC001515; assembly: GCF_053597115.1. NCBI lineage: Bacteria > Bacillati > Actinomycetota > Actinomycetes > Kitasatosporales > Streptomycetaceae > Streptomyces > Streptomyces sp. NPDC001515. The sequence goes on from NZ_JBSFHN010000017.1 coordinate 21,633, forward strand.
GACGGGCCGTGCGGGCAGTTCTATCTCGTCGACCAGGACGCCGGCAGCGTTCCGCCGCCGCCGGACAACCCGAAGACCTCACGGGGCTGGGCGAAGGTGCTCGACGGGGTCGACGGCGGCACGATGATGCTGGAAGTCACCGTGCAGGGCACCTCGGAGCAGGCCGTCGTCCTCAACGCGCTGCGCGTGCGGGTGCTGAGCCAGCGGGCGCCCCTCCAGCGCTCCGCGTTCTCGATGGGCGAGGGCTGCGGCAGCAACATCGAGCCCCAGTCGTTCAAGGTGGACCTGGACGACAGCCGTCCCACGCTCGTCCCGGTCGCGGGGATGCAGGCGGACGGGCCCATTCCGCCGAAGAACTTCCCGTTCCGGGTCTCCTCCAGCGATGTGGAGGTCTTCGACATCGAGGCGCACGTGGAGGGGCACGACGTCAGCTGGGTCCTGGAGCTGGACTGGAGCAGCGGGGGCCGCACCGGCACGCTGGTGGTCGACGACGGCGGGAAGCCGTTCCGTACCAGCAGCATCGCCGGGCGGCCCACCTACTCCTACCGCTGGGACACCTCGGTGTGGGAGAAGCGCTGAGCCGTCCCGCAGGGTGCTGAGCCGTCCTGCGCGGTGAGGGCGCCGAGCCGGCCTACGGAGTGACGATCGCGAACGCCGGGTCCGTGCGGTCCAGGGCGTCCAGCAGGCGGTGCAGGACCATGAGGTCGCCCTCGTGCTCGATCGGCTCGGTGGTCGTGCCCCCCAGGAGGTCCGCCAGCCGGTCCTTGGTCAGGGTCAGGCGGAGGTCGCCGTTGGCTTTCCTCCTTTGCCGGTCGGGGACGACGGCGTGGGTGAGGACGCCGTTGTTCAGCGAGAGCCGGTAGGTCCGGCCCAGGTCGGTGAAGTGCCAGAGCGAGGTGAAGGACTCGTCCCACGCCTTGGGGCCGTTGACCCGGATGGCGAGGGAGTCGAAGACCTGGCCCACGGACAGGGCCCCGGCCATGCTGCCGGAGCTGATCGGGGTCGTCGTGACGCCCTCGCGCAACTCCTGCGGTACGGGGACCCCGGCGACATGGGCGTACGCCCGCGCGCCGTACGCGGTCAGCCCGACGGCGAGCACCGCCAGCGCCGCAACCGCCGCGACGACCTTGACCGCAGGACGACGACGCGCGACCAGAGGTGCCGGAGCATCCGCGCTCACGCCCCTTCACCGCGCTGGAACGCCAGCCGTACGCACAACGCCCCGAGCACCACCGCGGTCAGCGCCACCGCCGCGATCCACCAGCCGGCCATCGTCAGCCCGCCGACGACGAGGACTCCGGTACCGGTCTGGGCGAGTTGGTTGCTGTACATCGGGGCGGGGGCGGGGGCGGGCGCACGGGTCTGGCTGGCGCGCGGCTGACTGGTCCGGGCGCGGGGCGCCACGCGCGGGGCTCGAAGCTCGGGTCTCGGTACTCGGGCTTCGGGGGTCGAGACGCGGAAGCGGACCGGTACGCACGGGGAGGTTCGTTTCACCCGTTCGAGGGATCGGATGGCGGGGTGCGGCCCGAGGCTCGGGTCTGGGGACCCGGGCGTCGAGCGTCGAGCGCCGGGATTCGAGCGCCTTCTTTAACTGATGGGTGGTTAAGGGGGGTTGGGAGTACCTCCCGGCCTCCCGCCCCGTAACGACGAGCAAGTATGACTAATGGTGACGGCTTGCGACGGAGCGTGTCGACTGTCTACGGTGCGAGCACATAAGACGACCCCGACGCGGCGTAGCAACACCGGCCGGGGTCTGACCCGAGATCGCACCACGTAGAAAGCCGATCCCATGGCTGCACACGACATTAGCCCGACCCTTTCCGCGCCCGCAGGACCGGCCTCGCATCCGATGGCGAATCCCGGCTACGGCAAGCGCGACGCCCCCGGCCAACTCCCTCGCTCCGCCGCCGATTTCGCGCTGCTGCCCGCGCGCGAGCGATGCGTCGCCGGGTTCATCGAGCGTCTGCCCGAGGGTGCGTCGATGAGCGTGAAGAGCCTCGCGAAGCAGATTCCCCTGTACGGGCAGCAGGCGATCGCGTCCGCCCAGACGGCCCTCTCGGTGGCGGGACACCTGCGCCGCTTCCGGTGCCCGGTGAGCACGGGAGGCGGCGAGGTGCGGTGGGTGTTCCGTACGTACTGGTCGCGGACGGCCCGCGACAACGAGTGGTGGGCGAAGCTGGCGGCCGGTGGTGTGTCCGAGACGACTGCGTCGGTGCCTGTGCCTGTGCCTGTGCCTGTACCTGTACCTGCGTCAGTTCCTGTGCCCGTACTCGCCACGCCCGCGTCCGGACCGGTGACTGCCGCACCCGCTGTTCCGGCTCAGCGCACGGCCGCCACGACGAGTGTCCCGGTGGTCGCGCAGGTGCCGGTGGCGTCCGTGGAGCCGTCGCCCGCCTACCGCGCCCTGGCCCTTCTCGGTGAGCGCGATGCGCGGCTCGCGCTCTCGGAGGACGACTGCGCCGTCCTGGAACCGCTCGCCGCCCAGTGGCTGATGCGTGGCGTCGGCACCGACTACCTCGTGCGCGTCCTGACCGCCGGGCTGCCCGAAGCGGTCGCCTCACCCCGTGGCTTCACCCGCGACCGGCTCGTGAAGAAGCTGCCGCCGGTACGCCGGACGGCCCCCGCCCCGGCCGCGCCGGTCCCGGCGATGGAGTGCACCGCGTGCCGTGTCCCGGGCCCCGCCGAAGCACTCCCCGACGGTCTCTGCCGCTCCTGCCGCACCCCCGTTCCTCCGGAGCCCGCCGCTCCGGAGGAGTGCGAGGTCCGCACCCGAGTGGACGGACTTAGGGGCCTGCTGCGCGAGTCGCGGCCACCCCGGCCCGCACGGCGCTGACGGGAGTGCGGCTCACTCCCCGGACGTGGCCGCCCGCAGGAGCTGGGCCGTGATCCCCTGCCGGTCGATCTGGATCCAGTACTCGGCGATCAGCCCGTGCTCCACGCGGTAGACCGCACTGGTCATCGCCGTGACCGGCTCCCCCGTCGGCGCGAACGCGTCCACCTGCCCCACGTGCCGCCCCTTCTGCGTCCAGCGCGCGTACACCCGGTCGCCGTCGGCGATCAGCTCGTCCACGGTCAGCGTGAACTCCCCGTACGCGTCGAGCATCTCCCGTACGTGCTCCGCGTACTGCTCCGGCGTGCGCTCCACGACCGCCGGTGCCTCCGACACCACCTGGTGCGCCCGGACGCGCGGCGCCATGAAGTCACCGGCCCGCTCGGGGTGCCGGCCGGAGCGCACGTCGAGGAGGAACTGACGGACGAGGTCCTTGGGGTTGCTCATGCGCAAAGTGTGACATTGGGGTGTCTGTGCAGGCGGTAGGGGGTTCCCGGGGTACTGGGTTCAGGGGGGGGCTGCGGCCTTGAGGCCCTGGGGCGTCGGCGCTGCGGAAACGCGTTGAAGAAGTCCGCCGCGCGTGGCCGGGGACGGGCCTTTCCCGGCCACGCAGGCGTGCGTGGGCGGTGGCGGGGCCGGGGCCCGGAGTGGGTGGGCCGACGGTCCGTTCCGAGGCTGGCAGCAGCCCGTCCAAGACGTCGCGAAATACCATCTGACCTGGTCTTTTACTCTCCCCGCTCCTACGCTCGTACAGGGTCGAAAGGGGGGGCCGGGTGGACCGGACCGTACGCACCGTCGAGGACGTTCTCGCGCTCTTGGACGGACTGTTCACATCTGAACCGGAGGCCGGACGCACGGCGACCGGTGACGGCCAGGACTTCTGGGACGGCTTCTACACCGACCGGTCGAGGCCGGTCCCGTTCTTCGTGGCGAAGCCCGACGAAAACCTGGCCGCCGCCCTCGACCGGGGCCTGATCGCCCCCGGCCGGGCCCTGGATCTGGGCTGCGGGGCGGGCCGCAACGCGCTCTTCCTCGCCTCGCGCGGCTTCGAGGTGGACGCGGTCGACCTCTCCCCGGTGGCCCTCGCGTGGGGCGAGGACCGGGCCCGGGAGTCGGGCGTCGACGTCCGCTTCCTCTGCGGTGACGCGTTCGCCCTGCCCGCGACCGAGTTGAGCGGCCCGTACGACCTGGTCGTCGACTCGGGGTGCTTCCACCACCTGCCGCCGCATCGCCGGGTCAGCTACCTGGACCTCCTCGACCGCGTCCTGGCCCCCGGCGGCCATCTCGCCCTCACCAGCTTCGCCGCCGGAGAGGGAGGCATGGGTGCGGAACTCACCGACGCGGACCTCTACCGTGGTCGCGATCTGCGGGGCGGACTCGCGTACACCCCCGAATCGCTGCGCTGGATCTTCTCCGACCTGGTGGAGGTCGAACTGCGCCGCATGCGCGAGGAGCCGCCCGAATCCGCGCTCTTCGGCGTGACGTTCCTGTGGACCGCGTTGTTCCGCCGCGATCACCTTCCCGGAGGCCAGGCGGTGCCGCCCTCCAGCAGTTCCAGCGCTTCCTCCCACCGGAAGCGCCCCGTCCCACCGCCCGCCTTGGGCGCGTGCGACTCGTAGGACCCGATCCGTACGCCCATCTCCCGGAGCCGGTCCAGGCTCCGTCCGTACGCCGGGTGCGCGGCCAACGCCGTGTTGACGTACGGGAGAACAGCGGTCGGGATGCCCATCCCGTACGCCTCGCACAGGATGCCGAGGGCCAAGGTGTCGGCGATCCCGGCCGCCCATTTGTTGATCGTGTTGAAGGTGGCGGGTGCGGCGGCGATGACGTCGGCCGGCGGGAGCGGACGCGCGTCGCCCGGACTGCGCCAGGCCGAGCGGACCGGGTAGCCGGTCAGGGCCTCGATCGCTTCCGTGTCGAGGAAACCGAGCCCCTGGGGCGTGGCCACGACCCCGACACCCCACCCCTTCTCCTGCGCGGCGGTGATCAGCCTGTGGGCGTCGCCCGCGATGCCCGCGGCGCAGACCACGACGTACAGAAAGGGCGGTGTCGTCATCCTGGGGCTCCTAATCCGTGGCTCAGGCAGTGGAGTTCGGGCAGAGTACGCCGGGCGGGATCTTCGCGTCGGCCGGCCTCGTTGTGGAACCGGAGTTCTGGCCGGTCAACGGCGCTGCCGACCTGCCTCGCGGACACGTTCACGCCCTTCGAGCGGTGTGCGGCGTCTTCGGAGCCGCCTCGTTCACCGACAGCGGCCCGCTGGTTCGGGAGTGCTCGCACGAAACTCCGGGCCTTGCCTTCGCTGTTCTACTTGAGCAGCCGGAAGCCGGGCTGGGCGGCCCAGGCCCGCAGGAAGCCCGCCGTTCCGAGGACCACCGGAAACTCTTCGGTGGTGAGGCCCAGTACCCCGGGAAGTCCGGCGATCACCGCCTCCTGTCCGTTCGCCAGTTCGGCCTTGACCACGCCTCCGAGCACCTCGACGACGGCGGCCGTGAGCAGGGCCGTGGCCACGTGGTCGATCCCGGCGTTGCAGTCGGCGCTGACATTCACGGCCTGGACGGGCCTGAAGCCGAGGAGTGCTTCCACCTCGGACTCGTCGGCGTGTTCGGCCTCGAAGAGGCTCTCGTCGCCTGCCCCGGCGCCCATCAGGTAGACCAGAAAGGGCCGGTGACCGTCGCCCTCCCGCACATCCGGCCCGGACGGCTCGATGCCCAGGCGCTCCACCGGCACATTGACGTCGAAGTCCCCCTCGCGCCGCTGCTCGAAGCGGGTGGAGAGCCCGCGCATCAACGCGGTGAACTCACGCAGGGCAGCCGGGGATACGGGCTCCGCCAGATCGATCACGAGCGTCGGACCAGCCATGCCGGGAGCGTAGCTCTTCCCGCCTCATGCGCTGGGCGTTCGGGCTCGCGCCCGCCGGTGGCCGGCTGCGGATCAGTCCCGGTCCTCCTGGAGCTTGAGCATCTCGAAGAAGCCTCCGGCCTTGGCGATCAGTTCGTCGTACGTGCCCGTCTCGGAGATGCGGCCGCGGTCGAGGACGATGATCCGGTCGGCGAGGCGGGTGTTGGCCAGCCGGTGCGTGATGAACACGGTGGCGCGACCCGCGGCGAGTGCCTTGAGGCGGGTGTAGATCCGGTGTTCGGCGCGGGCATCGAGTGCGGCGGTCGGCTCGTCCAACACGAGGACGGGGGCGTCGCGGTGGAAGGCGCGGGCGACCGCGACGCGCTGCCACTGCCCGCCCGAGAGGTCGTGTCCGCCCCACCAGGAGCGCGCCAGCGACGTGTCCAGCCCGTGGGGCAGGGCGGCGATGACACTGTCCGCGCCGGCGGCCTCGGCGGCGGCGTGGACGGCGGTGTCGCCCTCGGGGGACGGCTGGCCGAGGGTGATGTTCTCGCGAGCGGCCAGCGGCCAGCGGGTGTAGTCCTGCGGGACGAGCGCGACCTGGGCGAGGACTCCGGCCGGGTCGGCGTCCGCCAGGTCGAGCCCGTCCCACCGCACCGAACCTGTGGTGGGGAGGAACAAGCCGGTCAGGATGCGGGCGAGGGTGCTCTTGCCGGCTCCGTTCTCGCCGACCAGAGCGATGACCTCGCCGCGCTTGAGGCCCAGGTCGATGCCGTCGAGCGCGGGCGCGCCAGCCCCGGGGTACGTGAAGGAGACGCCCTCGGCGGTAATGACCTGCGGCCCGTCCTCGGCGACCGAGGCGTTGCCGCGCCGCGTCGTCCACGGTTCGGCCACGGCGAGGAAGCGAACCCAGTCGTCCAGGGAGAGCGAGGTGCGGAACAACCGTGCCCCGGCCCGCACGGTCGTGTCGAGTGCGGCCCCCGAGGTCCGCACCGCGAGGGTGGCGGTTCCCGCGACCGGGAGCTCCATGCGGCCGCTCGCCACCAGGAGCACGAGCGCGCCCCAGGTGGCAGCCGTGCCGACAGCCGTGAGCGCGTCGCCGATGCCCTGGACCACGAGGGCCTGGCGGGTGGCCTTGAGCTGCTCGGCCTCCAAACGGCCGGAGACGATTCGGTACTGGCGGATCAGGAAGTGGGCCATGGTGCCCGCGCGGACCTCGTCGGCGGTGTTCCGTTCGGTGCTGTAGGAGCGGAAGACGCTGCGCAGCCGGGAGTCGGCGAGGTTGCGGTGGTGCGTTGCGTGCTCGATCTGTGCCCCCCGTACAGCGCCCCACGCGCACGGTACGGCGGAGAGGACCAACAGGGGCAGGACGACCGGGTGCAGGACGGTGACAACGGTGGCCGCGGCGGCCATCTGAGCTGCGGCGGAGGTCAGCAGCTGGGCGTCGAGAATGAGATCGCCGGTCTTCTCCGCTCCGTCGGAGGCGGCGGCGTGAGCGTCCTCGAAGGCCGGGTCCTCGTACGCGACCAGTTCGGCGGCGGTCGCGGCGGTGATGACCTGGAGGTCGGCTTCGCGTACGGTCTTCGGCGCGAGCCGGGCCGCGGACGCGCGGGCTACGGCATCGAGCAGGTAACGCCCGGAGGCGGCCAGGGCGAGGACCACCACGGCGGTCGGCTTCTCTCGCAGAGAGGCGGCGACGTCGCCGGCGGTGAACACGGCGGACAGCACGCGAGTGGTGGCCGCGAGCGCGGTCGCGGTGAGAACGGCGGCTCCGAGCTGGCAGGCGAGCAGGGCCAGGACAGCGCGGTGGTCGGTGCGCCAGCCGAGCCGGGCCGCCTCGGCGAGCGTGCGGGGCAGCCGGCGCGCCATCGCCCCCGTGGACAGGTTGACGCTTGCCTCGAAGTGCCGGTCGGAGGCCAGGCGCATCACGGGCGGCCGGCCCGCAGCGGAAACGGGCGGCAAGGCAGGGGAAGAACTCACGCCCCCATGAGGGACGAGGACGTGGAGGCCGGGCAACGGGATAGTTCCGGCACCCCGCCCGTAGGCCCAGGTCACTCCGCCCCGCCGTCAGCTTCACCGCTTCACATTCACCCATTCGAGTGCGGCCGTGGTCCGGAGCGAGGAAGCACCAGCCGACCCCGGACCACGGCAGCCCTTTGCGGCTCTACGGCACGGCGAGGACGACTGTCCACGGCCGGTCGACGGCGTCGCCGATGTCCCGGCCCACCGCGCCCCCTGGGACGTCGGCCCAGGCGTGCGCGGCATCGGGGAGGAAGCGTGCCCCGAACACCCACCGGGCCCGGCGGCCGGTGAGCGCGGTCGCGATGACGGTGGCGAGACTGATCTCCATGCAGGCGACACGGCCCGGCCACCAGGAGGGGATCACCGCCAGTACCGCTGTGTAGCGGGCTTCGAGCTGAGCGAGACGCGCGTACGGCAGGCCGCGCAGCAGCCGCACGGCGGCGATCTGCGGGCGCAGCGGAAACCGGCTCATCGCCAAGGACAGGGCGAGCGCAACGACCGCGACCGCGCGGTCCCGTCGCGGCGCGGTGGGCCGCGCGGTGGGGACCATGACCGTCACCGCCGCCACCTCCTTTTCTTTCGCCGGCCCGGTCGGGCGGTGTCGACGAGCACGCCGGCGGCCAGGAGTTCGTCGACGATCGCGTCGATCTGCACGCTGACCGTCTGCGGGTCCTGGCCGGTGGGGGCGGTGATCTCGTCGGCGAGTCCGGCCGTGCCGCCGCGTACGGTGATGGCGTGCCAGACCTTCGCCGCGTCCGGGTCGAGCATCAGCCAGGCCCCACGCCGGACGTCGAGCACCGCCGTGCCGTACGGGCCCGTGGCGTGATGGACGTGAGGGGCGGGGCTCAGCACTCCGTCACCGCCCTGCCGGCCGTGCTGCCGGTGAGCCACCAGCACGTCACGATCAGCTGGTGCAGGTCGGCGATCACCGGGGCGCTCTGGCCCCGGGCCGCCCGTGCGAGCGCCACGCGGACGGCGCCGGGGTCGACCAGCCCGCCGGCCACGAGCGGACTTGCCGCGATGAGGTCGTCCAGCAGCTCCTGGTGGCGGGCGAGCCCGGCGATGCGCTGGGCCGTGAACGAGCCCTTCGAGTAGCGGGAGGCCAGCCAGTCCGGAAGCCGAGGCAGCGCGGCCCGCAGAAGCGGCTTGTACGTCACCAGCCCGCGCCGGGCGAAGGCCGGGACGGCGAACGCGGCCCGGACGACCTCATTGTCCAGGTACGGGTACACCGGCCGGATGCCGAGCGTCTCGGCGTAAGGGGTCCAGCCGCGTGCGGAGGCGCCGACCGACCGCAGGGCGGCCCACTGGTCGAACTCGTCGGCGAGCTCCGGCTGCTGGTCTCCGGCGGCCTGCCGCAGAAGTGCGGCGACCTGGTGCCGCCCGTGCGCGGTGAGCCAGGAAGCGGCCGCGCCGAGGCGGCACCACGACCAGCCACCCGGAGCATGCTCCCGGACGACGGGCCCGCGCTCCAGGACCTCGGCGGCACGCTCCAGAGACCCGCTGCGCCCCAGGCCGGCGGTCTGCTTGAGGGCCTTCCAATAGGGGCCCGGCGCGGTGCTGCGCAACCGGGCGAACGCGACGGCCTGGCGGTGGGCCTCACGGCGTCGGCCGTCCTGGAGGAGGCGGACCCAGCAGGAGCTGGACGCGTCGAGCACGATGTCGCCGCCATGCCCGGTCAGGTGCAGCGGCAGTCCTCGCACGGGGCGCAGGTAGGCGGTGTCCATGGCGTACGTCGCGGCCTCCAGCACCGGCTCCGTCCCGGTCGGCTGCCCCGCGGGGAAACCGAAAGGCAGCTGCCCGTCGCTGCCGTTGGCGACCGTATGCCGGGCGGCGGTGTGCTCGGCGACGCGAACAGCGAAGGACATGTCCTCGCGACTGGTGTAGCCGTCGGTGTACGTGACCGCGTGCACGGTTCCGACGCCGGCAGCGAGTACGACAGCCGCGGATGAGTCCAGGCCGCCGGACAGATCCGCACCCACCGCCCCGCTGACGGTGCGCACCCGGTGCTGGACGGCGTCGGTGAGGACGCGGCCGAACCGCTCGGCTCCCTCGCGGAGCCCGTCCACCGGCTCGATGCGGCGGATGTCGACGAGCTGCGGCGCCCCGGACGCGAGCAGCAGACCGAACCCGCCGGGCACCTGACGGATCTGCTTGTACGGGCTGCGGTGCGGCCAGTGATGCTCGCCCGCCGTGAGCCTGGCCGCCAGCAGCGGCACGTCCGGCACGAGCGGCCGCCGCAGCAGGCCCGGATCGCTGGCCCAGACGGTTCCTTCCTCGTGAGGCGTGTAGTAGACCGCCCGGATCCCGGCGAGGTCTCCGCACACGAAGTGCCGCCGTCCGTCGCTCGCGGCCACCCAATACGAGCCCGGCCAGCGGGTCAGCTCCGCCCAGCGGCCCGCCCGCACGGCAGGAAGGACACCGCGCAGATCCCGTTCGGTGACCGGGCAGTCGCCCACGACCGTGAGTGCCACCGGTCCGTCGGTCTCCGTGCGGACCCGCGCGGCCGGAGCCCGGCGCACGCCGCCGAGCCCGTCGATCTCGATTCCGCCGCCGGAGGCGGTGCCGCCGGCCATCCACTCCCGTTCCATCTGCCTGTCTCCCCTTCAAGACGCGACCGAGGGCCGGCCGTCGTGCGGCCGGCCCTCGGGGTGCTCGGTGGTGTCCGGGCTGGTCAGCCCTCGAAGTAGTTGGCCTTGTCCGAGTCGTTGAACGCCTGGCGGCCCAGGGTGAGGGCCGCCACCGGGTGGGTGCTGACATGCGGTGCGAAGCTGCCGGCGCGCGAAGCCGTGGCGATGGTGTTCCCGTCCGCGGGTGTGGTGGTGATGATGGTCTGTTCGGTCATGGCCGGCTCCCCTTGTCGCGGTGTCTCCGTCGATCGGTGCTGTCTCCATGACACCGCGATCGAGGAGCTGTTCCCAGAGACGGAGTTGGGCGGTTGCTGGGAGTGGATCTGGGAGGAAGGTGGGACGCGGCTGGGACGTCAGTCACCGAGGAGGTGGAGCACGGCCCGCCGGTAGACGGCGTACACCGAGGGGAGTTGGGCGATGTGCGCGCGTTCGTCGATGCCGTGCAGCCCTTCGTACGGCACTCCGAAGCCGGCGGTGGCCGCGATGCCTTCTCCGGCGAGCAGATTGCCGATGTTCGACGGGCCCGCAGTCTTCGCCCGTACGGCGAGTCCCTCCTCGGCGGCGGCGCCGAGGAGGGCGGCGGCAGGCTGCTCGTCCTCGCCGAGGCGGAACGGCGGCCACACCGCGACCGGGACGATCTCGGTGGGCGCCGGAGTGGGAAGCTCCGCGTCGAGCTCGGCGACGGCCCTGCGGAGGAGAATCTCGGCGTCGTGCGCGTTGAAGGCCGTGGTGGTGCGGATGTCCACGTTGATGTCGACCCGGTCCGGCGTGACGGAGAAGCCCTGCCCGCCGTGGAAGGCAGTGACCGACAGCTTCGGCGGCAGCGGGAAGCCCGCCCCGTCACCAGCACCGGCCAGTTCGGCGGTGTCCAAAAGCCGTACGAGGTGGGCGGCGCGGGAGACCGCGCCGACCACGGTCCTGTTGGAGCCGGAGTGCCCGGAGGGAGCGTGGACCGTGATGGTGGCCCTCCACAGCCCCCTGCCACCGACCACGACCTCGTCCATGCCGGGGTAGCCGATCATCACCCCCGCCGGACGGGCCGTGTGCGGGTCGGCGAGGTAGGCGCGGGCGCCGCCGAAGCCGCCGGTGTGCTCATCGACGTCCAGGAGCACGGCGAGCCCGCCCGCGAACTGGTGTGCGCGGGGAGCGAGGTCGGCGGCGATGTGGCAGAACATCGCGGCGGCGAGCTTGGAGTCGGCCGCCCCGCGGCCGCGTAGCCAGCCGTCCACGACGTTGCCGCACGTCGGCGGGAAGGTCCAGGCGGTCTCGTCGCCGTACGGTGCGGTGTCCACGCACGCGTCCAACGTCCACCACGGCCCGGGATGCCCGCCGGGGATCTCCACCAGCAGCCCTACCAAGGCGCCCGTCGCGTCGTGCAGACGTCGGTGGGGCAGCGCGCGGGCGGCGAGCCAGTCCTCCAACACCGCGAGGACGGGCCCGTAGTCGTCGAACCCCGCCCGGCTCGGACGGCGGATCAGCTCGCTCGCCAGCTCGACCACGGACGCCGTTCGAATCCGAGCCGTCTGCGACAAGTCCTCGGTCACGCTTCTCCCTCGACCCTAGGTGCGCCGTACCGGCAGCGCGCGGACGGCTTCGGTCGTCTCCACCGGCCGTGCCGAGGCGCATGCCTCCCGCCCATGGTGGACCAGTCCCACCGCGGCCTCGCGGCCGAGCAGCACGCCGCAGTCGAACCCCTCCGCCCCGTGGAACGACGGCAGCGGGACCACCGCGGCTGTCTCGGAGGCGACGAAGAACCTCTCCAGCGCCCCTGCGGGCTCCACCATCCCGATGTGGAGTGTCTTGATTCCGTTGCGGCGCCCGGACGGATCGCGCAGTTCCAGCAGTCGCAGCAGGTGATCGGCGAGGGCCCGGTGTCGCGGGGGGCCGTACAGCACGCGGTAGTGGACCAGGTCCGGATGCTGGGCCACGGCCGTCTCGATCGCCGCAAGATACGCCTTCTCCCGCGAGCGGGAGCCAGTGACGACCAACTGCTCGCGTGCTCCGGCAACGACGTCGACCATGGCCCCGACCAGGTCGGTCCAGCGGGTCAGCACCTGGACCACCACGGCGGTGCCGGAGGTCTCCAGCACGCTGGTGGCCGCGCCGTCCTGGTGGGCGAACAGCACCTCCGGCCGCTCGCGATACACCTGGCACAGGCCCGCGCGGTTGCGTTTGCCTGTGCGGCGCCGGCCCGACTCCCACCCGCTCATCAGGCTTGCGTCCGTCGCACCGCCCGTGACCGCGTTCAAGGCGTCCGCCGCCTCCTCCAGCGTCATGTTCAGTGCGAGCCGGGCCCGCTTGAGCGCCGAGTCCGTGCCCCTGACCGCGGCCACGTCCACCGCCTCCTCCCCGTCCACCGGCAGTGCTGGGAGTCTTCCCCGCCCGCGCGCCGTTCAGCACGGGCTGCCGAGCGCATGGGGGCCGACGTCCGCACGGACGTGCCGCCTGGTGAGAAGCCGTCTTGAGGTCCGACACTTCCGTCGGTGCCGCGAGGTCGAGTCCCCTGTCCGCATGTGGCTGCCCGCCCGGTCCCGCGCCGACCGGATTCTCGTCACCGCACGCCCGGGGCGTACACCTACGTCAGCACCAGCCACCGGCGCCCGTCCAGCAGTTCGCGGGCGGCGTCCAAGTGGCCCGCGTGGCAAGCGGTTTCGGCGAGGACGTGGAGGAGGACGTCGCGGAGGGTGTGGAGGTGGGGGTCGCCGAAGAGGTCCTGGGGCCACCAGGCGAGGGGGATTTCGGGGGCGGACGCGGTGGCGATGGCGTCGGCGCGGGCGGTTTCCGTGCGGTAGCGGGCGAGGACGTCGGCGGCGGGGGTGGTGGCGGGGACCTGCCAGGCGTCATCGATCTCCGCGAGGGAGGCGATGACCTCCTTGTCGCCCGTCACGACGGCCTGGAACCAGAAGCGTTCGACGTCGAGCGCGAGGTGCTGGACGAGGCCGAGGCAGCTCCAGCCCGAGGGGAGGACCGGGCGGCGCAGGTCCTCGTCGGAGAGCCCGTCGAGTATGCCGAGGATGTGGCGGCGCTGGCCGTTCAAGGTCGTCAACAGGGCTTGAATTTCGGGGGAGTCGGGGGAGTCGGGGGAGACGGGGGAGACGGGGGAGTCGGGGGAGTCGGGGGAGACGGGGGCAGGGGCGGGTGAGGTCACTGAGCGCTCCGGGGGCGGTGGGGCCGGATGGGTTTCCTGGCCGACGTCCCTCATGCTCGGTGGGCGGCGGTGCTCTGTCCAGGGGTGATGTTCGTGGTCCGAGCGGGCGGCCTGCGGGGCGGCCGGTGCCGCCCGGACGGCCATGAGCCCATGCGTCCGCGCGTTTGCGCGTGCGCGGGGCCGGGCCGGTGCGGGGTGCCCTCGCCGTGCCGGCCGTACGGGCCCTACGCGGGCGGCCCCCGGAATCCGCTCGGTGGAGGGGAATCCGGGGGCCGTTGGACGCGTGCGGGGCCGGTGTCAGGCGCGCTTGCGGCGGCGGGTCATGACGACCAGGCCCGCACCGACGGCGACGACCGCGGCGCCGCCGAGGGCGATCGGGAGCATGTTGCTGCTCCCGGTGGTGGCGAGGTCACCCTCGGCGGGCCGGGAGGGGGAGGCGGACGGTGCCGGGGCACCGGGGGACGCCGAACCGGACGGGGTGCCCGACGGAGCGGCCGACGGGGTGGCGCTTCCGGAGGGCGGTGCCGAGGGCGACGGGGAGGCGGTCGTGGGGGGCGTCGTCGTGGGCGTGCCGGGCGACGGGGGCGTGGTGCCGGGGACCTCGGGGAGGCAGCCGGTGAACGGGAAGTGGTGCGTTTCCGCGCCGCCCGATCCGTGCAGCGAGGCCACCCACACCGAGCCGTTCACCGGGGCGCCCGTGCCCAGTTCCAGGTGCGCGCGGGGGGCGAGGACGCTGCCCGGCCAGGCCGCATGGCTGCTCTTGACGATCTTGGTGGCGTCCGGGAAGTTCCACAGCAGCCGGGCGCGGACCGCCCCGTCGTTCGCGCTCTGCAGCTTGTCGTCCAGGACGAAGTCCTGGCCGCCCGAGAGGAAGAAGCCCGTCGTGCCGGCGCTCGCCATGTCGTAGCCCGTACCCGTGACGTTGACGATCGTCGTCGCCCCGGCCGGGACCTTGACGAAGACCTCCTTCGCCTTCTCCAACTGCGAGGCCGGGACGGAGAAGACGTTGCGGCCGGTGTCCGTTCCGGTCAGCGTCAGCCTGCTCCCGTCGAGCCGCACGTCGGTGCCGGCGGTGGCCTGCTCGCCGGCCAGGGCCTCGGAGTAGGCGCGCAGCTTGGCGAACTCGCCGTCGAAGTCGATGAGATCGGCCTTCTTGGCGAAGGTCCCGTTGTGCAGCTCGACGGCCCGGTCCTTCACCGATCCGCCGACGACGGCGTTGCCCTTCATCACGACGGTCGCCGAACCGCCGTTGAGCAGATCGCCCCGCACGACGAGCGACGCCCGGCCGGGCAGCGCGTCGACCTGGGCGGACGTCAGTTCGTTGCCGACGCTGAACCCGCCCCGGAAGTCGGCGTTGCCGCCCACCGCCACGGCGCCTTCCGCGTCGGGGGAGTGGACGTCGTCCCCGAGGACGAACTCGCCGTACTGTCCGGCGATGCCGAAGGCGTTGGTGGCGCAGTCCCCGGAGGCGGGGGCGGCCTGAGCGGCCGGAGTGACGGTGAGCCCGAGGACGAGGGCACCGCCGAGCGCCGCGAGGGCGGCGGAGGTCGGTATGCGCATAGTGCGTGGTTCTCCTGCGGAGCAGTTATGAAGGTTCCGTGACGACTCCGGTCATGATTCTCACACTCGGGGAAATTGGTCAAGACCAATGCGGGGTTGGTTGTCTGTCACCGGGGCCGTACGGGGCTCGGTCCCACCCGCCTCAGTCCCACCAGAAGGACCACACCTCCTGGTGGAGCACGGCCTTCTCCGCGTATACCTCCAGCGTGCTGAGCGTCGACTGCTGGATGTTGTCCGGGCAGAACGCGAAGTGCTCCATCGCCAGGGCGCCGGCCTCGGCGGGCGTCGTCGGCGGGCGGCCCACGGAGACGATCATCGTGTCGAAGCCGAGGGCGACGACGCGCGCGTCGAAGCGGTCCTCCCAGGAGCGCAGCACCGCGCAGAGCCGTGCCACGTCGTTCTCGTGGTTCGTCGGGCCCGTCCAGCCGATCGCCGCCGGTATGTCCGCGCTGCGGCGCGCGGGCACCAGTCCCGCCCGCAGACCGGCCATCGGCCCGCCGATCTCCGTCATCTGGTCGGCGATCGCCGCCGCCAGCTCCTCCGGGGTGTGCCGCCCGGCCACGGCCGGCTCCGGTGCCAGACCCGGCCAGGCGATCACGGAGGAGTCGCCCGGCGGCAGTTCGTCGCCCGCGTACTCCTCCCAGAACCCGCGCAGCACGTCCTCCGCGTCGTGGTCCCCCGCGTACGACATCCGGGCCGGGGCCAGGTCCCAGTGCTGCGGCAGCTCGTTCCGCATCCCGCCGTCGATCAGCACCGGCAGCAGCCCCACCGGCCGCCCGAGGTCACGCAGCGCCGCCCACGTCCCGGGCACCGCCGCCTCCTCCCCGTACCAGAGCAGGGGTTCGTGCCACGGGCCGTCCATCGTGGAGTCCACGAAGCTCCCCGGCGGAAGCGGCAGCCCTGCGTCGGCGGGGGTACGGAGCGGGTTCGGAAGCGTCGCCATACCGGAACAGTAGGCGGCGGTACTGACAACGGGGGCCGCTTCAGACCCCGCGTCGATCCGCGTCCCCGCGCCGACTTCGCGGCCGCCGGGGCGTGTCGGGAGGAAGGGCGTCAGGCCCTGGTGCTCCCCGACGTGTCCTCGCGGAGCACCGCGTCGCGGGTCGTGCGGGCGATCGCGGCGGCGGTTTCGCGGGTGAGGGAGGGCTTGTTGAGGACGACCGTGCCGTAGCTGCCCCGGTCCAGCCAGGTGCACGCGGAGTGGGCGCCGTCGTCCTCCGCGTCGGTGGAGTAGGCGACGCAGCGCAGGTGGCCGCCGTGGGGGCCCGGGGGTGCGTTCCACACGTCGTCGATCGTGGAGTCCGATTCGGAGAGGTCGTGTTCGTAGACGCGGACCGCGTCCGGGTCGGCCCCGTGGTAGTCGCCCGTCATCCCGATGACGAGCGCGACGGGCTCGCCGGTCAGCATGTCCTTCGGGGTGCCGTAGGCGTACATGAAGTCGCCGGGGCCGAAGCCGTCCGACTCGGTCGTGACCGCGTCCGGACCGGTGCCGTCCCCGGACGGTACGGCGGTCAGGAGCGGGGCGCCCAGCAGGGTGGGCGGGGGCGTGGCCACGTAGTGCGGGTAGTCCGTGTTCTGCGGGGCCGACCGGAGCAGCGGGGAGACGGCCGCGCAGAGGACCATCGTGCCGGCGGCCAGGCGGGCGGACGACTCGCGGGAGCTGTACGCGGGCGGCGGCGGCAGGGGGCTGTCGGGCAGGACGGTGTCCGGCGGAGGGGCGGGGGTCCGGGCCGTGGCCAGGGTCCGGGCCCGGTGCTCCAGCCGGGCGAGCAGCATCGTCGGGGCGCTGAGCAGCAGGACGGCGACGCCCGTCCAGGCCGGCCAGTGGAACGCGGCCCGGGTGACGAGGAACGCCGCGACCAGCACCGTCACGGTGAACAGCGCCGCCATCGGGGCCCGTGCGGGAAACCGGAGCAGCCGGTGGCCCGGCCGGTCGAGCGCGAGGAGGGTGTCCGCGCGGATCGCGAGGCGCAGATCGTACGGGGAGGCGGCGGCCTGCTCCCAGGCCAGGCGGGCCGCCGCGGTGAGGTCGGGGGCGTCGGCCAGCGCGGCGCGCACGTCGTGGCGCTGGATGTGGGCGAGGGCACCCGGGGACAGCGTGCCGCCCTGCGGGATCGGCATGATCTCCCCGCGCGCGTGCTGTCCCACGCGGAGCGCCTGGGGCGAGTCCGGGGCGAGAGCGATGATCCGGTCGGCCAGGGCGGGGCCCCGGGCGCTGCGGCCGGGGCGGTCCAGCGGGTCCGAGCGCAGGCACAGCTCCGCGTACGCCGCGAGCAGGCCGAGGTCGTCGGGGAAGTGCTCCAGGCCCCGGCGGTAGACGCGTTCGGCCTCGTCGTCGTGGTCGTCCTCGTCCTCGGCCACGTGTGCCCGGCCGAGCAGTTCGTACAGCACGGCGTCCGGTCCGTGCTCCTCCAGCGCCGCCTCGGCCCGCAGCCGGGCCTCGGCGAGGCGCCCGCCGTCGAGCGCCGCCCGGACCATGTGCGCCGCCGCCCCCGGTGACGTGTCCTCTCCGGTCGGGTGGTGCTCGTCGTCGGAGGCCGGCGGGGCCGTGTGCGCCGTCGCCCCCGGTGACGTGTCGTCTCCGGTCGGGTGGTGCTCGTCGTCGGAGGCCGGTGGGGTCGTGTGCGCCGTCGCCCTCGATGACGTGTCGTCTTCGGCCTGGTGTCCGCCGTCGAGCGCCGCCCGGACCGTTTCCGGCGCCGTTCGGGACGACGTGTCGTCCCCGTACTCCCGCATGAGATCCCCACCCCTGATGCCGCCGCCGGCCACGCTGACGCGTGTCAGCCGCGTCACTATCGCCCCGGCGCGGGGCCGTGGTCAACGGGGTCCGGCGGCGGGCCGCCGTACGCACCACCGCCCCGCACCGGAAGCCGGTGCGGGGCGGTGAGGGCGCGCGGGTGCCGGACCCGGAGGCGTCAGAGGCGCTCGGGCGTCCGGATGCCCAGGAGGGCCATGCCCTTGTGCAGGGTGCGGGCCGTCAGCTCCACGAGGAAGAGGCGGTTCTCCACGACCT
The DNA here is from genome assembly GCF_053597115.1 of Streptomyces sp. NPDC001515. Taxonomy (NCBI): domain Bacteria; kingdom Bacillati; phylum Actinomycetota; class Actinomycetes; order Kitasatosporales; family Streptomycetaceae; genus Streptomyces; species Streptomyces sp. NPDC001515. The sequence goes on from NZ_JBSFHN010000017.1 coordinate 39,671, forward strand.
CGGGCGGGTTCTCGTCGCTGAGGACCTGGCACTGGTCGTAGAACGTGGTGAGGTGCGAGGCGAGCTGGTAGAGGTACGCGGCGAGCTTGTGGGGCTCGTAGGCGGCGGCGACCTCGGAGAGGACCTCGCCGAACTGGTCCAGGTGGAGGCCGAGGGCGCGCTCGGCGGGGGCCAGGGGCAGCTCCGGGTGGGCGGCGGGCTTGGCGTCGCCGGCCTTGCGGAGGATGGAGCGGATCCGGGCATAGGCGTACTGGAGGTAGACGGAGGTGTCGCCGTTGAGCGAGACCATCTGGTCCAGGTCGAACTTGTAGTCGCGGACGGCGGAGGTCGACAGGTCGGCGTACTTCACGGCGCCGATGCCGACGTACCGGCCGTTCTCGACGATCTCCTGCTCGGTCAGGCCGACCTTCTCGGCCTTCGAGCGGACCACGGCCGTCGCCCGGTCGACCGCTTCGTCCAGGAGGTCCTCCAGCCGGACCGTGACGCCCTCACGGGTCTTGAAGGGCTTGCCGTCCTTGCCGAGGACCGTGCCGAAGGCCAGCTGGTGGGCCTTGGTGTCCTCGTTCAGCCAGCCGGCCCGGCGGGCGGTCTCGAAGACCATCTTGAAGTGCAGGGACTGCCGGACGTCCACCACGTAGAGCAGGCTGTCGGCCTTCAGGTTCTGCACCCGGTCGCGGATCGCGGAGAGGTCGGTCGCCGCGTAGCCGTAGCCGCCGTTGGACTTCTTGACGATGAGGGGGACCTTGTTGCCGTCCGGGCCCTTCACGTCGTCGAAGAAGACGCAGAGCGCACCCTCGGAGCGGACGGCGACGCCCGTCTCCTCCAGGATGCGGCAGGTCTCCTCCAGCATGTCGTTGTAGCCGGACTCGCCGACGATGTCGGGGTCGCTGATCTCCATGTCCAGCTTGTCGAAGACGGAGTAGAAGTAGATCTTCGACTCGTCGACGAACCGCTGCCACATCGCCAGCGTCTCCGGGTCGCCCGCCTGGAGGGCCACCACCCGGTCCCGGGCCCGCGCCTTGAACTCCTCGTCGGAGTCGAAGAGGGCCCGCGAGGCCTTGTAGAGCCGGTTCAGCGAGGACATCGCGGCCTCGCCGGCCGCCTCGCCCGCCGCGTCCCCGTGGTCCAGCTCGTCGGGGTGCTCGATCAGGTACTGGATGAGCATGCCGAACTGGGTGCCCCAGTCCCCGATGTGGTGGCGCCGCACGACGCTCTCGCCGGTGAACTCCAGGATCCGCACCATGGCGTCGCCGATCACGGCGGACCGCAGATGGCCGACGTGCATCTCCTTCGCCACGTTCGGCTGGGCGTAGTCGACGACCGTGGTGCCCGCCGAGGCGTTCACCGGCACGCCGAGCCGGTCGGTGTCGGCGGCGCGCGCGGCCAGGGTCCGCGTGATCGCCCGGTCGGTCAGCGTGACGTTCAGGAAGCCGGGGCCGGAGACCTCGATGTCCTGGATCAGCTCCGAGGCCGGCAGCGCGGCGGTGACCCGGTCGGCCAGCTCCCGGGGGTTGCCCTTCAGCTTCTTGGCGAGGGCCAGGATGCCGTTGGCCTGGAAGTCGGCCCGGTCGCTTCGGCGCAGCAGCGGGTCCGCGGTGCCGGCCTCCGGCAGGGCTGCCGTCAGGGCGTCCGCCAGCTGCTGCTGGAGCGTGGAAGCGAGGGAATTGACCGAGCCGTGCTCAGGCATGGGACGGGCTGCCGTTTCCGTAGGGGTACAAGGGATGGATCCCAGTATCCCACGGGGCGCCGAGCCGATCGCAAAGCCGTTTTCGTGCTGCGGCCGGTACCTGGGAGAATGGGGGTGCCCCCGCACGAGGGCGTCCCTGTGAGTCCTAGCCGAGAGAAGGACGTGCCGACCGTGGCTCAGAGTCAGAGCAGCACCGAGACCGACTGGGTCTCCCGCTTCGCGGACGAGGTCATCGCCGAATCGGAGCGTCGTGCGCCTGGCAAACCGGTCGTCGTCGCCTCCGGCCTCTCCCCGTCGGGCCCGATCCACCTGGGCAACCTGCGCGAGGTCATGACCCCGCACCTGGTCGCCGACGAGATCCGCCGCCGGGGGTACACCGTCCGGCACCTGATCTCGTGGGACGACTACGACCGCTACCGCAAGGTGCCGAACGGCGTCGCCGGGGTCGACGCGTCCTGGGCCGAGCACATCGGCAAGCCGCTGACCTCGGTGCCCGCCCCGGCCGGTTCCGCGTATCCGAACTGGGCCGAGCACTTCAAGGCCGCGATGACCGCGTCCCTGGACGAGCTGGGCGTCGAGTACGACGGGATCAGCCAGACCGAGCAGTACCTCGCCGGCGCGTACCGCGAGCAGATCCTGCACGCGATGCGGCACCGCGCCGACATCGACGCCGTCCTCGACCGCTACCGGACCAAGAAGGACCCGGCCGCCGCGGGCAAGGGCGGCAAGAAGCCCCAGCAGCAGAAGAAGGTCGACGAGGCCGAGCTGGAGGCCGAGGCCGGTTCCGGCGCGGCGAGCGAGGACGACGGCAGCGGCGGCTCGGCGGGCTACTTCCCGTACAAGCCGTACTGCGGCAACTGCGAGAAGGACTTCACGCAGGTCACCTCGTACGACGACGAGACCACCGAGCTGAACTACACCTGCGCGTCCTGCGGCTTCGCGGAGACCGTGCGGCTCAAGGAGTTCAACCGGGGCAAGCTGGTCTGGAAGGTCGACTGGCCGATGCGCTGGGCCTACGAAGGCGTGATCTTCGAGCCCAGCGGGGTGGACCATTCCTCGCCCGGTTCCTCGTTCGTCGTGGGCGGGCAGATCGTCCGCGAGGTCTTCGACGGCGTACAGCCGATCGGCCCGATGTACGCCTTCGTCGGCATCTCCGGCATGGCGAAGATGTCCTCCTCCAAGGGCGGGGTGCCGACCCCGGCCGACGCGCTGAAGATCATGGAGGCGCCGCTGCTGCGCTGGCTGTACGCGCGCCGCAAGCCCAACCAGTCCTTCAAGATCGCCTTCGACCAGGAGATCCAGCGGCTCTACGACGAGTGGGACTCGCTGGGCCGCAAGGTCGCCGACGGCACCGTGCTCCCGGCCGACGCCGCGGCGTACGCGCGCGCGATCGGGACCGCCGCCGGTCCGCTGCCCAGCACGCCGCGCCCGCTGCCGTACCGCACCCTGGCCTCGGTCGCCGACATCACGGCGGGCGCCGAGGACCAGACGCTGCGCATCCTCAGCGAGCTGGACCCCACGAGCCCGCTGACCTCGCTGGACGAGGCCCGGCCCCGGCTCGACCGCGCCGAGAACTGGATCACCACCCAGGTCCCGGCCGAGGCCCGCACCATCGTCCGCGACGAGCCGGACAAGGAACTGCTCGGCTCGCTGGACGAGCGGGGGCGCGAGTCCCTGCGGCTGCTCCTGGAGGGGCTGGACACGCACTGGTCGCTCGACGGGCTGACCACGCTCGTCTACGGCGTGCCGAAGGTCATGGAGGGGCTGGACCCCGAGGCCAAGCCGACGCCGGAGCTGAAGGTCGCCCAGCGGTCCTTCTTCGCGCTGCTCTACCGGCTGCTCGTCAGCCGCGACACCGGGCCCCGGCTGCCCACGCTGCTCCTGGCCGTGGGGGCGGACCGGGTGCGCAGGCTGCTCGGCGCGTGACGGCTGGTGCGTGATGGTCGGTGCGTGATGGCCGGAGCGTGACGGCTGGCGCGTGATGTCCGGCGCCTCACGTCCGGCGCGTGACGACCGGCGCGCGGCGTCCGGCTCGCGACGCCGGGCCCGCATCAAGGCGAAGGGCCGCCTTCCGCTTCGGCGGAGGGCGGCCCTTCGTTCGCTCGGCCGCCCGGGGGAGGGATGCGGCCGTGCGCGGGTGGTGGTTCATGGGTCCGGGGCCCGGGTTCGGGCGCCGGAGGCGGGGGGCTCCTCAGGCCGCCGGGGTCAGGACCGCCTGGGGGTCGGAGAAGGTGTCCCGGGGGACGCGCGGGACCGTGGACTTGGCCAGGCCGGTCAGGGTCCGGCCCGGACCGATCTCCATCAGGCGGTCGCAGGCCAGCTCCCGGGTGAGCGTGTGCAGGGTGTCCGACCAGCGGACCGGGGCGGTGAGCTGGAGGCGCAGCAGCTCCGCCCAGTGCGGGCCGCCCCGGTGGGCGCGGGCGTCCACGTTGGAGACGACCGCCGAGTGGCCCGGCATGAAGCGGGCCGTGGCCAGGGCCCGCGCGAACGGTTCCACGGCCGGGGCCATCAGCGGGGTGTGGAAGGCGCCGCCGACGGTCAGGGCCACCACCTTCGCCGCCCCCGCCCGCTCGGCGGCCCGTGAGCAGCGCTCCACGTCGGCGGCGCGGCCCGCGATCACCGTCTGCTGCGGGGAGTTGAGGTTGGCCACCCAGACCTGGCCGCCGTCCGCGTGGATGCCGTCGACCACGTCCTGGGCGCGGTCGGTGTCCAGGCCGAGCACGGCGGCCATGGCGCCCTCGGCGCGTTCACAGGCCCGCTGCATCGCGGCGCCGCGCGCCAGGATGAGGCGGGCCGCGTCCTGCGGGTCGAGGATTCCGGCGGCGACCAGGGCGGCGTACTCGCCCAGGCTGTGTCCGGCGCAGGCGCCGGGGAAGGTGGCCAGCGGGTGCTGGCGGCGCAGTTCGGTGAGGGCCACCAGGGCCAGGGTGAAGGTGGTCAGCTGGGCGTTGTCGGTGCGGCGCAGGGTCGCCGTGTCGGCGTCCAGCAGCAGGGACTCCACGTCCCGGCCCGCCGCTTCGGAGATCTCCGCCACCACGGACCAGCCGGCGGTGCGGCGCCAGGGCAGGCCCATGCCGGGTCGCTGGGCTCCCTGGCCGGGGAACATGAGCGCCAGTCGGGTACTCGCCATCGCTTTCCGTCTCCTTTCTGCGGCCGGGGGCGATGCGCTGGTGCGCGGAGTGGAATACGGTCCCGTACGGCGGTGAGAATTCCCCGCCCGGGGCGCGTGCGCTTTTTCCATTCCCGGATCTCGCCGCCCGGACCACCTTTTCGCGATCCGTTCTTTCTCCGGTGATGAAACCACTTCGACCACCCTGTGGTGTCGGTGTACTGCACTTGAGTGGTGCGTGAATGCGCCTTTGGGGAGGGGGTGATGTCTCTTCGGTGTTTCCTCACGGCCCGGCTCGCCGGGCCCTCGGTCAGGCGAACGCCTGGCCGAGCAGCGCCAGGTGGGCGCAGTGCTGGGTGACCATGAAGAAGCGGTACGGGCGGCGGCGCCGGTGGCGGCTGTCGGTGGTGCGGCCCCGGAGCGTCACGGTGGCGAGGGCGGCGGCGCCGGCCAGGACCACGCAGGCGGTGGGCAGTTGGCCGGGCGCCCAGCGCAGGGCGCCGGCCGTGAAGACGGCGGCGACGGTGCAGGCGCCGGCCGCGACGAGGTAGCGGGTCCGGCGTTCGCCGAGGGTGACGGCCCACGTCCGGCGGCCGGCCGCGGTGTCGCCCTCGATGTCGGAGAAGTCCTTGGCCACGGCGCCGACCAGGGCCATCCACAGGGACATGGCGGCGGCGGTGAGGAACAGCGCGGGGGAGTGCGGCGAGAGGCCGAGGGTGAGCGGGCCGGCGGCGTAGGTCAGCAGGCCGGAGGCGAGGACCACGCCCATCGCGGCGGGCGTCCGGTTCTTCCAGGCGAAGCGCGGCGCGGAGTAGGCGTGGCCGAGCAGGAGCATGGCCGCGCACAGGATCAGGGGGCCCGTTCCGGCGCACGCGGCGGAGGCCAGGGAGCCGACGGCGGCGATGCGGGCGACGAGCAGCGCGGTGGCGCGGGGCAGCCGGCCGCTGGCGATGGGCCGCGCGGAGCCGTTGACCTGGTCCTCGTGGTAATCCATGCAGCCGTTGAAGAGATACGTGTAGAAGATGGCGCCGAACCAGGCGAGGGAGCCGAAGACGGCCTGGACGACCGAGCGGGGGCCGATTTCGGGATCCGAGGCGAGTGCCAGGGCGATTCCCGCGAAATAACGGAGCTGGAAGGCCATCAGAACAGCGGGCCGGGATTCCTCGACGCAGAGTCGAAGAATGCTGGGATTCCGGTGCTTCGTGCCACTGGGTGCAGTCACAGGCAGTGGCCGTATCGTCGCCGTAGGCATGACCAGGAGCCTAGGCACCGGTAGAGGTGCCTGACTGTTCCGCAAATGAGCCATGCGTACTCCTAAAGAGGCACGGAAGAGGCACGGAATACCGGCGGGTCGGATTCCGAATTGCTCCGTCCGTTTTCCGCCCCGCGCCGAGGGGATCTCCGTCCGTCCTCGACCGGCCCTTGAGCGGCCGTGGACCGCCGGCCGGTGGTGCGCTGGTACGCCGGACCGCCGCCGAAGTGGACCGCCCGCCCGCCCCCTCCTGGCGCTTCGCTGGTGAGCAGGCGGGCGCCGGTCCTCTCCGGCACCCCGCTTCCCGTCATGGGCCGTTGGCAGCCCTGGTCCGTTTCCGACCCCGGGAAGCCGCTATGCATACGCTTGTTTCTTTACCCCCGCGCGCCCTTTTTCCGGCGCCCAGGGAGCTTCACGTCTGGTCCGTCGCGCTCGACCGTGTTCCCTCCGAGGGAGGGGACGCGGTCCTCGATCCCCGCGAGCGCGCCCGTGCGGCGCGCATCGCCCGGCCCCTCGCCCGGGGGCGCTACCGGGGGGCGCACCTCGCCCTGCGCGCGGTGCTCGCCGGCTATCTCGGCGTGCCGCCCGCGGTGCCCCGGTTCGTCCGCCGCTGCCCCGAGCCGGAGGAGTGCGGCGACTGCGGACAGGGGCGGCCCGTGCTCGTGGACGGGCCCTGGCCGGAGATCGGTTTCAGCCTGTCGCATTCCGGCGCCGCCGCGCTCGTCGGGGTGGCCGGAGGGCCCGGTGCGGTGGGCGTGGATGTCGAACGCGTCCGCGCCGTGTTCGACTGGTCCCGGATACCGGCCGTCGGCCCAGAGAACCGGATTGCTGGATTCCGCACGTGGACGGCGATCGAGGCCGTGGGGAAAGCCGCGGGAACGGGGCTGCGTATCCCCGTGCGCGTCGGTGATCCCGGACCGGAAGGAGTACGGCGCGCGCACCGCTCCGGTGATCCCCGGGATTGGTACGTCCACGAGGTGAACTGCCCCGACGGCTATGTGGGATCGGTCGCCACGGATGTCGCGGGCGCCGTGGTCAGCGTCTTTTCATGGCCCTAGCGCGGCGTGTCTCAGAACGTGGGACGGTAGGCATCGTGTTGACATGCCGTAACCGTACGATGATGATCCGAGGGTCGGTTTCTGGTGAGGGTGGGGGCTCTTCTGATGCATTCGGGTTTTATTCAATCCGATACAGTCGAACAACTGCTGGCCAGTACACCGGAATTACTGTCCGACTACCGGGGCCGGCTGGAAGCAATCAAAAGTCCTCTGGTAGCGAATGAGACCACCTGGCGCACCTGCGCGCTCCAGGCGGAGCGGATCATCCGGGACTGCGCGGAGAGCCTGCGCACCCACCGCTCCGACGTACGCGACCTGCTGATCCAGCAGGTCGAGGGCCTGGGGGTGGAGCGGGCGACGCAGGGCATCGACGCGGTCCACTCCATCCGCGCCGGGACGATCCTCTTCGACATCGTCTTCGACGCGCTGGGCCGGGTGATGGTGCACGCGCCCGGCGCCTTCGACGGCTTCCAGGCGGGGGTGCGCACCCTCCAGCGGGGGATCGGGCTGCGCCTGGAGGCCGGCGCGATCGGGCACGACACGTATCTGCTCAACACCGTGCGCGAGGTCAACGCGGCCGGACAGCGCCAGCTCGCCCGCGAGATCCACGACCACCTCGGCAACCACGTCAGCCTGGCCCTGCGCCGCATCGAACTGCACGAGCTGACCTGGCAGTCCCGCCCCGACGAGGTATCCGCCCGCATCGGCGCCGTCAAGGAGACGCTGACCGAGGCGCTGGGCATCATCCGCGATCTGGTCACCCAGCTGCGCCGCGCCGACCGCGAGGGCACGCTGGAGTCCGCCTTCACCGCGTTCCTGGAATCCATGGAGATCACCCCCTCCAAGGTGCGCGTCCAGGTCAACGGCAGTGAGGAATGGGCCCCGCAGGAGGTGCTGGACGAGGTGTTCCTCGTGGTGCGGGAGTGCCTGCGCAACTCCTTCGCGCACGCCGAGGCCGAACACGTCCTGGCCGCCGTGGACATCGCCCCGTACCAGGTGCAGGCGCTCATCGAGGACGACGGACGCGGCTTCGACCCCTCGGCGGTGGCCACGGCGGGCCGGGCCAACGGCATCGCCTCCGCCACCGAACGCGTCGAACTCCTGGGCGGAACGATCCTGTTCACCAGCTCACCCGGGGCCGGCGGCACGCGGGTCACGGTCACGATCCCCCTGATGGACCTCTCCGGTGATTCCGCTGAACGCACGGCCTGACCTCATCCGCATCCTCGCGGCCGACGACCACACCCTGCTGCGCACCGCCCTGGCGGAGCTGCTGAACGCGGAGGACGACCTCCAGGTGGTGGCCCAGGCCAGCAGCGGGCGGGGCCTGGCCGAGCTGGTGGAGCGCCATCAGCCGCATGTGCTGCTGCTCGACGTGGAGATGCCCGACCACCACCCCAGGGCGGCCGTGCGCGGGCTGCTGGAACGTTTTCCCGGGCTGCGGATCATCATCCTCACCATGTATGACGACCAGCCGCTGGTGCACGAGCTGCTGCAACTGGGCGCCCGGGGCTATCTGCACAAGAGCGTCTCGCGCGCGGCGCTGCTGAGCGCGGTGCGCAACGCGGCCCGCGAGGACGACCAGATCACCATCCTGGTCCCGCGCGCCGGCTACACGGCCGGCGGCGACCAGCCGCACGACCAGGACGCCGGACCGGTCTCGCCCCGCGAACGCGAGGTGCTGACCTGTGTGGCCGAGGCGATGAGCAACCGTCAGATCGCGGCCCGGCTCGGCATCACCGAGGGCACCGTCAAGCGCCATCTGCGCAACATCTTCGACAAGCTCGACGCCGTCTCGCGCATCGACGCCGTCAACAAGGCCCTCGCCCAGAAGCTGATCGCCGCCCCGCGCGGGCGTTCCATGCGCTGAGGCCCCGGGCCCCTCCCAGGGACTCCCCGGGCCCCGTACGGCCTTCTGAAGCCCCCGCGCCGCCCCAGGGCCCGGTACGGCCGCCTCAGGGGCCGTACGCCCCCCGAAGGCCCGTACGGCCGCCTCAGGGGCTCAGCGGCGGCGGGCCTCCCCGTACGCCGCGCCGATGGCCGCCAGGGCCTCCGAGATGCCCGTCAGGGGCAGTGAGCCGTAGCCCAGGAGCAGCCCCGGCTCCCCGGGCGGGCCGCCGAAGCGGAACTGCTGGCCGCTGCGGACCAGCACCGAGCGGCTCAGCGCGCCGTGCACCACGGCCGTCTCGTCCGTGCCCCGCGGCAGGACGGCGTAGCTGTGCAGCCCCGCCGCGCAGCCGATCAGCCGGGCCTCCGGGAGGTGTTCGCGCACGGCCAGGGCCAGCGCCTCGCGGCGCGAGCGGTAGCGGGAGCGGACCCGGCGCAGATGGCGGTCGAGCAGCCCGCTGCGCATCAGCTCGGCGAAGGCCAGCTGCGTCAGGGTGTCCGAGCCCTGGTCCTGGCGCGAGCGGACCCGCTCCATCAGGGGGTAGAGCTTCGGCGGGATCGCCAGCCAGCCCAGCCGCAGCCCCGGTACCAGGACCTTGCTCGTGGTGCCCGCGTAGACCACCCGCTCCGGATCGCCCTCCTGGAGCGCGGTGGGCCGCACCCCCCGGTCGAACCAGAACTCCCCGTCGTAGTCGTCCTCGATGATCCAGGCGTCCCGCTCCCGCGCCCAGGCCAGCAGCTCGGCGCGGCGCCGGGCCGACATCATCACCCCGGTCGGGAACTGGTGCGCCGGGGTGACCAGGACCGCGCGGGCGCCGGTGCGCTCCAGCGCCTCGACGATCAGCCCCTCCTCGTCGACCGGGACCGGCAGCGGGGTCAGCCCGGTGTCGAGGATGAAGCGGCGCTGGCCGCTGTGGCCGGGCTCCTCGATGGCCAGCTCGTGGATGCCGAGGCGCTGGAGCGCGTCGGAGAGCAGCGCGAGCCCCTGGGCGAACCCGGCGGTCACCATGACCTGCGCGGGCTCGGTGTGCACGGAACGGACCCGGCCCAGATAGCCGGACAGCTCGTTGCGCAGCTCCGCGATGCCGGCCACCGGCGGATAGTCCATGCCCTCGCGGCCGACGTTCTGGAGCACCTTCGTATAGGAGTTGAGCCACTCCTGGCGCGGGAAGTTGGACAGGTTGGCGATGCCGACCCGCAGATCCCAGCGGGCGCTGGTGGCCGGCCGGGAGTCCAGCAGGGAGGTGTCGCCCGCGCTCTCGGGCAGTTTGCGGGCCACGTGCGTCCCCGAGCCGCGCACCGCGTCGAGATACCCCTCGGCGATCAGCTGCTCGTACGCCTCGACCACCACACTGCGCGAAAGGCCCAGGTCCAGGGCGAGTTGGCGGCTCGAAGGCAGCCGCGCGCCGGGGTGCAGGACGCGGTCCTCGATACGGGTCTTGATGGCGTTCTGGAGCTGCGCGGTGAGGGGAACGGAGGAGTCCCGGTCCACTTCCACCGACAGATGCCAGGCCATCTGGTCTGCTCCGTATCCCCCGCAGTGGTCTGGGTGGTCACCCTCGGCCACTGGCCTACTTGATCACGCCAACGGCCTTTATTTATAGCACTCAGAGGGAGAACCCCATGGTTGAGATGACTGGCGTACTCGCTCCCGTGATTCATGGGCGGGACGGCGCGAGCGTCTTCGACGAGAAGATCGAGCGCCGCACCCTGCGGGTGGGCGTCGTCGGCCTCGGCTACACCGGCCTGCCGCTCGGGCTCGGCTTCGCGATGGCCGGCCTGCCGGTCCGCGGGCTCGACACCGACGCCGGCCGGGTCGCCCGGGTGGCCCGCTCCAGCTCCTATCTGCCGGATGTGAGCGACACCGAACTCGCCTCGGTGGCCGAGCGGTTGAGCGCCACCACCGAGCCCGGCGAGCTGGCCGGCTCGGACGTCCTGATCATCTGCGTGCCGACCCCGGTCACCGGCGACCAGCAGGCCAATCTCGATTACGTCGAGTCCGCGATGGACTCGGTGGCGCCGCTGCTGCGCCGGGGGATGCTGCTGATCCTCCAGTCCACCGTCCCGCCGGGCACCACGGCCGCCGCCGCCGCGGCCCTCGCCGAGGCCACCGGCCTGGAGCCCGGCACCGACTTCCATGTGGCGATGGCCCCCGAGCGGGTCGACCCGGCCAACACCAACGGCTGGAACCTCACCAACACCCCCAAGGTGGTGGGCGGTCTCACCGAGGAGTGCACCCGCCGGGCCGCCGCCCTGTTCGGCCTCGTCTGCGAGACGGTCGTGCCGGTCTCGCGGCTGGAGGTCGCCGAACTCTCCAAGGTCTTCGAGAACACCTTCCGCCTCGTCAACATCAGCCTCACCCTCGAACTCTCCGACCTCTGCCGGGCGTTGGACATACCGGTCCGCGAGGTCATCGACGCCGCCTCCACCAAGCCCTACGGCTTCCTGGCGCACTACCCCGGCCCCGGCGTCGGCGGCGAGTGCATCCCGGTCGACCCGCTCTTCCTGCGCGAGGCCGCGGACCGGGCCGGCACCGACATGTCGCTGGTGGCCGCCGCCTTCGACCGGGTCGAGCGCCGCCCCGGCCAGGTCGTCGAGCGCCTCGCCGAGCTGACCGCCGAGCGCGGCACGAAGCTGCGCGGCGCCAAGGTGATGGTCGTCGGCGTCAGCTACAAGTCCGGCGTCGCCGATCTGCGCAACGCCCCCGCCCTGGACGTCATCCGCGGTCTGCGCGCCGCCGGGGCCGTCGTCTCCTACCACGACCCGCTGGTCCCGGACCTCGTCGTGGACGGCGAGCCGGTCGCCTCGGCCGACTGGGCCGTGGTGGAGCTGGCGCAACTGGACGCCGCCGTGATGGTCACCCCCGTGCCGGGGCTGGAGCAGGACCTGCTCTGGGGCATCCCGCCGGTCGTGCTCGACACCCACAACAAGCTGACGGCGGCCAGCAATGTGGCGGTGCTGTGATGGCGACCGCCCTGCTCACCGGCCGTGCGCTCCCGGGCGTGACCCGGGACGCGGTCGCCGGCCGCACGGTCTCGGCCGCCTCGGCCAGGGACGCGGTGGCGGAGCTGCTGGACGAGACGACGGACGAGGTGGACGCGGCGGCCTTCCTGACCGCGGTCGCGGTGGGCGGGGCCACGCCGGTCCTGGTGGCCGCCGCTGTGGAGGCGGTCCTCGCGGTGGCCCGGCCGGTGGCCTGGACGGGCCCGGCGGTCGATGTGGTCGGCACCGGTGGTGACGGCAGCGGTTCGGTCAACATCTCCACCCTGGCCGGTCTGGTCGCGGCCTCGGCCGGGGCGACCGTCGCCAAGGCCGGCAACCGGGCGGCGACCTCGCCGTGCGGAAGCGCCGATCTGCTGGAGGCGCTGGGGATCGAGCTGGACGCCGGGGAGCGCATCCCGGAGCTGCTGGCCGCGCACCGGTTCGCGTTCCTCTTCGCCCCCGCGCTCCACCCGGCGCTGCGCCGGCTGGCCCCGGTCCGCCGCAGGCTCGGTTTCAAGACCCTGTTCAACCTCTCCGGACCGCTGGCCAACCCGGTCCCGCTGACCGGCCGGCTCATCGGCACCGCGACCCGCCGGGACCAGGAGGTCCTGGCCGAGGCCGCCGCGCTGCTCGGCCACCGCCGCACCTGGGTCGTCCAGGGCTTCGACGGCATGGACGAGCTGACCACGGCGGGCCCGGCCCGGGTGCTGCGGGTGGACGGGGACACGCTCACCGAGTCCACCGTCGACCCGGCGCGGCTGCCGCTGCGGCCCGCCGGACGCGAGGCGCTGGCGGGCGGCGGCCCGGCCCGCAACGCGGAGCTGGCCCGCAGGGTGCTGGACGGCACGGCCCCGGCCCCGCTGCTGGACACCGTGGTGCTGAACGCCGCCGCCGTCCTCCATCTGGCCGGTGCCGCCGACGATCTGGACGGCGGGATCGTCCTCGCCCGCGACGCCGTACGGCGGGGAGCCCCGGCCGAACTGGCCGCCCGGCTCGCCCGTACCCCGATCACGCAGGAGTCCTCCTCATGAGCAGCCATCTCGACGACATCGTCGCCGCCAAACGCGCCGCCTGGAGCGGACCCCGGGCCGCCGAGGCCGCCGCACGCGGCCGGCGCACCCCGGCCACGCCGGGCCGGTTCGCCGCCGCGATCGGCGGGACCCGGGTCTCGGTCATCGCGGAGATCAAGCCCAAGTCCCCTTCCAAGGGCCCGCTGCTGGACCCGGCGCTCGCCGTGCCCACCGCGCGCGGCTACGTCGAGGGCGGCGCCTCGGCGATCTCCGTCCTCGGGGACACGCCCTACTTCGGCGGTTCGCCGGAGCTGGTCCGCACGGTCGCGGAGCACCCCGGCGTCACCGTCCCGGTCCTCTTCAAGGACTTCCTGGTCGACATCCGCCAGGTGCGGCTCGCCCACGACAGCGGGGCCGACGCGGTGCTGGTCATCGCCCGTGCGGTGGACGACGCGCTGCTGACCGATCTGGTGCAGACCGCGCACTGCATGGGGCTGGACGCGCTGGTGGAGACCTTCACCCAGGACGAGGTGGACCGGGCGCTGAACGCCGGTGCCCGCATCGTCGGCATCAACAACCGGGACCTCCAGACCTTCGCGGTCGACCTGGAGAACTCGGCCCGGCTGCGCCGCGACATCCCGCGCGGCGTCCTGACCGTCAGCGAGAGCGGCCTGTCCGGCCGCTCCGACATCGAACGCATCGCCGCGCACGGCTTCGACGCCGCGCTCATCGGCGAATCCCTGCTCAGCAGCCCCGACCCCACCGCACAGCTGCGGACGTACACCGGGGTCCCGATTCTGGAGGTGGCCTCGTGAACGGCCGATTCGGCGAGTACGGCGGACAGTTCGTCGCGGAGACCCTGGTGGGCCCGCTCCAGGAGCTGGAGGAGGAATACCACAAGGCCCTGCTGGACCCGGAGTTCACCCGGGAGCTGGACCGGCTGCTGAAGATGTTCGTCGGCCGGCCCACCCCGATCACCGAGCTGCACCGGCTGGGCGCCACGGAGAACGGCGTCAAGCTCTGGCTCAAGCGGGAGGACCTGACCCACACCGGCGCCCACAAGATCAACAACTCGATCGGGCAGGCCCTCCTCGCCCGGCGGCTGGGCAAGAAGCAGATCATCGCCGAGACCGGGGCCGGACAGCACGGGGTGGCCGTGGCCGCCGCCTGCGCCCACCTCGGCCTGGAGGCCACCGTCTACATGGGCCGGGTGGACGCCGAGCGCCAGGCCCCCAACGTCCAGCGCATGGAGCTGCTGGGCGCCCGGGTCGAACTGGTCGACCTGGGCACCGCCACCCTCAAGGACGCCATCAACGCGGCGATCCGCGAATGGATCGCCCGCCCCGACACCACCCACTACCTGCTCGGCTCCGTCGTCGGACCGCACCCCTTCCCCACCATCGTCCGCGACTTCCAGTCGGTCATCGGCCGCGAGGCCCGCGCCCAGTTCCTGGAGGAGAACGACCGGCTGCCCGACGCGGTCGTGGCCTGCGTGGGCGGCGGCTCCAACGCCGCCGGGATGTTCAGCGCCTTCCTCGACGACCCGGTCCGGCTCGTCGGCGTCCAGGCCGCGGGCGAGGGCAAGGGCGGCCAGGGCGGCCACGCGGCCCCGCTGATCTACGGCGACCCGGGCGTCCTCCAGGGCACCCGCACCTACCTCCTCCAGGACGACGACGGACAGATCCAGCTCACCCACTCCATCGCCCCCGGCCTCGACTACGCGGGCGTCGGCCCCGAGCACTCCCACTACAAGGACACCGGGAAGGTCGACTACATCACCGCCTCCGACGACGAGGCGCTGGACGCCTTCGCCGCCCTCAGCGCCCAGGAGGGCATCGTCCCCGCCCTGGAGTCCGCCCACGCCGTGGCCGGCGCCCTCAAGGTGGCCCGCGAGAGCGCCCCCGGCAGCACGATCCTCGTCAACCTCTCCGGCCGCGGCGACAAGGACCTCACCTCCGCCATGGCCGCCCTCAAGCAGCGTGAGGAGACCGCGCGATGAAGCGCCTCGAACAGACCTTCACCGACAACCGGACCAAGGACGAGACCACCCTCGTCGCCTACCTCACCTCCGGCTACCCGCACCTCGGCGAGACCGTCGGACTGATCTCCGCCGCCGTCGAGGCCGGCGCCGACGTGATCGAGCTGGGCGTCCCCTTCTCCGACCCGCTGGGCGACGGCCCCGTCATCCAGGCCACCGGCCAGGCCGCCCTGGACACCGGCACCACCACCGCCGCCACCCTCGACGTCGTCGCCGAGGCCCGCGCCGCCGGCATCGAGGCGCCGATCGTGCTCATGGGCTACTGCAACCCGTTCCTGCGCTACGGCCTCACCCAGCTCTACGACGACGCCCGGTCCGCCGGGGCCGACGGCTTCGTCGTCCCCGACCTCCCGGTCAGCGAGGGCGCCGCCTGGCTCAAGCACGCCGAGGCCACCGAACTGGGCCAGACCTTCTTCACCGCGCCCGGCAGCTCCCAGGAGCGCGTCGCCGCCTCCGCCGCCGCCTCCCGGGGCTTCCTGTACGTCCTCGCCGCCAACGGCGTCACCGGCGTCCGCAAGGACCTGGACCCGGGCATCGACGCCTATCTGGAGCGGGTCCGCGCGGCCGGCGACACCCCGATGGCCGTCGGCTTCGGGATCTCCCGCCCCGAGCACGTCGCCGCCCTGCACGGCAAGACCGACGGCGTGATCGTCGGCAGCGCCCTGCTCCAGGCCATCGGCGCCGCCCGCGACGCGGCGGGCCGCCGCCGGGCCGTCACCGGGATGATCTCCGCGCTGAAGGCGGCCACCCGATGAGCGCCGACACCGCCGTCCCCTTCTTCAGCGGAGCCGCCTCCGCCCGCCGGGACCGCACCCGGCTGGCGGAGGTGGTCCGCCGGGTCGCCGCCTCCGGCCGGTTCACCTCCGGCCCGGTCACCGCCGAACTGGAGGCCGCGATCGCCGCCCGCACCGGCGCCCGGCACGCGGTGGCCGTCGCCAACGGCACCGACGCCCTGGTCATCCTGCTCAGGGCGGCGGGCATCGGCCCCGGCGACGAGGTCATCGTCCCCGCGTACACCTTCTTCGCCACTGCCTCCTCCGTCCTGCACGTCGGCGCCCAGCCGGTGCTGGTGGACGTGCTGCCCGGCAGCTACGCCATGGACCCGGAGCGGGCCGAGGCCGCGATCACCGAGCGGACCAGGGCGATCATGCCGGTCCACCTCTTCTCCCAGATGGCCGACATGGAGCGGCTGAAGGACCTGGCCGACCGGCACGGGCTGATCCTCCTGGAGGACAGCGCCGAGGGCATCGACATGCGGGCCGGCGGGGTGCACGCCGGTCTGTGGGGCAGCGGCGGGGTGCTCTCCTTCTTCCCCACCAAGACCCTCGGCTCGCTCGGTGACGCGGGGATGCTGCTCACCGACGACGACGAGATCGCCGCGAGCGCCCGCCGGCTGCGGCTGCACGGACAGGGCACGGACGGGGCGTACGCCACCGACGGCGCCTACGTCTACCAGGAGCTGGGCTACAACAGCCGCTGCGACGAACTGCACGCCGCGTTCCTGCTGCACCGCATGGAGCGGCTGACCGAGGAGATCGAGCGCCGGGCCGAACTCGCCGCCCGCTACGACCGGTCGCTCGCCCCGCTCGCCGGGACCGTCACCACCCCGTGGATGGCCCCGGCCAAGAACCCGAGCAACCAGGTCTACTACGTCTACCTCATCGAGTGCGACCGCCGCGACGAGCTGGCCGCCTACCTGGAGGAGCACGGCGTCGGCACCGAGGCGTACTACCCGCGCCCGCTGACCGAGCAGCCGCTGCTCGCCCCGCTGCCCGGCTCCCGCCACCCCGTCCCCGTCTCCGAGGCCGCATCGCGGCGCGCCCTGGCGCTGCCCCTCTACCCCGACCTCACCGACCAGCAGGCCGACCGCGTCGCCGCCCTGGTCCACGCCTTCTACGGAGCCGCATCGTGAGCACCGCCATCCCCTACTTCGACTGGTCCGCCCGCTCGGCCGACTGGGTCGACGACATCGTGGAGGTCTTCCAGGAGGTCGCGGAGAGCGACGAGTTCATCCTCAAGTCGCGCGTGGAGCGGCTGGAGGCGGAGATCGCCGCCCGCACCGGCGCCGCCCACGCCGTCGCCGTCGCCAGCGGCACCGGGGCGCTCACCGTGGTCCTGGCCGCGCTCGGCATCGGCGAGGGCGACGAGGTCGTCACCCCCGCGTTCTCCTTCGTCTCCACCGCCTCCACCGTCGCCCTGCGCGGCGCCCGCCCGGTCTTCGCGGACGTGGAGTACGGGACCGGGCTGCTGGACCCGGCCGCCGCCGAGGCCGCCGTCACGGACCGCACCCGGGCCCTGCTGCCCGCCTACCTCTTCTCCGGCTCCCCGGACATGGCCGCCTTCACCGAGCTGGCCGGCCGGCGCGGGCTGCGGCTGATCGAGGACAGCGCGGTCGCGCTCGGCGCCGAGGTGGACGGCAGGCCCGCCGGCCGGCACGGCGACGCCGGGGTCTACTCCTTCTTCCCCGCGAAGCCCGCCGGAGGCATCGGCGATGCCGGGATGATCGTCACGGACGACCCCGAGATCGCCCGCGTCGCCCGGATGCTCCGCAACCACGGCCAGCCCGCCGGAAAGCGCTTCTACCACGAACTCCTCGGCTTCAACTGCCGGATGGACGAGCTGACCGCAGGCTTCCTGCTGCGCAAGCTGCCGCACCTGGACGGTCTGCTGGAGCGCCGCCGCGCGATCGCCGCCGTGTACGAGGAGGGGCTGCGCCCGCTCGCCCCGGCCCTGCTGCCGCCCCCGGCCGGCTTCGGGGGACGCGCGGTCTACACGTACGTGATCCGCTCCCAGGAACGCGACGCGCTGCGCTCCTACCTCGCCGGGGAGGGCATCGAGACCGCCGTCTACTACCCCCGCCCGCTCCACCTCCAGCCCGCCTTCGCCCACCTCGGCCACGGTCCCGGCGACTTCCCGGTCGCCGAGCGGCTGTCCCGCGAGGCGCTGGCGCTCCCGCTCCACCCCGACATGGCCCCGGGCGCCGCCGAGCGCGTCGTCGCCGCCGTCCACCGCTTCCACACCGCCGGGAGGTGACCACGATGTCCGCGCACGAGCCCCTGACCATCACCCCCGACCGGCTGTGCGGCATCGGCGACGAGGCCGCCGCCGATCTGGCCGGCCAGCTCGCGATCCACCACGAACTGGGCATGGAAGCCATCGAGTTGCGCACCGTCGACGGACTCGGCCTGCACGAGCTGTCCGTCGGCGACGCCGCCGACCTCGCCCGGCGCACCATCGTCGCCGGACTGCGGGTGCCGGTCGTCGACACCCCCGTCGGCTCCTGGTCCACCACCGTCGCCACCTCCATGGACGACGAACTCGCGGTCCTGGAGCGCTCCGCCCGCGCGGCGGCGCTCGTCGGCTGCGACCGGCTGCGCGTCATGTCGTACCCCAACGACGGCCGCCGGGACCGCGAATGGCGCACCGAGGCGCTGCGCCGGATGCGGCTGCTGGCCCGGGAGGCCGAGCGGCTGGGCGTCACCCTGCTGCACGAGAACTGCCAGGGCTGGGGAGGCCGGAGCGCCGAGCACACCGTGCGGATGCTGGAGGAGGTCGCCAGCCCCCGGCTGCGGCTGCTCTTCGACACCGGCAACGGCCTCGCCTACGGCTACGAGTCGCTGCCCTTCCTGCGGCGGGTGCTGCCCTGGGTGGAGCACGTCCACATCAAGGACGGCGTCCGGACGTCCGCCGGGGCGGAGTTCACGCTGCCCGGCGAGGGCACCGCCGAGGTCGCCGCCTGCGTACGGCTCCTGGAGGAGCACGGCTACCGGGGCCACTACAGCCTGGAGCCGCATCTGGCCCACATCCCGCACCTCGGCGTCGAGGGCGACCCGGCCGCCCTGGCCGACGGCTACCGGGCCTACGCGCGGCGCTGCGCCGCCCTGCTCGGCATCGACACCACCGGCATCCACACCTACTGGGAGGGCAGCCACCATGGCTGAGACGGCCCGCACGATCCGCACCGAGGACGGACTGGCCCCCGCCGACCTGGAGTGGCTGACCGATCTGATGGCCGTGGACACGGTCTCCCCGCTGGAGGGCGGGCCGCTGGACGGCACCGCCCGCGCCCAGCAGGTCTTCCTGGCGGGGGCGCGGGCGCGCGGATTCCGCACCGCCCTGCACCGCTCGCCCGCCCCCGAGCTGCTGGACCGCCCCGAGGTCCCGGCCCCGGTGCGCGAGGCCGCCGCCCGGGACCTGCCGGCCTTCCTGGCCGGGCAGCCCGCGGTCGTGGTGGCGTACGGCTCGCCGCAGCCGCAGGAGCGGCGGATGGTCGTCAACTTCCACATGGACACCGTCGGCCCGCACGTGCCGCCGCGCCTGGAGGGCCGGGTGCTGCACGGCCGGGGCGCCGTGGACGACAAGGGCCCCGGGGTCGCCGCCGCCGTCGGGGTGGCCGCCGCCTTCGCCGAGGACCCCGGTCTCGACGGCCGGATCGAGGTGCAGATCGCCTCGGTGCCCGGCGAGGAGGGCGGCGCGATGGGCACGTACGGCACCCGGGCCCTGATCGACGCCGGATACACCGGCCGGCTGATGGTGTTCGCGGAGCCGACCGGGAACACCTTCATGGACGGCTGCACGGCCGCGATGACCCCCCGGATCACCGTGCTCGGCCAGGACTCCACCGACGACCACCCCGCCGACGGCCACAACGCCACCGTGCTGCTGGGCTTCCTCGCGGACTTCCTCGCCCGCCGGCTGGGCCCGCTGGCCCACGGCATGGGCGCCAAGCTCTGCGTCTCCGGCCTGCACACCGGCACCGCCCACAACCGGGTGTACGGCGGCGGCCAGTTGCTGATCAACATCGCCTACCCGGCGACCGAGCAGGCCGAACTGCTCGCCGCCTCGCTGGAGGTGCTGATCGAGGAGGCCCGTACCGAGTTCGCCCATCTGCACGCCCACGACCCGTTCAGCCGGCGCACCGTCAAGGACTGGCGGCGGATCGTCCGCCTGGACTGGCTGAAGCAGGGGCTGCCGACGCTGAACAACCGGGACGCCGACGCCGAACGGATGCTGCACACGGCCGGGTTCGTCCGCCACGACGGCCTCGCCGACGGCTCCGCCTTCACCTGCGACGCCATCTGGGCCCCGGGCCCCGGCCGGTACGTCGTGGCCTGCGGCCCCGGCCGGCTGGACGCCAACGGGGCGCACACCGCCGACGAGTTCGTCGACCTCGACGACCTGGACAGCTACGCCCGGCGCGTCAAGGACCTGGTCCACGCCTTCGCCGCCCGCACCGCCTGAACCGCCCTCACCGCCCGAACCACCCCGCACCGCCCTCTTCCCGCGCCGCCCGACCCCAGACCCGAAGGATCCGCCATGACCAGCACCGTCCGCGTCCCGCTCACCGAGCTCACCTCCTTCGTCCGCGACGTCCTCGCCCGGTGCGGGCTGAACGCCGACGCCGCGCGGACCGCCGCCGACGTCATCACGTACGCCGACGCGCACGGCTTCACCACGCACGGCACGAACGGGCTGGTGAACATCTACGCCCCCCGGCTGCTCGACGGCCGGATCGACCCCGACGCCGTGCCGCACGTCGTGCAGGAGACCGCCGGGGCCGCCCTGCTCGACGGCGACCGGGGGCTCGGCCTGGTCACCATGGACCTGGCCATGGACATCGCGATGGCCAAGGCGCGCCAGACCGGCATCGGCATGGTCGCCGTTCGCAACAGCACCCACTTCGGGAGCGCCGGCTACTACACGCAGAAGGCCGCCGCCGCCGGGCTGATCGGGCTGGCCATGACGAACTGCGGCGCCCAGGGCGTCGCCCCGCCGCTCGGCGGCACCGTGCGGATGCTGGGCACCAACCCGCTGAGCGCCGCCGTCCCGGTGACCGAGGGCGCCCCGTTCGTCCTCGACATGTCCACCACCGTCGTCGCCACCGGCAAGATCAAGGCCGCCCACCGCGAGGGCCAGCAGGTGCCGCAGGAGTGGCTGGTGCGCCACGACGGGACCCCGACCTCGGACCCGGCCGACTTCATGGCCGAGGAGGCGGACGTCGCCTGGCTCGGCGGGCCCGCCGCCACCGGAGGCGCCAAGGGCTTCGGACTCGCGCTGCTGGTCGACCTGTTGTGCGGTCCGCTCTCCGGCGCCGCCTACGGCCCGCGCCCCGGGGTCCTGAAGGGCGAGCCGGCCGGGGACGACAACGTCGGCCACACGGCGATCGTCATCGACCCCTCGGCGTTCGGCTCCGCGCACGCCATAGCCGCCGAGAACCGGACCCTGCTCGACACCGTCGTGAACTCCCCGGCCGCCGCCTACGCCACGCGCGGGGTCACCTACCCGGGCGCGCCCGAGGCCGAGCGGTACGCGCAGTCGCGGCAGGAGGGCGTGCTGCTGCCCGGCCCGGTGGCCGAGGGGCTGGCCGTGCTCGCCGGTGAACTGGCCGTGGCCGCGCCCGCCGCGCTGACCGGCCGGGTCCTGGAGCCCGTGGCCTGACGGCCCGTACGCCCCCTTCCCCGAACCCGTACCACCCCTCCCCGCCCCACCCGCCCCAGCTCAGCGACCGGAAAGGACCGGACCGTCATGCGTATCGGAGTCATCGGCGTCGGCGTCATCGCCCCCTTCTTCCTCCAGGCCATCGAGGACGACCCGCACCTGCGGCTGTCCGCGGTCTGCGACCTCGACCCGGCCAAGCTCACCGGATTCGACGCGGGCGTGGCCCTCTACACCGACCACCGCGAACTGCTCGCCTCCGGGCGGGTGGACGGCGTCGTCGTCACCCTGCCCAACCACGCGCACGCCCCCGTCGTGGCCGACGCCCTGCGGGCCGGGGTGCACGTCTGCTGCGAGAAGCCGCTGACCGTCGCCGCCGAGGACGCCCGGCATCTGACCGCGCTGGCCGAGGAGTACGACACCACGCTGTTCACCGCCTTCCACCGCCGCTACAACACCCACGTGCGCCGGCTGGCCGACCTGCTGCCCGACCGCGCGCTCATCAGCCACGTCACCAGCCGCTACCAGGAGCGGATCGAGGAGCACACCGGCTCCGACCGCTGGTACCAGGACCTCGACCGGTGCGGCGGCGGCTGCGTCATCGACAACGGCCCCAACGCGCTGGACGCCCTGGAGACCGTCCTCGGCCCGCTCACCCTGACCGACGCCGTCATCGGGGACGTCCGCTCCGGAGTCGAGTTCTGCGCCGAACTCTCCCTGGCCACCGCCGACGGCATCCCCGTCGCCGTCGATCTGGACTGGGCGCTGGAGACCGGTGAGCGCAAGGACATCACCGTGCACCTCAAGGACGGCCGGGAGCTGCGCGCCGACATGCTGGACGGCTTCGAGGCGTTCAAGTCCTCCCTCGACCACGAGTACGCCGGCATCATGGCGGACTTCCACCACACCGTCCGCGAGGGGCGCGAGGGCCCGGACCGGGGCCCGCACATCGTCGATCTCGTGGAGGAGGCGTACGCCATCGGCCGCACCCGGGAGGAGCGGCTGCGGATGTCCGCCAAGGAGCCGGTCTCGGCCAACCTGGTGAAACTGCTGTTCCACCGGCGCACCGACCGGGGCATGCGGCTGTCGCCGTGGCGGTCGCGCTGTGTGCGCGCCGGTGACGTGCACGAACTGGTCACCACCACCGACCGGCCCACCGACACCGGCGACCGCGTCGACCACGTCGGCTTCCTCGGCTTCGCGGAATTCCCCGTGGGGGTGGTCATCGACCGGGGCGACCTCGTGGTGGGCCCGGCCGGGCCGATCGGACGGGTGGCCGGATTCGACGAGTGCCACGCCCCGAACCACTACAACATCCTCATCGACACCGAACGGGTTCTGACCGCCGAGGACCTGAACCTGCACGCGCTGGACACCCTGACCTTCTCCGGAGGAACCCGATGACCGTCACGCACGGCACCCCGACCTTCCGCAAGGCGGACGTCACCCCCGAGGCCCGCGCCCTCGTCCCGGGCGTCCACGTCCTGACCCTGGAGGCGGACATCGGCCCGGCCGGCCCCGCCCCGGCCGAGGACGTCTGGACCGAGGCGCACACCCGGTGGACCGGAGCCAGCCGCGCCGAGGTGCGCAACGCGCCGCACGTCGCCGCCTACCGGGAGCTGAGCCGGCTGATCGGCGCCCACCCCGACAAGCGGCCCCCGTCCGTGCAGGCGCTGATCGACCGGGGCCTGCGGGCCAAGCCGCTCGGCGCCTGGCCGCGGATCAACCCGGCCGTGGACGCCGTCAACGCGGTGGCCGTCCGCACCCTGGTCGCGCTCGGCCTCTTCGACCGGGACATGCTCGACGGCGAGGTGACGCTGCGGCTCACCGACGGCACGGAGGAGTTCATCGCGCTCGGCGCGGACGGCCCGGTGACCCTGGAGGCGGGCGGGCTGGTCCTCGCCGACCGGGCGCGGGTCCTCTCGCAGTTCGCCCACCGCGACGGCGTGCACCAGGCCGTGACCGGCGGGACCCGCCGCGTCCTGCTGCTGGCCTGCGCGGTCCCCGGGGTCAGCGAGGACGCCTGCCGGGACGCGCTGCTGGAGGCCGCCGCGCTGCTGCGCGGCACCGCCGGGTAGGGGCCCGCGGTGACGTCCCGGGCCGGGCGGGCAAGTGGTCCGCCCCCGCCCCGGGACAGTGGACTGCCGGGCGCACCGGTGCGATTGGTTGGCTGGCGGTACGCCGCTGACGGACCCACGCACCGGAAAGAGACCGCCCACGATGACCATGACCGCAGTCGAGCCCGCCG
Organism: Streptomyces sp. NPDC001515; assembly: GCF_053597115.1. Lineage (NCBI taxonomy): Bacteria > Bacillati > Actinomycetota > Actinomycetes > Kitasatosporales > Streptomycetaceae > Streptomyces > Streptomyces sp. NPDC001515. Next base: position 63,377 of record NZ_JBSFHN010000017.1, read on the forward strand.
CCCCGCCCCGGGCGGTCCCCGCACCGCTGCGGGTGACCGTGGAGCGGACCCCGCTGCCACCGCACACCCCGCTCGCCCTGGGCACCGCGCTGCGCCGGCTGCTCGGCGAGGACCAGGTCTTCCTCTTCGAGAGCCTGGCCGGTCCCGACGAGGACTGCCGGGTCGCCGCCGTCGGCGCCGAGGCCCTGGCCCGGTTCACGGTCCGGGAGGGGAACGTCGCCCTGGACGGGGTGCCGGAGCTGGTGGAGCGGCTGAGCCCGCTCGCCGCGCGCGGCGCGGGCAGCGTGCGCGCCCTGCTGGACGGGCTGAACGGCGCCTTCGCCGTGGACACCGACGTGCCCCCCGACCGCCACGCCTTCGGCTTCCTCGCGGTCCTCGGCTACGAGGCCGCCTGGCACCTCGAAGAGCTGCCGCCGCTCGCCCCCGGCCACGACCCGGAGATCACCCTCACCCTCTTCCGGTACGTCGTCACCTACGACCTGGAGACCGGCGAGCAGCACCAACTCCTGGCGCGTGCACCTGAGTTCGGGGAGCGCGGGCTGCTGGGCGACGATCTGACCGCGCTGGTGCGCTCCCTGCCCGACGGCGATCCGGGCCCCCTGCCGCCGGCTCCCCGGGCGCACGCCGTGCGCGGCACCGTACGCCGCGAGGAGTTCACCGCGCGCGTTGAGCGCTGCCTGGAGCACATCCGGGCCGGCGACGTCTACCAGATCCAGATCGGCCACCGCATCGAGGTGACCACCCCGCTGGACCCCGTCGACGCCTACCGCAGGCTCCGGGCCGGCAACCCCTCGCCGTACATGTACCTGGTGCCGTGGGCCGGGCGCACCCTGATCGGGGCCAGCCCCGAGCTGCTGCTGCGGATCGAGGGCCGGACCCTGGCCATGCGGCCCATCGCCGGGACCGCCGCGCGGTCCGTCGACCCCGCCGAGGACGCCCGCCGGGTGGAGGCGCTGCGCGCCGACGAGAAGGAGCGCGCCGAGCACATCATGCTCGTCGACCTCTGCCGCAACGACGTGGCCCGGGTCTGCGTCCCCGGCAGCCTCGCCGTCGAACGGATGATGGCCGTCGAGCACTTCGCCCACGTCCACCACCTGGTCTCCACCGTCCGGGGCGAGCTGGCCGAGGGCGAGGACGTCTGGTCCGCGCTGCGCGCCACCTTCCCCGCGGGCACCATGACCGGGGCGCCCAAGGTGCGCGCCATGGAGCTGATCCAGGAGATCGAGGGCCGGCCGCGAGGCGCCTACGCCGGCGCGCTGGGCCTCATCGACGTACGCGGCCGGGCCGCGACGCTCGCCCTGTGCATCCGCACCGCCGTCCACGACCCCGCGAGCGGGTCCTACGCCCTCCAGGCGTCCGCCGGGGTCGTCGCCGACTCCTCGGCCGAGGGCGAATGGCGCGAGACGCTGATCAAGATGGGCGCCGTGTACACCGCCCTGACCGGTGAGGAGCCGGCCGCATGAGGATCCTGCTCGTCGACGCGCGGGACAGCTTCGTCCACATCATCGACCACTACCTGCGCGAGCTGGGCGCCCGGACGGACGTCGTCACCGCCCTCGCGCACACCCCCGCCGAACTGGCCGCCCGCCGCCCCGACGCCGTGGTGCTCGGCCCCGGCCCCGGACACCCGGCCGACTCCGGCCATCCGGAGCTGGTGCGGCACTTCGCCGGACGGGTCCCGGTGCTCGGCATCTGCCTGGGCCACCAGGCCATCGGACTGGCCTACGGCGGCCGGATCGAGCGCGCGGCCCGCACCGTGCACGGCAAGACCAGCCGCCTCGACCACGACGGCACCGGCGTCTTCACCGGCCTCGCCGACGGCACCGAGGTCACCCGCTACCACTCGCTCGCCGTCGCCGACCCGCTGCCCCCGGCCCTGGAGGCCACCGCACGGGCCCGCGAGGACGGCTGCGTGATGGGGCTGCGCCACCGCGAACTGCCCGTCCAGGGCGTCCAGTTCCACCCCGAGTCCATCACCACCCGGACCGGGTCCGCCTTCCTCAGCAACTTCCTCGAAGGGATACCGCCATGGTCGACCGCGGCCCGTGGGCGTCGATAGCCGCCCTCAACGGATCGGAACGCCCCGACGGACTCACCGCCCGGGTGCTGCGCATGCTGGCCGCTCAGGCGGCCGAGCACGGGGTGCACCTCGATGTGATCCCGCTCGCCGAATACGACATCGGGCCCTGCGGCCCGTGCGGCGACTGCAACGTCCGCACGCTGCCCTGCGCCCAGGACGACGACGTGCCCGCCCTGGTGGACCGGCTGATCCGGGCCGACGGGGTGCTCTACGCGGCCCCCGTGCACGGCTTCGGCCTGGCCGGGGCCATGCAGAACTTCATCGAGCGGGCCGGGGTCGGCCATCTGCGGTTCGACCGGCCGCTCGCCAACAAGGTGGCCGGCGCGGTCGTCACCGGCCGCCGCTACAGCCACGACCGGGTGTACGGGCAGCTCATCGACAACATCCTGCTCAACCGGATGATCGTGCCGGGCAGCGGCTTCCCCGCCTTCGTGCACGACCAGTTCGCGCCCGGCGAGGACACCGAGGGTCTGGCCGCCGCGCGCGGGCTCATGGACCGCATGATCGACCTGCTGCGCATCCTGCTCCTGCCGCACAACGGACGCGGCGACACCGCCCGGCTGCTGTCGCTGCCCCGCAACGAACGGGCCGGGCTGCTCACCCCCGCGGGATGAACGGCCCGGCCCGGAACGCGGACGGCCCGGCGGCGCGGCCTCAGCCGGCCGGCGGCGCCACCGGCCCGGCCACATGGCGCCCGCCGATGAGCACCGTGCGCAGCGCGGACCGGTCCTGGAGGACGGTGAGGTCGGCCGCCGGATCGCGGTCCCAGACCACCAGATCGGCCAGCCGCCCCGGGGCCACCACCCCGGCGTCCGCCCCGCGCCCGGCCAGCTCCGCACCGTTGGCGCAGGCCCACTTGAGGACCGTCTCGGGCGCTATCCCGGCGCGCTCCCCGTACATCACCAGCTCGTCCGCGTACGTGCCGTGCGGGGTCCAGGCGAAACCGAAGTCGTCGCCCGGGACGATCTTCAGCCCCAGCTCCTCGGCCCTCGGCAGGAAGCGCAGGGTGTTCTCGATCTCGTCCCGGAAGTCCAGGGACTCCAGATAGTCCGGGGCCTTGCCGAAGCGCTCGCCGAGCGCGAGGAGACGGTCCGGCTGGAAGAGGCTCGGCACCACGAAGATCCCGCGCTCCGCGATCTGCTCCAGCGCCCGGTCGTCCGCGTACGTGGCGTGGTCGATCACGTCGACCCCGGCCGCCAGCGCGTTGCGGATGCCCTCCAGACCGCGCGAGTGCGCCCGCACCCGGGCCCCGCGCCGGTGCGCGGTCTCCACGACCGTGGCCAGCTCCTCGCGGGTGAACAGGAGTTCGTCGGAACGGGCGTTGGGGAAGGTGTCGTCGCCCGAGGAGAAGACCTTGATGATCTCCGCGCCCTCGTCGATCTCCTCCTCGGTGTACTTCACCAGATCGCCCAGCACGTCCACCACGGGCATCAGCTCGCGCGGCATGCGCTCCTTCAGCTCCGGCGAGCGGCGGCCGGGCGGCCCCGAGACCATCAGGTCCCGGCTGCACGGCGTGATGCGCGGCCCCGGGATCGCCCCGGCCTCGATGGCGTTCTTCAGCGCCATGTCGATCCCGGCGACCGAACCGGCCCCGACGAACGCGGTGTAGCCGCAGTCCAGCAGCCCCGCCGCGTGCGCCCCGGCGTGCAGCGCGACCTCGGGCACCCGGTACTTGAACAGGGTCTCGCGCCCGGTGGTGACGTTCACGTACGCGATGTGGGTGTGGCCCAGCGTCATGCCGGGCAGCACCGTGGCCCCGCCCAGCTCCCAGCGGGCGAAATCGCCCTCGGCGGGCGCCTCTCCGGCCGGCAGCACGGCCTCGACGCGCTCGCCGGAGACCAGCACGGAGCGGGCGGGCAGCGAGGCGCGGCCCAGCCCCTCCTGGACGGTGACGTCGTGCAGCAGGAGTCGGCGCTCAGTGGTCACGGTGGGCTCCCGGGACGGCGGACGGACGGGGGAGGACGGCGGGCCCGAAGATCAGCCACACCATGGGGACGCCGGGCCGCGAGACCTGGAAGCTCAGCCGGTGCGCGGCCCGGCCCGGCTCGTTGGTGATGGCCGCGTCCGCGCGCCCCTCCGCGACCAGCTGGGCCGCGTGGATCGTGGACTCGGCGGGCACCCAGGCGATGTCGTAGCCGCCCCGGCCGCCCTCCGCCCCGTCGAGCAGTTCGACCAGGCGCCGGGTCTCGTGCAGGGTGGCGAGGCGCAGGATGCCCTCCCGCAGCCCCGGCGGCCGGGCGGCGATGCCGTATTCGGGCGTGGGGGTGGAGAAGGTGGCGTCCAGCCGCAGCCGGGGCGACCAGAAGAAGCGGGTCGCGCATTCGGCGGCGGCGGGCACCAGGGCGTAGGCGGGGCCGCCGCCGCTGCTCACGGCGGCCAGCAGCTCCTCGAAGGAGTCGTAGGGCACCGCGTGCACGTCCGGTCCGCCCAGATGGTTGAGCCGGTAGCCGAGCCGGTCCAGCGCGACCATCGAGGTGGTGCCCCGGGGACCGAGCGTGCCGACCCGCAGGATGCCGGGGCGCAGCAGCGGTGAGTGGGGTATGCGGGCCGGTTCCCACAGGATCGGGAACGGGGTGGTGTCGGCGTCCGAATCGAGGCCGAGGGTGCGCAGCAGGGGCTCGGTCATGACCGGTGCCCCCGGGCCCCGGCGAGCCGGCGGGCGGCGGCCGTCTCGTGGTCGACGGCGGTGCGCCGGTCGTGGATGCGCGCGGCCTTCCAGCTGACGAAGGCGCCCGTGGTGGTGACCGGGTCCAGCGCCTCGGGCAGCTCCACCCGGCAGCGGACCCCGAGCGCGTCGGCGACCCGCGCGGCGTGCGCGGCCTCCAGCCCCGGTTCGGCCCCGCCGGGCAGGTCGAGGCGGACGGTGACGATGTCCTCGCCGTGTCCGTCCCGGTCGATGACGACCTGGTAGCCGAGGCTGTGGTCGATGCGGCGGAGGACGGCCTGCTCGATCTGCCAGGCCTGGAAGCTGTGCCCGCCGAGGACGATCCGGTCCCGGGTGCGGCCGACGACCCGGACCACCGGGCCCCGGATGCCGCAGCCGCAGTCGTTGTCCGCGAGGTGGACGAGATCGCCGGTGCGGTAGCGGATCAGCGGCTTGATGCCGTCGATGAGCATGGTGACGACCAGTTCGCCGGTGCCCCGGTCGCCCAGCGGCGCCCCGGTGTCCGGATCGACCAGCTCGGCCAGGTAGTTGGGTTGCGCCAGGTGGAGCCGGCCCCGGGCGCAGGCCGAGGCGACGACCAGCGTCTCCTGGGAGCCGTAGAGCGCGTTGTAGGTCCGCGCGCCCCACGCCTGGTCGATCTGGCGGGCCAGGTCCGGCGTGCACATCTCGCCGGTGACGAGGAAGACCTTCACGGCGAAGTCCCGGCGCGGGTCCAGTCCCTCGGCGCGGGCGGCGGCGGCCAGCGAGAGCGCCACGTTCGGGGTGCAGAACACCACGTCGAGCGCGAGGTCCCGCATCAGCTGGAGGGCCTTGGGGAAGCCGATGACGGGGGAGTAGGGCCAGATCTTCGCGACGGCGCAGCCGAGGTTGCGGGCCACGTCGCCGAGGGTGTCGCCGAGCGAGTGCACCTCGGTGGGGCCCATCACGCCGACGCGCGGGGCGCGCTCGCCGAAGACGTCCGCGAAGATGTTCCGCCAGCCCTCCGTCACCTGGGCGTTGGAGGCGATCACCTCACGGGCGTCGCGCGGACAGGGCGTGGCCGGGCCGGTGGTGCCGGTGGTCTCGTAGTAGAAGCACGCCTCGTCCAGATCGCGGCTGAGCACATCGCCCATGGCCGTGCGCAGATGGTCCTTCGTGGTGAAGGGCAGGGTGCGCACGTCCGCCAGTTCCAGGGTCTCCGCCCGGACCCCGGCCAGGTGCTTCGCGTAGAACGGCGAGCCGTCCTGGGCGAGCGCCACGACCTCGCGCAGCTGCCCCCGCGCCCAGGCGCGCCACTCCTCCTCGGTCAGACGCCCCGATGTGTACCGCTCGTGCAGGCTCAGATAGCGCTCGATGAACTCACGATGCTTCCCGGAAGCGGGCAGCCACATGGATCCCCCAGAAGGTTCGGCGGGTGCGGTGGACGGATGCCGTGCACCGATGGCGGGTGCGCCCGTACGCGTCCGGGAGACGGCCATCCGATCGTGCACGGCGCACCGCCGCCCCCTCAATCCGCCTTAGGTGACAGCGCGTCCGCTCAAGGAGGCACCGCCCTCGGGGGAGGCGGGGGTCAGCCCGCGGCGCGGGCCGCCGCCACGAACCGGGCGATCAGGGCCGGGTCCTTCACCCCCCGGGCGGCCTCGACCCCGCTGGAGACGTCCACGCCCCAGGGGCGCAGATCGCTGACGGCCGCCGCCACGTTGTCCGGGCCGAGCCCGCCGGCCAGCAGCCAGGAGCCGGTGGGGGCGGCGCCCAGCGCGGCCGGGTCCCAGCGCTCCCCGGAGCCGGGCCGGGGCGAGTCCACGATCAGCAGGTCCTCGCCGTACGCCCCGGTCTCCAGCGGTGCCCCGCTGCCCGGAGAGGTGGCCCGGACCAGCCGGAAGCCGTCGGCGCGCAGCGCCTCGAAGTGCTCCGGGGGCTCGTCGCCGTGCAGCTGGACCGTGGTGACTCCGGCCTCGGCGGCGGCCTTGCGGACCTCGTCGAGCGGTTCGCCCCGGAACACCGCGACGGTGGCGATGCCCTCGGGGACCAGGGCCGCCAGGGCGCGGGCGGTGTCCGGGCCGACCCGGCGGGGGCTCGGGGTGAGGACGAAGCCGACGGCGTCGGCACCGGCCTCGACGGCGGCGGCCACGTCCTCGGGGCGGCTGAGGCCGCAGACCTTGATGTACACGTTTCCTCCTGGATCCGGAACGGGGGGCGGGTCGGGGGCGGGACCATGCTGCCAGGGGCCGGAGGGCCCCGGGCGCGGCCGGCGGCTCAGGAGCGCATCGCGCTGCGCGAGCAGAGGAAGACCAGCGCGGCGGCGGTCAGCCCGCCCGCCGTGAGGGCGAGCGCGGCACGCGGCCCGGCCGCGGCGGCGAGCAGTCCGCCGAGCAGCCCGCCCAGCGGGATCACCGCCCAGGTCAGGAAGCGGAACGTGGCGCTGACCCGGCCGATCAGCTCGGGCGGCACGGTCGCCTGGCGCAGGGTGATTGAGTGGATGTTGAAGACCGCGATGCCGAAGCCGTTGAGGACGTAGCCGGCGCCGAGGAGCACCTGCCCGGTGGTCGAGCCGGGGGCCAGCGGCAGCAGCAGGGTCGCGGCGGAGGCCACGAGCATCCCGGCCACCATGGCCCGGCCGACGCCGAGGCGCTCCCCGAGCCGCCCGGCGGACAGCGCCCCGCCGAACGCCCCGACGCTGCCGGCCGCGATGATCACCCCGAGCCCGGCCGGGCCGAGGTGCAGCTCCCGGATGCCGTAGAGCGGGAAGACGACCAGGACCACGTCCCAGAGCAGGTTGTACAGCGAGGCGTGCACCATGATCACGCGCAGCAGCCGGCTGTTGAGCGTCATCCGCAGCCCCGCGACGATCTCCCGGCGCACCGAGGGACGGGTCCCCTCAGGACGGGCCGGCGGTTGTTCCGGGGTGCGGATGCGCAGCAGCATCGCGGCCGAGAAGAGATAGCCCAGGCAGTCGACGAGGATCGCCACGGGCGCGGTGAGCACCTGGATCAGCGTGCCGCCGAGGCCCTGCCCGGCGGTCTCCGCGACCGAACGGCTGGCCTGGAGCTTGCTGTTGCCCTCGACCAGCCGCTCCTTGGCGACCAGCGAGGGGACGTACGCCTGGTAGGCCACGTCGAACAGGGCGGTGAGGACCCCGGTGGCGAAGGCCACCGCGCACAGCGCCCAGACGCCGAGCCCGCCGAGCCAGGCCAGCAGCGGCACCGCGGTGAGGATCGCGGCCCGCCCCAGGTTGGCGGCGATCAGCAGCGGGCGGCGGCGCACCCGGTCGGCCAGCACCCCGGCGAACAGCGTCACGCACAGCACCGGCAGGTACTGGGCGCTGTTGAGCAGCCCCAGCTGGGCCGGGCCCGCGTCGAGCAGCACGATCGCGGTGACGGGCAGGGCCAGTTCGGTGACCCGGGAGCCGAGCAGCGAGACGGTCTGCCCGGCCCACAGCCTGCGGAAGTCGCGGTGGTGCCAGAGCCCCCGGGGCGGCTGCCCGGACGCGCCGGGTCCGGCCCGGTCGAGGAGGTCAGCCGAGGTCATGGGAGACCTCCGGGACGCCTCGGACGCCGGCCGCGACGGGCCGCCGCTCCTCGTGCGGGTGCCAGTCGAGCCGGTAGGCGTCCAGCGTCCGCCGGATCGCCTCGTCCACCTGGGCGGAGGTACGGGCCCGGAAGCGGAAGGTCCCGGCGGTGTGGACGGCGCCGCCGTTGCCGCTGAGCACGGTGCCGGGCGGCGGCAGCGTCTCGCCGTACAGCGCGGGCACCGTCCCCACCAGGGAGGTCACCGCGTCCACGACGGCCGGGCGGACCGGCGGTTCCGGCATCATCAGATAGCCCGCGACCGGCCCGGCCAGGTCCATCGGCGGGACGCCCGGGTCCTCGCCGAGCTGCACCCGCGCGGAGGCGGCGACGAGATCGACCCCGTACACCTCCTCCCAGACGAAGCGGACCTGGCCGCCGCCGGCCCGTGCGCCGATCTCCAGGAAGACCAGCCCGTCCTCGCCGTCGGGCGACGGGGTGCGGAAGACCTCCAGGTGGAAGACGTCGTCGGTGAGGTCCAGGGCCGCGCAGACGCGTTCGGCGAAGGCGGTCACCCGGGCCTCGAAGACCGGGTCGTCGTTGGCGACGGAGCTGAAGGCCGTGCCGGTGGCGAAGTCCAGGCAGCTGCCGCCGCACCGCCAGGCGCGCGAGGTGAGCAGCCGCCCGCCCCGGACGACGCCGTCGATCTGGTAGAGCACCCCGTCGACGAACTCCTCGCACTGGGCGTCCGCCAGATCGGCGCCGGGCAGCAGCGCGTCCAGCTGTCCGGCCGAGCGCACCACGTGCACGCCCTGGCTGTCGGCGCCCGCGCGCGGCTTCAGGACGAAGGGATAGCCGTGGTCGGCCGCGAACTCCCGGACCAGGGCCGCCGTCGGCGTCTCCCGGAAGGCGGGCACCCGCAGTCCGGCCGCCGCGACCAGGCCCTTCATGACGACCTTGTCGCGGACGGCGGCGACCTCCTCGGGGCCGCGTCCGGGGATGGCGAAGCGGCGGCGGATCTCGCCGGCGGGCTCCAGATCGAATTCGGACAGGGCCAGGACATGGGTGAACGGTCCGTACCGGGCGATCAGCCGGGCGGTCTCGGCCAGGACGGCCGCGGTGTCGGAGAGATCGGGCAGGACGCTGATCGCCTCGGCCCGCTCCGCGTCGAGCGGGGCCCGGCCGGCCGGGGTGGTGAGATAGGCGATCCGGTCGGTGGTGTGGTCCAGATAGCGGTGGTACTCGGCAAAGGAGTTGGTCCAGCGGTTGATGATCAGGACATGGCGGTTCATCGGGTTCTCCGGAGGGTCAGGGACGGTGGTGCGGGGGGTGCGGGGGCCGTGGGCCGGGGGCGGACAGGGGGTCAGCTGAAGGTGACGGCGTGCTCGGCGCGGCGCAGCAGACCGGCCGTCTCGCGGTACGAGTCGCCGGCGGCCAGCACGTAGCCGAGCCGGCCCGACGAACTGCCCGGGTCGGGCAGCGGACTGCCCGGGGGCAGCAGGACGCCTATCTCCCGCACGCGCGGGTCGGAGGCCAGCAGCGGATCGACGCGGAACTCCCGGTACGCGGTGAGGCCGGGGCGCAGGAAGTAGCGGATGCCGGCGCGGGCGCCGGTGCGCGGCGCGGCCGGTTCGGGGTTGGGCAGGCCCAGATAGGAGCGGAGCATGATCTCGTACAGGTCGTGGCCGCAGGCCAGCCGCAGCAGATCGGGGATGCGGTCGCCGGGCAGCCGGGCCGCGACCTCCATCAGCAGCGGGCCGCGCGCGGACATCCGCAGTTCGGCGTGGAACGGGCCGATGGAGAGGCCGACGGCGGCCAGCACCCGGGTGATGTAGGCGCGGACGGCGGTGGCGACGGACGGCTTCAGCCGGGCCGGCACGATGTGCCCGACCTCGACGAAGTGCGGCTCCGCGCCGAGGATCTTCTCGGTGATGCCGAGGATGTGCGTCCGGCCGTCCTCGACGTACCCCTCGACGCTGTACTCCGGCCCCTCGACGTACTCCTCGACCAGCACCAGCCCCGCCCCGCGCGCGCCGGGCACCCGGGCGGCGCGCAGCGCGCCCCGGAAGGCGTCGACCGCCTCCGCCGCCGACGCGGTCCGGCGCACGCCGAGACTCCCCGACTGGTCCACGGGCTTGACCACGCAGACCGGCCCCAGCTCCGTGTGGGCGGTGGCCGCCGAACGGGTGTGGGAGACGGCCCGGTAGCGGGGCTGGTCGAGCCCGGCCGCGTCCAGCGCCCGGCGCATCCGGTGCTTGTGGCGCAGCGGTTCCACGCCCGCCGGGTCGATGCCGGGCAGCCCCAGCATCGCGGCGGCGCGCGCGGCCAGTTCGACGAAGTGCTCGAAGCCGGGGAGGACCGCGTCCAGCGGGGACTCGGCGTGCAGCGCGCGGACGGCGTCGAGCGCGGCGGCCCGGTCCAGGGTGTCGGCGGTGACGATCCGGTCGGCCTTGCCGGGGTCGGCGCCGGGCTCGGTGCCGGAGGTGAGGACGAGGACGGTGTGTCCCAGCTCGTGGGCGCGCGTGACCAGTTCCAGGCCCGACGAGCGCGGCTCGATGATCAGGACGGTGCTCACGCCGCCTCCTGGGGGAGGGGCGCGCCGGCCCCGGCGAACGCGGCGGCGCGTGCGGTGTCGAGGAGTTCCATGGACTCCAGGTGGAGGGCGAGATCGCTGCGCGGGGCGGGGCGTTCGCCGCGGAAGTGGGCGTAGGCCTGCTCGATGAAACGGGTCAGCGGGGCGTCCTGGACGACCTGGTGGACCGGGCGTCCGGCGATGCGGACCTGGCCGAAGTCGTCGTCCCCGGAGACCGGGTAGTCCGCCACGAGCGTGCCCTCGGTGCCGTGGACGTGCAGCCGGCGGCGGCGCACCGGCGAGCCCAGATCGGTGTACAGGGTGGTGGTGACCCCGGAGGTGTGGCGCAGGACGACCTCCGCGCCGCCCAGCCGGGCGAGCCGCCCGGTGGGCAGCGGCAGGTCCCAGCCGCGCGACTCGGTGACCTCGGCCACCGGGCCCGCCAGATGCAGCGCCAGCAGCAGCTGGTGCGGCAGCTCCACCTCGAAGGCGCTGCCGTGGCCCCGGGTCTCCAGCGACCGGCGGAAGCGGGGCTTGCTCTGTTCCATGTGGTACGAGACCGGCGTGCCGATCGCCCCGGCCGCGATCAGCTCCTCGGCGGCCTCGGTGACCCGGCTGGCCGGCCAGACGCTCATCGGCAGCACCTGGGCCCCGGTGGCCTCCACCAGCTCCACCAGGTGCGCGGCCTCCTGCACGGTGTGCGCGATCGGCTTCTCCAGGATGAAGCGCTGGGCGCCGGCGCGCAGCAGCTCCTCCAGGCAGTCCCGGTGCGCTCCGGGGGGAACCGCCACATGGAAGACGGCGTCGGACGCCCGGTGCCCGGCCGCCCACAGCGCCGCCACGGCACCGCGTACGTCCGGCACCCAGGTGCCCCCCGCCACCTCGGCGGGGCGCGGGTCGACGGCGATCACCGCCGACCGGCCGCCGGTGAGATCGCGCAGTGCCCGGTGGTGCAGATCGCGGCCCGCGTGTCCGTATCCGACGATGACGGAAGGTGAATTGCCTTTCTTCCTCATCTGTTTACCGCCCTTCGCTGTCGTGGTGAAAGGAGCTTCGCAGCGGGCCTCGAAGGGCGGCCAGGCCAATTCCCGCGACCGGCGGCGGACCACTTGAAAGGGAGTGCGGAGACAACGGAATACCCCGAAAGGAACACCGCCGCCGCCGAGGTGGTAGTGGTCGGGACCCCTGTTCGGCCCCCTCGCTGGATAGCCTGGCGGGCGTATTCGGGAATTCCCGGACCCTTGAATTCCGCCTTTCGGAGAAGGAGTCGATTCGATGAGCCTCGAAGGCCGGGCCGCCCTGGTCACCGGTGGATCCCGCGGAATCGGGCGGGCCATCGCGCTCCGCCTCGCGGCCGACGGTGCCGCGGTCGCCGTGAACTACCGCTCCCGCAAGGACGAGGCCGAGCGCACGGTGGAGGACATCACCGCGCTCGGCGGCCGGGCGATAGCCCTGCGGGCGGACGTCTCCGACCCGGACGAGGCGCAGCGGCTCGTGGACGAGGCGAAGGACGGCCTCGGCGGACTGCACATCCTGGTCAACAACGCGGGCGTGGCCCGCGACGGGCTGCTCTTCGACCAGGCGCCCGAGGACTGGTGGGAGGTGCTGAAGGTCAACGTCGGCGGCGTCTACCACTGCACCCGCGCGGTGGCCGCCCACTTCATGTCCCAGCGCGAGGGCAACGTCGTCAACATCTCCTCGGTCATGGGCGAGGGCGGCTGGGTCGGCCAGTCCAACTACTCCGCGTCCAAGGGCGCGGTGAACGCCTTCACCCGGGCCGCCGCCATCGAGCTCTCCCGCTTCGAGGTCCGGGTCAACGCGGTCCTCGCCGGCTTCACCGCCACCGATCTGATCGGCGGGCTGCTGGAGAAGGACGGCGGCCGGTCCATCAAGCGCCAACTGCCGCTGCGGGAGTTCGCCACGCCCGAGCAGGTGGCCGGCGCGGTCTCCTTCCTCGCCGGCGAGGACTCCGGGTACATCACCGGCGAACTGCTGCGCGTGGACGGCGGCTGGGCCGCCCAGCTCGGCCTCGGCCGCGCCAAGTAGCACCGAGGGGCCCGTACTCCGGAGATTCCGGTACGGGCCCCTTCGCATGCCCGCCGCCGGACGCAAGCGGTACGCCGGGCGCGCAGAGACCATCGGGAACGGACTCGGAGGACCGCCGCGCGTGCGGACAGCCGGGAGAGCCCCGGGGGGACATCCCCCCGGGGCTCTCCCGCACCACCGCCGCCGGATCAACCGATCCGGGCCAGTCCGCGCGCACCGCGCCGCCGGGCCCCGCGCGACACGGCCAGCGGGTCCCAGCCCTCCGCGCGCTCGGGCAGCAGGTCCGGATCGCCCAGCCGGGCGCCCCGGTGGACCTCGGCCATCAGGCCCCGGCCCAGGAGCTGCCCGGCCAGCGCCATCCCGCCCACGGCGGAGCCGGTGATCCCGGTCCCGTGCCGGGTGTTGGTGCCGACCATGTGCAGGCCCTCGATGGTGGTACGGGTGTCGGGACGGCTGCCCGTACCACCCCATTCGGCGAGCCCGTAGGGGGTGCCGCCGGTCGCGAGGGTGTACCGCTCGTGGGTGATCGGCGTCGCCGTCTCCAGGTGCACGATGTGGTCGCGGAACGGGCCGAGCGCCTCCTCGGCCGCGCTCAGCATCGCCTCGGTCAGCTCGGCCTTGCGCTCCTGGTAGCCCCCGTTGCGCCGGTAGCGCTCGCCGGCGGCCGGGCCCTGGTTCACCCCCCAGTAGTCGTAACCGGGCGGACTGAGCGTCATCACCTGGAAGTTGCTGTGCCCGGGCGGGCAGACCGCCGGGGTGCCCGGGTCCTTCAGCGAGGCGAAGGAGGCGAACAGGAACGGCACCGGCGTGATGCTCTCCTTGGCCACCTGCTCGTAGTACTGCTCGATGTCGTCGTCCCGGTACCACCAGAGATTGGCGTTGGGCCGGGCCGGCAGCTCCCGGTCCAGGGCGATGTAGAGCGTCGCCAGCGGCAGCGCCATCTTCGCCTGCCGGGTCCGTGACACCACCCGGCGGCCGAAGTGCTCCTCGCCCACCAGATCGAGCACGGTCCGGGTGTAGTCCGCGTTGGAGACGACCAGCGGGGCCGCGTGCACCTCGCCGTCCGTCATGCCGACACCGGTGACCCGGCCGCCCTCGACGAGGATGCGCTCCACCCGGCTGCGGGTGCGCAGCTCCCCGCCGTGCGCCTCCAGCGCCTCCACCAGCGCGGCGGCCAGCACCTGCCCGCCGCCCTCGGGGTAGTACGCGCCCCGCAGATAGTGGTCGGTGACGGCCGCGTGGGTGGAGACGGCGGCCTGCCGGGGCCCCATCCCGTAGTTGGGCGACTGCGCGGCCAGCACCGTCCGCGCCCGGGGCGTCAGCCCGCAGTGGTCGAACAGCTCGGACAGGGTGCGGCGGCCCCATTCGGCCGTGACCGGGGTCCGCGCCAGCAGCTCGGCCAGCGACGCCTCCCCGTCCGACAGCATCATCGAACGGGTCTCCGCCGCCACCGCCGAACAGATCCGGGTGAACCGCTCGATGCCCGCCCGCTGGGCCGGGAGCGCCTGCGTCAGCCGCTTGGTGTACGCGTCCCAGCCCACCGGCACGTCCATCGTGAGGCCCGGCAGCTCGATCCGGTCGAAGCCGCCCCGGTCCATCTCCCGGTACGTCACCCGCCCGTCGAGCCCCAGCCCGGAGAAGATCGCCGGCAGCACCCCGCCGGGCCCGCAGTCGCCCAGGTAGTGGACGCCCACGTCGAACTCGTAGGCCCGGCGGCGGCGGAAGACATGGCTGTTGCCCCCCGCCACGTCGTGCTGCTCCAGCACGAGGACGCGGCGCCCGCTCGCGGCCAGGTACGCCGCACACACCAGGCCGCCCATGCCGCTTCCGACGACGATGGCGTCCCATTCATCCCGCTGCACCATGAAGCTTCAACCGTCCTGTTCTCGTGGGGTCTTTCCTTCGGAAAGGCCCTGGGCGGGGCCCCGGTCCCGTGGTGATCGTGAGCGGGGGTCAGATCCGTTCGCGGACGACGAGCGCCCCGGTGTTGCCGTCGTGGCCGACCGAGGTGATCAGCCCGGTCCGGGCGGTCCGGCCGCCGGACGTGTTCTGCCAGTGGGCGATCAGCGCGGCGAGCTGGAGCGCCCCGCCCGCGCTGTACGTCTCGCCCAGGGCCTCGGTGACCCGTACCGGCTCCGGCAGCCGGCCCAGCACGCGGCGCACCGCGCGCTCCTCCAGCCGGTCCAGCCCGATGTGGTCGCCGGCGCCCAGGGAGACGTCGGTCACCTCCTCGGGGGCCACCCCGGAGCGCTCCAGCGCCCGCTCGACGGCGCGCGCCAGCCCGGCGGAGAGCCCCTGCCGCGCCCCGGGCCGCCCGCGCACCCCGGTCCAGCCGTGGAAGCCGACCTCGCAGGCCAGCAGCTCGGCGAGCACCGGCTCGTCGGGGCGCTCCCGGTCCCGGACGACGAAGACGGCACTGCCCTCGCCGACCGGGGCGGACTCGCGCAGGGTGCCCGCGTGGTGCCAGGCCCAGGCGGCCGGGGCGCTCAGCTCCTCCGCGCCGCCGACGAGCAGTTGCTCGGCCCGTCCGGCCGCCATGGCCAGCCGGGCGTGCCGGAAGGCGTAGAGACTGGCGCTTCGGCCCCCGGCGACGGTGGCGTTGAGCCCCTTCAGCCCGTGCCGGATCGCCATCTGCCCGGCACTGCAGTTCATGACGCTGCCGGCGAACTTGCCCGGGTTGATCAGATAGGGCTTCTCCAGCGTCAGCGTGTCGTACAGCAGGTCCGAATAGCCCGCGATCGACCCGGTGTTGGTGGCGAGGACGACCCCGCTCCTGGCCGGGTCGGTCCCGGCGGCGGCCGGACCGGCCGCCTCCAGGGCCTGCTTGCAGGCGACCAGTCCGAGACCGGCCAGCCGGTCCAGGATCTTGGTGCCCCGGCGCCCGAGGTGGTCGGCGGCCCGGAAGCCCTCGACCGGGCGGACCGGGCGCGGCGGGTAGTCCGTGTCCCCACCGGCCGCGGGGGCCGGGGCGGCGACCGGCGCGGCGGCCAGCGGCGCCAGTCCGTAGCCCGCGCTGGAGACCACCCCGACGCCGACGACCGGCAGGGGCTGCACGGGGGCGGCCGTGGTCACAGGTACCTCCCGAGGATGGTGATGACGTTGTTGCCGCCGAAGGCGAAACCGTGGTTCTGGACGATCTCCACCCGGGCCTCGCGGCCCCGCCCCGGCACGCAGTCCACGCCGGGCCCCAGCTCCGGGTCGGTCTCGACGAGGTTCGCGGTGGGCGGCAGGAAGTCCTCCGCCAGGGCCGTGCAGCAGGCGATGGCGCCGAAACCGCTGGCCGCGCCCATGGTGTGGCCGAGCATCGACTTGATGGAGCTGATCGGCGGCGGGCGCTCCCCGAAGACCTGGCGCACGGCCCGGACCTCGGTGGCGTCGTTGGTGGGGGTGCCGGTGCCGTGGGCGCAGATGTAGTCGATCTGCTCGGGGACGACACCGGCGTTGCGGTGGGCGGTCCTGATGCACTCGGCGATGCTGGTGGCGTCGGGATGCACCATGTGCGAGGCGTCGCAGTTGGCGGCGTAGCCCAGCACCTCGGCGTAGATCCGGGCGCCCCGGGCGAGCGCGTGGTCGAGCGGTTCCAGGAGCAGCGCCGCACCGCCCTCGCCGGTGATGATCCCGGAGCGGTGGGCGTCGAAGGGCTGCGGCAGGTCCTTGGCCATCGCGCCCAGGGCGTAGAACCCTGCGTGGGTCAGCCGGTTCACCGAGTCGGCGCCGCCGGCCAGCATGAAGTCGGCCTCTCCGAAGCGGACCATGTCGTAGGCGTAGCCCAGCGCGTAGTTGCTGGCCGAGCAGGCGGTGGGGATGGTCTGGGCGTCGCCGCTGAGGCCGAGTTCGGCGTTGACGGCGCCGGCGATCTGCCCGGCGGGCAGCTGGCCGATCAGACGGGGCTCCAGGCCCTTGAGGCCCTGGGTGACCCACTGGCCGCCCAGGCTCTGGGCGACCGCGGACTCACCGCTGGTGGTGCCCATGATGGAGCCGGACCGGCTCGCGGAGAGCAGATCGGGGTCGAGGGCGGAGTCCTCGACCGCCAGCCGGGAGGCCGCGGCGGCCAGCAGCGCGCTGCGGCCCCAGCGGTCCGGGTCGAGGTGGCGGAGGAGGGCGGAGGGGTCGAAGTCCTCGACCTCGGCGGCCTTGCGGCTGGGGAACGGGGTGGCGTCGAAGCTGCGGGCCGGCCCGATGCCGACCCGGCCCGCCCGGAGGGAATCGGCGAAGTCCCGCACACCGATTCCCACCGGGCTGACCGCTCCGAGTCCCGTGATGACGACTCGGCGCAGGGTCGGCTCAGGCATTCCGCGCGCATCCCTCGACGGCGAGGAGCAGCGCCCGGAGCGTGGTCAGGGACTCCAGCTCCTCCTTCGGAAGAACGAAGCCCAGCTCCTTCTCTATGCGGGAGACGACGGTTATCAGCGTGAGCGAGTCGCTGTCGTAGTCCTCGATGAACAGACCGTCGTCGGTCAGCTCACCCTCCTCCAGCTCCAGCTCCTCGTTGACGATGTCGATGACGTGGCTGCGCAGTTCGGCGTCCAGTTCCACGGTCTGCACGGTCATGACGGGTCCCTTCGTAACGCGAGATAAGTGACGGACTGACGGTTTGACGGATCGAACGGACGGGCCGGTGGCGGGTCAGGCGGAGGCCGGGACCGGCGGCTTGAGGGAGACGGCACCGATCTGGCTCAGCAGGAGCAGGTCCTGGCGGAAGCCCCAGTGCTCGACGACCTTGCCGTCCTCGATCCGGTAGATGTGGGTCTGCTCGACGTCCACGTCGCGGCCGGAGGCGGGGAAGCCCAGGAAGTCACCGGTGTGCTTCCCGGTGAAGCGCAGCCGCAGCACCGCGCGGTCGCCCTCGGAGAAGCTGTCCAGGTGCGACCAGGTCGCGCCCTCGAACGCGCTGTGCACCCAGCGGGCGGTGCCGAGGTAGCCGTACGGGCCGTTCGGCACACCCGGCTGCGCCTCGTGGTCGACGAAGCCGTCGGCGACGTACGCGAGCGCCGCCTCCTCGCTCAGGTCGTTGAAGATCAGGCCCATGTTGATGGAGAGGTCGAGTGCCTCGCTGCTCATGGCGTACTCCTTCGGTGAGGGTGGGGGGATCGGAGGGTGGAACCGTGGGGGGACCGGGCCCGGGACGGGCCCGGCACATCTGTGGGGGCGGGGGACCGGGCTCAGTGCCCGGCGCCCAGACCGCCCGTGACGGGGATGACCCCGGCGGTCACGTACGAGGCGTCCTCGCCGGCCAGGAAGCGCACGGCGGCGGCCACCTCCTCGGGGGTGCCGGTGCGGGCCAGCGCGGTCCTGGCCAGCGCCGCCTCCCGGCGCGCGTCGGTGACGTGCTCGACCATGTCCGTCTCGATCATTCCGGGCGCCACCACGTTGACCGTGACGTTCCGCCGGCCCAGCTCGATCGCCAGCGACCGGGCGAAACCGATCAGCGCGGCCTTCGCGGAGGCGTAGTTGGTCTGCCCCGGCGCACCGGACATGCTGTTGATGGACGACATGTAGATCAGCCGGCCCCAACGGGCCTTGATCATCGCCGGGACCACCGCACGGGTGATCGCGACGGCCGCCTCGAAGTTGGTCTCCATCACGGCCCGGAAGTCGTCCTCCGGCATCCCGATCAGCAACTGGTCGCGCGTGATGCCCGCGTTGGAGACCAGGATCTCGACCGGCCCCTGCTGGATCGCCACCTCCTCGACCGCCGCCCGGATCTGAGCGCCGTCGGTGACGTCGCACCGCACCGCGAAGAAGCCGGGCGGCGGCTCGCCGTTGCGGTAGGTGATGGCGACCTTGTGGCCCTCGGCCGCCAGGGCCCGCGCGGTGGCGAGGCCGATGCCCCGGTTGCCACCGGTGACGAGTACGGAGCGACTCATGGGTGCTTCCTCCTCAGGGGGCGCACGGCGCCCCGCGGACGGGACCGGATCACGGTCGGGGTGGTGGTCGGGAACGGGGCCGGGCGGCGCCTCACGCCAGGCCCTCCCACAGGGCGGCGAGCTGGGCGCCCGCGGTCTCGGCGTCCGTGAACAGGACCGCCTGCCAGCCGGCCGCCTCGGCGCCCGCGCAGTTCTCCGGCAGGTCGTCCACGAGCACACAGCGGTGCGCGGGAAGCCCCGAACGCCGCTCGGCCAGCGCGAACATGCCCGGCGACGGCTTGCGGTGGCCGACCTCGAAGGAGAGCAGTACGTCGTCCCAGAGCGCCTCGGGCTCGATCATCCGCCGCCAGTACGGGTCCCAGGCGGGCACCATGTTCGACAGCATCCCGACGAACGCCCCGCGGTCGCGCGCCTTGCGGAGCTGGGCCACCCAGGCGTGGTTGGTCTCCCGCCCGTCGAACCAGGCGTCCGCCATCGTCGTCAGCCGCAGCGTCACCCCGTGCTCGGCCTCCAGCACGTCACCGATCTCCTGGAGCCACTCCTCCTCCGTCACCAGAGGCGTGTCGATCGGCAGCATGATGTCGCTGGTGCCGTACCGGGCGGTGACCGTGGCCAGCGCCCGCCCCAGCACCGCCTGGTCGAGCCCCATCGAGGCGCAGAACGTCTTCATCGTGTGGGCCAGCGGCGGAGTCAGCACCCCGCCGAAGTCCGACCAGACGGCCATGGGCGGTGCGGTGGTGGTCCCGGACATACCGGCTCACGCTCCTTCGACGGACGGGGTGCGGACGGGGGCGGGGGAGACCCGGGTGACATCGGCGACCGTGACCGTCAGATCCGCGATCTCCTCCGCGCCCTGCCGGAAACGGACCCGGATCGCGTACCGCCCCTCCCGCTCGGGCGCCCGCGTCGCGGTCGCCGTCAGCGGCACGTCCAGCTCCGCGAACCGCTGGAAGCCGCCCTCGTAGCCGACCGCGCACAGATCGGCCGACGTGGACGCCGCCCGCTCCGTCCCGGCCGTCAGCAGCGCCAGCTGCCGGGCCGCCTCCACCAGCGTCATCGCCGGCAGATGGTCGTAGGCGTGGTCGAACAGCGCCGGATTGTCGAAGCGCGGCACCACCGGCGCCGCCACCTCCTCCGCGGAGAACTCCGGCACCCCCAGCACCACGTTGAGCGGGTTGTCCCGCCCCACCAGCTCCGGCGCCACCCGCCGTACCGCCCGGGTGTCCTCGGTGAAGTCGGTGCTCAGCGGCGCCGGAGTGCCGCGCTGGGCGTGGCGCAGGATCTCGTTCTCGTCCCCCTTGAGGAAGAGCACGTCCATCGAGTGATCGGCGACGTGCACCTCCCCCAGGAAGATCCGCTGCTCCAGCCGGCCCTTGCGGTACCGCCCGCTGTGCCGCGCGGTCTTGCCGAAGAAGTCGGTGTCGACCCGGGGCGCGCCCGGCTCGGCGCCGATCCGCAGCGCCGCCAGGTCGCGCACCTCGAACCGGAAGGCGTGCACGATCGCGAGCGTCCCGGCCGGCACCCCCGCGTTCGTGTGCGAACCGGCGATCGCCGCCTGCCGCCCCGCCTCCAGCAGCAGCAGCGAATCGTGCGGCTTGGGCCGGGTGCGGTGGTCGCTGTAGTAGAGGTGGGTCAGCGGCAGATGGATGCCCGCGGTCACCGCCATCGGACGGACGGTCCTGACGTCCGTGACGAAGACCTCGGATATCGCGGACCGGTGCGCGAGCGAGCGCTCGATCGTGCGCCCGTACTCGACGGCGGGGGCCGCGCTCGTCGCGGACTCCTCCAGCACCTGAGTGGTCATCGGAAACCTCCAAACCTGTTCTCGGGACGGGCAGTACGGGCGGTACGGGGGATGGCTGCGGTACGGAAGGGGCGGCCCGGCGCGTCAGTGCGCCGCGACCCGCACCTGCTCCTGGCGCTCGGCGTCCGCCAGATCACCGGCCCGCTCCGCACTGCGCCGGATGAACAGCCCGCTCAGCGCGCCGAGCATCACCACGGCCACCCCGATCCACAGCGCGGCCTCCAGCCCGTCGGTGAACGCCGAGGCCGGGTCGCCCGAGGTGTTCGAGGCCACCTGACGGCTGAACACCGTGGTCAGCGCCGCCACACCGAGCGCACCGCCGAACTCGCGGCTGGTGTTGTTGGCGCCCGACGCCTTGTTCTGCTCGTTCTCCGGCACCGCCGAGATCACCGTGGCCGGGTTGCCGGCGAAGACCAGCCCCATGCCGATCCCGGCCAGCGCCAGCGCCGGCACCATCGCGGCGTACCCCACGTCCGGAGTGACGACCAGGGCGATCCAGCCCAGCCCGATCCCCTGGAGCGCACAGCCCGCCGCCTGGAGCACCCCGCCGCCGATCCGGTCCACGAACTGGCTCGCCACCGGCACCACGAACATCGGCGCCAGCGTCCACGGAATGGTCCGCAGCCCCGCCTCGAACGGCGAGTAGCCCATCGGGCCCTGGAGGAACTGGGTGAGGAAGAAGATCGAGCCGAAGACCCCGAAGTACATGGTGATCGACACGACGTTGCTCAGCACGAAGGCCCGCGCCCGGTACATGTGCGTGGGGATCAGCGGGCTCTTGCTGGACCGCTCAGAGACGATGAACGCCACCGCCAGGACCACCGTCAGCGACAGCCCGATCAGCGTGTTCGGACGGCCCCAGCCGTGGTCCGCCGCCGAGACGATGCCCCAGACCGCCGAGACCACCGAACCGGTCACCAGCACCATGCTCGGCACGTTCAGACTGCGCTCACGGCCCCGGCTCTCCGAGACCGCCCACAGCGCCAGCGGCAGCGCGATCACACCGACCGGCACATTGATCCAGAAGATCCAGCTCCAGTCGATCTTCTCGGTCACCAGACCGCCGGCCAGTGGACCCGCCGCGATGCCGAGGCCGTTGACGCCGCCCCACACACCGACCGCGAGATTGCGCTGCGCCCGCGAGACCGCGCCCACCGCCAGGGTGAGCGACACCGGAAGGATCGCCGCCGCGCCCGCGCCCTGCGCCACCCGGGCGATCACCAGCGTCACGACCGAACCGGCCATGGCACAGGCCACCGACGACGCCGTGAACAGGGCCACACCACCGAGGAACACCCGGCGCCGGCCGAACCGGTCACCCAGCGCCGCACCGGCCAGCAACAGCCCGGCGAACGCCAGCACATAACCGTTCATCACCCACTGGAGCTCGGACTGCCGGACCTCGAAGTCCTTGCCGATCTCGGCGAGCGCGTTGGTGACCACCAGATTGTCCAGCGACACCATGAACATGGGCAGAGAAGTGGCCACCAGACCCCAGAGCGGGCCGCGGCCTCGGGTTTCCGTCATCGGATCGTCCCCTTGCTGATGGAGGAGGTGCTGCTCGTGGAGGAATGGCTCGCGGGGGAGACGGGCAGGCGGAGCAGGACGATCCGGTCGGAGGTCTGCCCGACCAGGACCGTGCCCACCTCACCGCTGAGCACGTAGTCGCCGTACGGGGTCACGGCCACCGTCGTCGGACCGGCGGCGGGCCAGTCGTCCACCCGCGAACGGACCCGCGCGCTGCGCCAGCCGTCCTTCGAGTCCACGACCGTGACGGCGTCGACCCCGCCCGGCGCACCGACGTTGGAGCCGATGTCATTGGTCACGACGATCAGCGAACCGTCCGGACGCAGGGCCAGTCCGTCCGTGCCCACCAGGGGCTCCGGCAGCCGGACCTCGGCGACCCGGTGGCCCGGCCGGGCGTTCGGGGAGATCTTGTACATGACGCCGTTGTCGTAGCGCAGCGCCAGCAGATAGCCGTCCGGGTGCCAGGTGATCCCGTTCAGCCCGACGACGTCCGCCGCGAACCGGGGGTCGGACACGACCGGCGTGACCCGGCCCCGGAGGTCGATCCGGTTGAGCGTCTGCGACACGGAGTCCGTGACGTAGATGTTGCCCTTCGGGTCGAAGGTCAGATCGTTGGCGAAGGTACGGGGCAGCCCGCGCGCCACGTCGATGCGGCGCTGGAGCTTCCCGCTGTCCAGGGCGTAGACGGCCACGCCCGAGGTCGGCGGCTGGTCCCCGACCTCCAGACGCTGGCGGATCCAGAAGTCGCTGTACGCGACCAGGATGCGGTTGCGGGCGACGTCCACCCGGACGCCGAGCGTCGAGACCATGCCGAGGCTCGGCGCCAGCTCGGTCACGGTGCCGTCCAGCCGGATCACCGAGAGGGTGCCCTTCAGGGCGGAGCCGACCAGGAAGGCGCGGCGCGTGGGGTCCCAGGCGACGCCCTCCGGGTAGACGTCGGTCGCCCGGGTGTCGATCACGGCCGGACCGGCATGACGGCCGGCGACCGCGGCCGCCGTGGAGGGGGCGGCGGCCAGGGCCGGGGCCGGCAGGGCTATCGGCGCGATCGCCGTGAGAACGGCCGCGGAGGCGAGCACGGCTCTTAGCGGAAGGGCGCGGGACACGGTGTTCCTCTCATTGACGGAGCCGGCGGAATTCACTGTGCGAAGCGGACGAGGGGGAAAGGCGCGCACGGATCGTTCGGAAGCCGACGAAGGAAGGACGGCGAAAAGCACAACGGACCGAAAAGACGAAAGGGTGACGCGAATGTGCGGCGACAGAGAATGCCTGGTAGGGGGGTGGTTCCTGGGTCGGGGAACCGGCCTTCGCGCTGTCGTGCCGTGCCGTGGTTCGTATTCATTTGCGGTACGTCCACGAATCTAGGCGGGCCGCGCGGCGAAATGTAGAGGACCTAGGACGCATCGGCCGTGCCCCTTAAGAGACATCGCCCCGGGCAGCACGGAGGGCCGTCACCCGCTCCTGCGGGTGACGGCCCTCGTCGTTCGTGCGCGGTTCAGCGGATCACGCGATGTGGTCCGCCTCCTGCTCCTGGTGGTAGCGGTTCTTGAACCCGTGCATCAGCTGCCGCAGCAGCGCCAGGCTGCGCGGGTGACGCACATTGTGGGCGTCCGACAGATGTATGTCGAGCACCTCGATGCTCGGATACGTGTTGTTCTCCCGCACGAACTTCGCGAACACCTCGTACGCCAGCTCGCTGAACTCGGCGTCCTCCTGCGCCCACTTCTCGGCCCACTCCTCGGCCGCCTCCGCGACCGGCACCGGCTCCTCCTGGACCGCCGGGGCGGCGGCACCCTGCTCCTGCGTGGAGACGGGCACCTGCGCGGCCAGCGGCTCCTGCACCGCGATCCGCTCCCGCGCGACGACCGGCCCCGGCACCTGCTCCTGGACCGGCACCTGGGTCTGGTCCTGGACCGGCATCTGCACCTGCGTCTGCGTCTGGACCGGCACCTGCCCCTGGACGGGCACCTGCATCGGCCCCTGCACCGGGACCGCGCCGATCGTGCCGACGTCCCCCAGCGGACGCATCCGCCCGCCCGGACCCGTGGGAACCATCACCGGGGAGGGTTCGAGCCCCTCGACATAGGACGGGTCGTACGCCCCCGCGTACGCGTCCATCTGCGCCTGCGTCGCGAACCACGGGTTCTCGGCGGAACCGGCGTCGGGGTCGCCGGGGCCGGCGGGCTGCTGCTGAGGCCCCTGCCCCACGAACTGCTGCGGGAGCTGGTGCTGCTGGACCTCCGGCCCGGCGTCCCCCTCCTGCCGCGGCGCGGCGGCCAGTTCGGGCTGCGCGGGGACGGGGGCGGGCGCCTCCACGGCGGCCGGGACCGGGGACGGGGGCAGCAGCACCGGCTCCACCCCGGCCGCGGCGAGCCCGGCCGGACCCGTATCGGCCAGCGGCACACCGTACTTGGCCAGCCGCAGCGGCATCAGGGACTCCACCGGCGCCTTGCGACGCCAGTTGCGCCCGAACCGGGCCTGGAGCCGGGCCTGGTAGATCAGCCGGTCCTGTTCGAGCTTGATGACCTGCTCGTAACTGCGCAGCTCCCACAGCTTCATGCGCCGCCACAGCCGGAACGTCGGCACCGGCGACAGCAGCCAGCGGGTGAGCCGCACGCCCTCCATGTGCTTGTCGGCGGTGATGTCCGCGATCCGGCCGACCGCGTGCCGGGCCGCCTCGACGGCCACGACGAACAGCACCGGGATCACCGCGTGCATGCCGACGCCCAGCGGATCGGGCCAGGCCGCCGCGCCGTTGAACGCGATCGTCGCCGCCGTCAGCATCCAGGCCGTCTGCCGCAGCAGCGGGAAGGGGATGCGCAGCCAGGTCAGCAGCAGGTCCAGCGCGAGCAGCACACAGATGCCGGCGTCGATGCCGATCGGGAAGAAGTACGAGAAGGTGCCGAAGCCCTTGTCGATGGCGAGTTCGCGCACGGCCGCGTACGACCCGGCGAACCCGATCCCCGCGATGAGCACCGCACCGGCGATGACGAGCCCGATGAGTATCCGGTGCGTGCGTGTCAACTGCATCGCGGCCACCCGCGATCCCCTCCCCATATACGTTTCCGGCGGGCACAGCCTGGCACACGCCCGGCCGGGGCGTCGCGCGGGGAGGGGCGAAGCCCGGCCCCCGTACGGGAACCGGGCTTCGCGCGTCCGGGCACGGACCCGGCCGCCGGCAGCCGGGCGGGCGCGTAACGGGAGGTCAGCCGGTCTTCGCGGACGCGGAGGGCTTCGCCGAGCCACTGGGGGCGGTCGACGCCCCCGCGTTGGCGTCGGCGACCGAGGCGACGGCCTCCTTCGCCGCCTTCTGGGCGCCCTTCAGGATGTCGGCGCCCGAGGGCGTCTTCGCGCCCGCGTACCCCGCCCCGTTGTAGTTGACGGTGACGACGACGTTGCCCGTACGGGCGATGACCGTCGCGTACTTGAAGTCCTCACCCGTCTTGCTGAGGTCGTACGTGATCGCCGTCGCCTGCTCGCCGAGCCCGTCCACGGGGACGGTCGCGAGCTTCTTCGCGCCCTCGGCCGTCTGCGCCTTGGCGACCTGCTTGGTGTAGTCCTCGGCGGCCCGGTCGGCACCGCTGCCGAGCGCCTGGTCGGAGGCGGAGCGGGTGAAGCCGACGTCGAGCCAGCGGTACTGGGAGCCCTTGACGCCGTTGTCGTCCAGACCGTTCCAGGAGCAGCCGCCGCGCGCGGCGGCGTCGGAGGACTTGCTCCGGGTGCCGCTCTTGGTCTTCACGGAGGGCACCAGGGAGGTGACGGTCTTGGCGGAGACGGACCGGCACGGATCGGGCAGCTCGGCGAACCTGGCCGGCGCGACGGCCGGCGCCGTCTTCGACGGCTCGGGCGCGGCGGACGAGGACGCGGCGCCGTCCTCCTTCCCGCCGTCGGAGTCCGACGAGCAGCCGGCGACGACGAGCATCACCGGAACGGCGGCGCAGGCGAGTATGCGGGCGAGTCGCGGAGCTGATCGGTGCATGGTTCCTTCACTCGGGTGGCGCGGCGGGTCGGGCTGCCAGACGGTCGGGGACGGTGTTCCGGAGGGCCACGGTACGACGGACGGACGCCGGATGCCGCCTCGGCGCCGGGCCGCGCGGACCGGGCCCGGGGCCGGCGCGGCGCTCCGGCGGCGGCGTCATTCGCTGAAGCGGTCGACCAGTTTCTGGCCCAGTGCCTGGGCCTTGTCCTGGAGTTCCGCGCTGTCGGGGACCTCGGTGGGCAGGGCGGGCTGCACGGTGTACGCGATGGTGACGATGACGTTCGATGTGCGGAACACCACGCTCACCGTGCGGTGCCGCGCGGTGGAGCCGGCGCGGGTGAGCACGTCGTCCAGGAACGCGCTGTCCCCGAGCGAATCGAGCACCCGGGGCCGCAGGTCCTCGGCGGGCACCCCGGCGGTCCCGTCCGCCCCGGCGCTCGGGGTGGCCCCGGGCGCCGCCGTGCCGCTCCCGCCGCCGTCCCCGCCCTTGGTATCCCCCGTGTCCCCGCTGTCGGTCGTGAGCCCGGACGCGGGCAGATCGGCGGCGGCCTCCTTCTTCGCGTACACCTCGCGGGCCCGGTCGTCGTCGCTGACGGCCGGGTCGTACGAGACGACCCGCTCGAAGTCCACCGAGAGGCTGCGGGAGCCCTCGGCGGCGTCCGACTTCCACGCGCAGCCCACCCGCCGGTCGGTGTCGAAGGTCCCGGCGGGCGTCCCCTCGTACACCTTCTCCTGCTGGGCCTCGGGCAGTTGGGCGGCGCCCGGCAGGAGGTCCTTCAGGGTGCTGAGCGAGAGGGCGCGGCAGGGCTCGGGGAGCGTGCGGTACCTGCCCGGCGGGGCGGCGGAGGCGGCCAGGGTGCCGGGCTTGCTGTCGGTGGTGGACGCGTCGCCCTCACCGCCGGCACTGCAGCCGGCGACGAGCACGGCGATCAGCACGGCGCCGGGTACGTACGCCATTCGTCGCACGGTCCTGGGCTCCCTTCGCGCGAAAAACGGTTGCCGCCCGATGGCGGCCGGTGGAGACAATGTGTATCGCACGCGCTGCCGCGAACGCCGGTCGGCCGACTCTTTTGCCGATCTTGGTGCCGGTTTTGCGCTTTCAGACTTTTCGGGGGAATCGAGGGATTATGTCGTATGTAGAGGTACCGGGTGCGAAGGTTCCCATCCGGATGTGGACCGATCCGGCCTCCGTCGAGGACGTCGCGATGGCCCAGCTGCGCAATGTCGCCACCCTGCCGTGGATCAAGGGCCTCGCCGTCATGCCCGACGTCCACTTCGGCAAGGGCGCGACCGTCGGCTCCGTCATCGCGATGCACGGCGCGGTCTGCCCGGCCGCCGTCGGCGTCGACATCGGCTGCGGCATGTCCGCCGTCAAGACCTCCCTCACCGCCAACGACCTCCCCGGCGACCTCTCCGGCCTCCGCTCCCGCATCGAGCGCGCCATCCCCGTCGGCCGCGGCATGCACGAGGACCCGGTCGACCCGTCCCGCCTCCCCGACCTCGCGGCGGTCCGCTGGGACGACTTCTGGGCGCGGTTCGACGGAGTCGCCGAAGCGGTCAGGTTCCGTCAGGAACGGGCCACGAAGCAGATGGGAACGCTCGGCGGGGGAAACCACCACATCGAGGTGTCCCTCGACGAGGACGGTGCCGTCTGGCTGACGCTGCATTCCGGTTCGCGGGCCATCGGCAAGGAGCTCGCCGACTTCCACATCGGACAGGCGCAGAAGCTGGCGCACAACCAGGGCCTGGTCGACCGCGATCTGGCCGTCTTCCTCGCGGACACCCCGGAGATGGCGGCCTACCGCAACGACCTGTACTGGGCGCAGGAGTACGCGAAGTACAACCGCGCCGCGATGATGGCGCTGATGAAGCACGTGGTCCGCAAGGAGTTCAAGAAGGCCAGGGTCTCCTTCGGACAGGAAGTCAGCTGCCACCACAACTACGTGGCGGAGGAGCGGTACGAGGGCATGGACCTGCTGGTCACCCGCAAGGGAGCGATCCGGGCGGGCGGCGGCGAGCTGGGCATCATCCCGGGCTCCATGGGCACGGCCACGTACATCGTGAAGGGCCTCGGCAACGAGAAGGCGTTCAACTCCGCCTCCCACGGCGCCGGCCGCAGGATGAGCCGCAACGCCGCCAAGAAGCGCTTCTCGACCAAGGACCTGGAGGAGCAGACCCGGGGCGTGGAGTGCCGCAAGGACTCCGGCGTCGTGGACGAGATCCCGGGCGCCTACAAGCCGATCGAGCAGGTCATGGACCAGCAGCGCGACCTGGTCGAGGTCGTCGCGAAGCTGAAGCAGGTCATCTGCGTGAAGGGCTGAGGCGTGGGCGGGAGCCGGTGCGGGGATCGTCCCGTGGCTGCCGCCCACGCGCCGGTCAGCCCGTGGACGGCAGGCCGGTGGGAGCCGGAGCCCGGCCCGATTTCAGCCGCCACAGACGGACGGAGCAACTGGCCACGGTCCGGTCGAGTTCGGGCGCCGCGAGGTCGGCGCTGTCGAGCCGGAGGAGGACGTCGTCCTCCCACGGCTTCCAGCGACGGTTCGTGCCGCGTGGCTTCGTTCCCGGAGGGCGCTGCCAGGCACGGACGGCCGACGCGGCCTCCTGCTTGCGGCTCAGCGCGAGGGAGCCGGGGTAGTAGAGGTGATCGACCAGGCCGACCGCGGCTTCCATGGTGTACATGACGTTGTAGACGCCGTCGCGCGTGTTGCGCGAGATGATGCGCCGGGCCCCGGTGACCTTTTTCGCGTAGAAGCAGAGGTAGGCCCCCACGGCCGTGCTGGCCGTGGTCAGGGAGATGAAGGGAATCCCCTGGCCGGTGAGGCCGACCGAGCCGTCGGCGTCGATGACGCCGCGAAGGTAGTCACGGGCCGAGAAGTCGACGCGGGGCGGGGTGATGCGCCGCGATTTGCGCCCGTAGGGAACGCCCAGTCCGTGGATGGTGGACCGGGCTTCGAGCGCGCAGACGGTCCAGATCGCGGAGTGGTGCCGTTCGGAGAAGTTGGTGGACCGGATGCGCTCGGTGATGCTGCTGTTGTACGGGGTCAGCTGCTGGAACTGCCGGAGTATCGCGATGTCGCGCACATTGATCTCGACGCTCAGACGGCCCTTCCGGCCCGTTCCGGCGTGGAGATGCCCGTCGGCCTGGATGAAGCCGAACATGTAGGCGTACCGGCCGTCGGTGAGGTCCATGAAGCCGGTCGTACGGGGTGAAAGAGCGCCGAGTTCGAAGAGTGCGGGCGCGCTAGGGTCGTGCTCAGCCACGGGAAGCCCACTTCCTTGGTGGTGAGGCTCTCGGCCAGGACCGTTATCCGGCCGGGAGCCGATCTGCGTGAAGGTGCGTCGACCGTAGGCAGGGAGCACGTCGGGATTGCGGTGGATCGAGCCGATTCCCTCGAACGAGTGGCCGGAGTGTTCGAGCCCCGGCCCCCGTCGTCCTAGGCCGTCCGGTGCACCTTCGAGTTGGAGGCCTGGGCGCGGGGGCGGACGACCAGGAGGTCGATGTTGACGTGGCTGGGGCGGGTGACGGCCCAGGTGATGGTGTCGGCGACGTCGTCGGCGGTGAGGGGGGCGTCGACGCCGGCGTAGACCTTGGCGGCCTTCTCGGTGTCGCCCCGGAAGCGGGTGGTGGCGAACTCCTCGGTCCGGACCATGCCGGGGGCGATCTCGATGACGCGGACCGGGGTGCCGACGATCTCCAGGCGGAGGGTCTCGGCGAGGACGTGCTCGCCGTGCTTGGCGGCCACGTAGCCTCCGCCGCCCTCGTAGGTGCCGTGGCCGGCGGTGGAGGAGAGGATGACCACCGTGCCGTCGCCGCTCGCGGTGAGGGCGGGGAGGAGGGCCTGGGTGACGTTGAGGGTGCCGATCACATTGGTCTCGTACATCCGGCGCCAGTCGTCCGGGTCGCCGGTGGCGACCGGGTCCGCGCCGAGCGCCCCGCCGGCGTTGTTGACGAGGACGGCGAGGGAGCCGAAGGCGGTGGCGAACTCGTCGACGGCGGCGCGGTCGGTGACGTCCAGCTGGTACGCGGTCGCCTGGTGGCCGGCCGCGTTGATCTCGGCGGCCAGTGCCTCGATGCGGTCCTTGCGGCGGGCGGTCAGCACGACGCGGTGGCCGGCGGCCGCCAGGTGCCGGGCGGTCGCGGCGCCGATGCCGCTGCTCGCTCCGGTGACGACGGCGATGGGGGTGGCGGCCATGGCGGGCTCCTCGGACAGCGGATCGGTACGGGGCCAAGGATAGGCAGCGGCCGCTCAGTGGTCGCGCGGGGCGTACATGATCACGGCCATGCCGGCCAGGCAGATCAGCGCCCCGGTCACGTCCCAGCGGTCGGGCCGGTAGCCGTCGGCGACCATGCCCCAGGCGATGGAACCGGCGACGAAGACCCCGCCGTACGCGGCGAGCACCCGGCCGAACTCGGCGTCCGGCTGGAACGTGGCGACGAAGCCGTAGGCGGTCAGGGCGAGCGCGCCCGCGCCGATCCACGCCCAGCCCCGGTGGTCCCGGACTCCCTGCCAGACCAGCCAGGCGCCCCCGATCTCGAAGAGGGCGGCGAGGACGAAGAGCGCGAGGGAGCGGGCCACGGACATGGCAGCAGGGTGTCATGCGGGGCGCGCCCCCAGGTATTCCCTGCGCCGTACACTCTCTGCATGCCGCAGAAGTCATCGCCCCGCCGCAGCGCCCTGCTGGCCGAGCTGGCCGTCACCTCGCGCCGCTACATGGCGTCGTACGCCCTGTTCAACCAGGCCGTGGCCGACCGTCTGGGGCTCCACCCCACCGACCTGCAGTGCCTCAATCTGCTCGGTCTGGAGGAGCGGCCGGTCACCACCGGCCGGATCGCGGAGCTGACCGGGCTCACCACCGGATCGGCCACCCGTCTGGTCGACCGGCTGGAGAGGGCCGGCTTCGTGACCCGCGCCCGGGACACGGCGGACCGGCGGCGGGTGCTCGTGGCGCCCGTGCCCGAGCGGATGGCCGAGGTCGGGGCCGTCTGGCAGCGGCTCTCGGGGCCCTGGGACACCCTCTTCGAGCCGTACGACGACGACGAGATCGCGCTGCTCATCGGCCATATGCGCCGGACCGTGGAGCTGAGCGCCGCCCAGATCGCGCTGTTGCGGGAGGGCGCGGCCTAAGCCGTGCGTGCCGGACGCCGCCGAGCAGGCGGGACTTTCACCACGCGCCCTCAGCGGTGCCCGCCCGGCTCGTGCCGCCGAAGTCGCGTACCGCTTCCGAGACGATCGTCTCCAGGCGGGCGTGGTGGGCGCCGCGCCAGTAGACCCGGCCGCAGTCGGCGCACTGGGCGAAGACGTCGTAGGAGCGCTGGGTGCCGGCCTCCAGCCGGTCCCCGACGGAGTCCTTGTCAGCGTCCGCGAGGGGGCCGTTGCACGCGGTGCAGCGGGTCCAGGGGGCGAGCGGCGGGGCGAACCGGCCGAGCACGTCGCGCAGTTGCTCATCGGGCCGGTCGCTGTAGACGTAGGCCCCGGCCCAGATCTCCCGCCGGTGCAGCAGTCCCCGGTCCCGGGAGAGCAGCACCCGCCGCTCGCGTGCGGAGAGCGCGGCGAGGGCGGGGTCCCCGATGTCCTCGCTCTCGTAGGCGGCGTCGACGCCGAGCAGCCGCAGCCGCCGGGCGAGGGTGCCGAGGTGGACGTCGAGCAGGAAGCGCAGGGGTGCGCCGGGGACCCGCTGGGGGCGCTGGACGGCCTGTACCTCGATGTGTTCGCCGGCCGCCGGGATGTGGGCGGCCGGGACGGCGCGTCCGTCGGCGAGGAGCCGTCCGGCCTCGGTGAGCGGGACGCCGAGGGATTCCACGACGTGGCCGAGGGTGGACGCGCCGTCGGTGGTGACGGTGGTGCGTCCGCCGCGCCGTGCGTGGGCGACGAAGAGCCGCAGCTCGGGGGCGACTTCGAAGGTGATCTCGGGTCCGTTCACCCGGCCAGGATGCCATCGGGCCCCGGGGGCGGGCCACGGGGTTGTGGCGGGGCGGGTGCCCGCCCCGGTTCTCAGGGGCGGAACGCGTCGGCGTGGTCGGCGGCCCAGGCGGCGAACGTCCGGGCAGGGAGGCCGGTCAGCTCCCGGACGGTGTCGGTGACCTCGGCGGGCAGGCCGTCGGTGGTGGCCTGGTAGTCGAGCAGGGCCACGGCGATGTCCTCGGGGACGAAGGAGGCCACGGAGTCCAGCCAGGTCTCGCGGGTGACGGGGCGCATGCCGACCGGGTTCCCGCAGGCGCGGCCGACGGTCTCGACCTGGTCGGCGACGGTCATGGAGGCGGGTCCGGTGAGGTGGTACGCGCCGCCGCGCAGGCGGGGGTCGGTGAGGACGGCGAGGGCGGATGCGGCGACGTCGGCCTCGTCGACCGGGCTGGTGCCGCTGTCGGGGTAGGGCAGTTCGACGGGGCGCCCGGCGCGGAAGGCGGCGGACCACTGGCGTGCGTTGCCCGCGAACGCGCCGGGGCGCAGCAGGGTCGTGGCGAGGGGGGAGCGGATCAGGGCCTGTTCCACGGTGTGGTGGAGGGCGGCGACGGGGTTGGCGATGGGGTCGGGGGCGAGGACGGAGCTGGAGGAGAGCAGGACGATGTGCTCGACTCCGGCGCGTTCGGCGGCGGTCGTGAACGCGGTGATGTGGGAGGGCTCGGCGTAGAGGAAGACGGAGTCGACGCCCTCCAGGGCGGGGGCGAAGGTGGCGGGGTCGCTGAGGTCGCAGGCGACGGCGGGCACGCCGTCCGGGAGTGCGAGTTCCCGGGGGCGGCGGGAGGCGGCGCGCACGCTACGGCCGTCGCCGTGCAGGAGCGTGACGAGGGCGGAGCCGACGCGGCCCCGGGAGCCGGTGACGAGTGTGGTCATGGGGGAGGGGTCTCCTCGGATGCGGGGTGGGGTGGCGGGTCCGGGCCGCGTGGCGGCCCGACGGGTTTCACTGTGCCACACATAAGCTGCGTCACGCAGATGATTATCCGGGAGGTTCCGCGTCCGGGTGCCGGGCCGGCCCCTCAGGGTCCGCGAGCGCGGTCGGCGGTACCCCGAGCGTGGCGGTGAAGTCCCGGACCAGATGGGCCTGGTCGCTGTAGCCGAGGTCGGCGGCGAGCGCCGCCCAGTCCACCCCGGGTCCGGACTCGGCCCGTTCCAGTGCCTCGTGGATGCGGTAGCGGAGGATGACCCACTTGGGCCCGACGCCGACGTACGCGGCGAACAGCCGTTGCAGGGAGCGCACCGACACGCCCTCCGCGCGGGCCAGTCCGTCGACGCGGCGGACCGTGCGGTCGGTGCGCACCAGCTCGGCCAGGGCCATCGCCCGGTGGGCCTGCGGGTCGGGTGCGGGGCCGAGCGCCAGCAGATACGCGTCCAGCGCCGCGACCCGGGCGTCCTCGTCCCCGGCGTCCAGTACCGCGGAGGGCGGGGCGGGCGGGGTGAGGACCCCGGCCGCCGGGAGCCGCCGCCCGGTCCACCGGGACACCGGCGCGCCCGGTGCG
The DNA here is from genome assembly GCF_053597115.1 of Streptomyces sp. NPDC001515. NCBI lineage: Bacteria > Bacillati > Actinomycetota > Actinomycetes > Kitasatosporales > Streptomycetaceae > Streptomyces > Streptomyces sp. NPDC001515. Next base: position 96,855 of record NZ_JBSFHN010000017.1, read on the forward strand.
AAGGGCCGGAAGCCGCCGGGCCGGAACTGCACCCCGCAGACCCGTCCGGTCTCCTCCAGCCGCTGGGTGAAGAGCCCGAGACCGATCCCCGCGACCTCGGCCGATCCGGCCTTCCGGTCCCCGCAGCCGGCGTAGCGGCCGAAGACCAGGTTCACGCTCGGGTGCGGGACGAGCCGGGAGTCGTACGGCTCGGGCAGGTCCCAGTCGATCAGCCAGTAGTGCTCCAGATACGGCCGCAGCTCCGGGGCCGGCATCCGGCGGCGGAAGCGCACCCGCGCGAACAGGGCGGGGGCGTCGACGATGCCCCGGGTGTCGCGCCGGGGGCCCTGGGGATCGGACATGGCGGCAGATCCTAGGGGCCGCCACTGACTGCGGCCCGGCGCGGCACGGCGCGGCGCTGCGGGCTCCCTGTTACGGCTACGGCGCTACGGGCGCGCCCTGGCCCGCTCGCGGTCGGGTGCCGGGGCGGCGCCGGGACGGGCCTGCGCCCCCGGTCCGTCGTACAGCCCCTCGACGGTGCCGTAGGCCGCGTCCACGATGCGTTCGGCGTCCCGGAGCATGGCCTGTTCGGCCAGCCGGGCCGCCTGGTGGGTGTACGGGGACGGGGGCGCCGGGTGGCGTCGCCGCCACCAGGTCTCGGCCAGGGCGTAGAGGCCGCTGGCGAAGACCAGCACGGGAATGGACAGCGCCAGCAGAATGTCGCCCACGGCAGACCTCCCTCGATGTCGGTGCCCCGTGCATCGGCAGGTCCGGCAGGTCAGCTGAAGATCATTCTTCGGCCAATGAATGGCCGGAATGTGGTGGCCAGGAAGCGTTCTTCGTGCAGGTCGGAGCCGTGGGCGCGGTGGCTGGACCGTGTGTTCGGCGGGAGGTCCCGGACCGGGCCGCGCGTTCGGCGGGAGTGTGTTCGGCCCGGCGGTCGCGGACGGGCCGGGCCGCGGGGTGGGTCCGGTGCCTACGGCCACACCAGGCAGTACGCCTGGTGCCCCGCGTCGTGCAGCCGGTGGCTGAAGTCCTGCCACTCGTGGAGCAGCTGGTACACGTTGAACGCGTCGCGCGGGCCGCCCCGGTCCGGGACCGTCGACCAGATGAAGGCCGCCGCGCCGACGGACTCCTCGCCCACGCCGCGCAGCGGGTCCACCACGGTCATGGGGAGCTTGACCACCGCGTAGTCCGGGTGGAGGACGACCAGCTCCAGCGGCGGGACCTTGTGCAGAGGTATGCCCTGTATGCCGGTGAGGACCATCGCGGCCACCGTCTCCGGCTTGATCTTGGTGAACATCCCGCCCATGCCCAGCTCGTCGCCGCCCAGCTCCTCCGGGCGCATGGAGATGGGCACCCGGGCAGCCGTGGCGCCGTCGGGCGCGCCGAAGTACTTGTAGGTCACCCCCACCCGGCCGCTCCTGCCTCCGGCACCCGCCAGCCGCGCGTCACCGGACGGCACGTCCTGTTCGCGCTCGCGCCGGTGCCGGCCCCGCCGGGCAGGCTCGGGCCCCAGGCCGTCGGTGCCCTCGCCCACTCCGCCACCGCGATGCATATCTCATCCACCCGACTACTTAACTAGGAGACACAGCCCCCGCCGCGCAACCCGATCATCGTGTCAGTGACCTCCCCCGCGGGAGTGCGGTGAAACACCTGTCCGCAACTCCGTCCGCGGCTCTGACACCATGGCATGTGTGAGCTTTCCCTATGACGCCCCAGTTTCGCAGACGCTTTTCGACCGCGCGTCCCTCGTGACGCCCGGCGGCGTGAACTCTCCCGTCCGTGCTTTCCGGGCCGTGGGCGGTACGCCCCGGTTCATGGTGTCCGGTACGGGTCCGTACCTCACGGATGCCGACGGTCGTGAGTATGTCGACCTCGTGTGCTCGTGGGGGCCGATGATTCTCGGCCATTCCCACCCCGAGGTCATCGCCGCAGTCCAGGAGGCCGTCGCCCGCGGCACCTCGTTCGGTACGCCGGGCGAGGGCGAGGTCGCGCTGGCCGAGGAGATCGTGGCCCGGGTCGAGCCCGTGGAGCAGGTGCGGCTGGTGTCGTCCGGCACCGAGGCGACCATGTCCGCGATCCGCCTGGCCCGCGGTTTCACCGGCCGGCCCAAGGTCGTGAAGTTCGCCGGCTGCTACCACGGCCACGTGGACGCGCTGCTGGCCTCCGCCGGGTCCGGGGTGGCCACCTTCGGGCTGCCGGACACGCCCGGGGTCACCGGCGCGCAGGCGGGCGACACCCTCGTGCTGCCGTACAACGACCTGGAGGCCGTACGGGCCGCCTTCGCCGCGCAGCCGGGCGAGATCGCCTGTGTGATCACCGAGGCGTCCCCGGGCAACATGGGCGTCGTCCCGCCGCTGGACGGGTTCAACGCGGGGCTCAAGGAGATCTGCGCCGCCAACGGCGCGCTCTACATCTCCGACGAGGTCATGACCGGTTTCCGTACCTCGAAGGCCGGCTGGTTCGGCGTCGACGGGGTGCGGCCCGACCTGATGACCTTCGGCAAGGTCATGGGCGGCGGCTTCCCGGCCGCGGCCTTCGGCGGGCGCGCCGACGTGATGGCGCACCTGGCCCCGGCCGGCCCGGTCTACCAGGCGGGCACGCTGTCCGGGAACCCGGTCGCGACGGCCGCCGGGCTGGCCCAGCTGCGGCTGCTGGACGACGCCGCGTACGCGAAGGTCGACGCGGTCTCCGCGGAGATCCGGGGACTGGTGAGCGAGGCCCTGGCCAAGGAGGGCGTGGCGCACACCGTGCAGGCGGCGAGCAACATGTTCTCCGTCTTCTTCACGGAGGGCCCCGTGCGGAACTACGAGGACGCCAAGCGGCAGGAAGCCTTCCGCTTCACCCCGTTCTTCCACGCGATGCTGGCGCAGGGGGTCTACCTCCCGCCGTCCGCGTTCGAGTCGTGGTTCGTCTCCACCGCCCACGACACCCGGGCCGTCGAGCGGATCGCCGCCGCGCTGCCCGCCGCCGCCCGTGCCGCATCGGAGGCCACCGCATGAGTGACAAGAGCAGCGCCGACCTCACCGTCGTCCATCTGATGCGCCACGGGGAGGTGCACAACCCGGAGGGCGTGCTCTACGGGCGCCGTCCCGGCTACCACCTCTCCGAGCTGGGCCGGAAGATGGCCGACCGGGTCGCCGAGCACCTGGAGAAGCGCGACATCACCCATGTCGTCGCCTCCCCGCTGGAGCGGGCCCAGGAGACGGCGACGCCGATCGCCGCCACGCACGGGCTCGACCTCGCCACCGACGAGCGGCTGATCGAGGCGGCCAACGTCTTCGAGGGCAAGACCTTCGGCGTCGGGGACGGCGCGCTGCGCAAGCCCGACAACTGGAAGCACCTCACCAACCCGTTCCGGCCGTCCTGGGGCGAGCCGTACATCGAGCAGGTCGTGCGGATGATGGGCGCCCTGGACGCGGCCCGCGACGCGGCGCGCGGCCACGAGGCGGTCTGCGTCAGCCATCAGCTGCCGATCTGGATCGTCCGCAGCTTCGTGGAGCGGCGCCGGCTCTGGCACGACCCGCGCAAGCGGCAGTGCACGCTGGCCTCGCTGACCAGCTTCACGTACCGGGGCGACAAGATCGTCTCGGTCGGGTACACCGAGCCGGCCCGGGATCTGGTGCCGGCGCACCTGCTGGCCGGGGCCAAGCCGGTCAAGGGTGCGTCGAAGGGGTTCGGCGCCTGACCCTTCTCGCGGCGGGACCGGAGGCGGATGGCCGGGAGCGGATGTGATCGCTCCCGGCTCGTTTTTGCTCAGGAGTGAGCCCGACCGGGCGGAATCCGGTCATCCCGTGTTTCCCTTCGCGAGGTTCGGTGCGGTTTCGGCGTAGGTCTGGTGTTCGGTCATCGCCGCGCCCTGGTTCCGTAAAGAATTGTGTGTTAATTCGAGGAACCTCCGTGTTGCGCCGCCCATCTAAGTCATTGCCAGTTTGTATGGACTTGAGGCAATACGACCGGAGATGGGAACCGCATGCGCGACATCAGCCGAAGGGGTTTGCTCGGAGCCGGACTCGGGGCGGCCGCCGCCGTCGGGGTGGCGGGCTGCGGTTCCTCGGGTTCGCCGGAGACCGGCCGGACCGCACCGGACACGGGGGCCCGGGGGGAGAAGGGCGCCGACGGCGCGGTCAAGGGCAGGGCACCCGACAAGAAGCACGTCCGTGCGATCGGGGACGGTTCCACCGCCGACACCGGCAAGCAGCCGCGCCAGCCGGCCGCCCCGCTGCCGCTGGAGCCCGGCCAGACGCCCCCGCAGTTCGTGATCTTCTCCTGGGACGGGGCCGGCGAGGTCGGCAACGGGCTCTTCCCGCGATTCCTCGAACTCGCCGAGCAGCACGACGCGTCGATGACCTTCTTCCTCTCCGGGCTCTATCTGCTGCCCGAATCGAAGAAAACCCTCTACCGTCCGCCGGGCAACCCCGTCGGCGCCTCCGACATCGGCTATCTCACCGACGGCCACATCAAGGAGACGCTGAAGAACGTCGGCCGGGCCTGGCTCGCCGGCCACGAGATCGGCACGCACTTCAACGGCCATTTCTGCGCCGGTTCCGGATCGGTGGCCAACTGGACCGCGGACCAGTGGCAGAGCGAAATCGACCAGGCGGTCTCCTTCGTCACCGAATGGCGCACGAACACCGGCTGGACCGACCTCGATCCACTGCCCTTCGATTACCGCAAGGAACTCGTCGGCGGGCGCACCCCCTGTCTGCTCGGACAGGACAATCTGCTCCCCACCGCCAAACGGCTCGGCTGGCGCTACGACGCCAGTTCGCCCGGCGGCACCCAGGTCTGGCCCAGCAAGCGCATGGGCGTCTGGGACCTGCCCCTCCAGGGCATCCCCTTCCCCGGGCACACCTTCGAGGTGCTGTCGATGGACTACAACATCCTGGCCAACCAGTCGCGGAATTCGACCCGGGGAATGCCCACCCGCTATCCCGGCTGGCGCGACCAGGCCACCCAGTCGTACATCAAGGGATTCCAGCGCGCCTACGAGACGAACCGCGCGCCCTTCTACATCGGAAATCACTTCGAGGAGTGGAACGGTGGTATCTATATGGATGCCGTCGAAGGGGCGCTCAAGCACATCGCGGGGAAGCCGGATGTGCGCCTCGTCTCCTTCCGTCAGTTCGTCGACTGGCTCGACGTACAGGATCCGGCGGTGCTCGCCAAGCTCCGTACGCTCCAGGTCGGCGAGGCGCCCGCGGGCGGCTGGAACTCCTTCTTTAAACGCGCCTGACAACGGGCTTTACGGGCACGGAGGGGGGTGCCCAAGATCCCCGAAACCGCCATGCGAAACTTTTCACATGAGCCATGGCCGCGTACCCCGACGCCGCTTCACCCTGCTCGCCGCCCCCGCGGCGGCCGTCGCGCTCGCGTTCACCCTGAGCGCGTGCGGATCCGGCAACACGACCAGTGGCGGCGGCGACACCAACTTCGTCACCGGCACCACCGGCATCTCGACCGCGGCCCGGGGCGAGCGGGCCGACGCCCCGAAGCTCGACGGCGAGACCCTGGACGGCAAGCAGCTCGACCTCTCCGCCTACAAGGGCAAGGTCGTCGTCCTCAACGCCTGGGGCTCGTGGTGCGCCCCCTGCCGGCTGGAGGCGAAGTACTTCACCAAGGTCGCGAAGGCCACCGCCGACCAGGGCGTCCAGTTCGTCGGCGTCAACACCCGGGACCCCGAGCGCGCCCAGGCCATCAGCTTCGAGGAGAACTTCGGGGTCACCTACCCGAGCTTCTACGACCCGACCGGAAAGCTCCTCCTCCGCTTCCCCAAGGGCACGTTCAAGCTCCAGTCCATCCCCTCGACCGTGGTCATCGACCGCGAGGGCAAGCTCGCCGCCCGCTACGTGGGCCCGCTCGACGACACCCGGCTGCGCGAGATGATCGACCCGCTGATCGCGGAGAAGTGATCAGGTGACCGCCCTCGCCGTTGTCACCCAGAACGAGACGGTTCTGAGCGGAGCGCTGCTGGCCGCCCTGCCGCTGGCCCTGCTCGGCGGACTCGTCTCCTTCTTCTCGCCGTGCGTCCTGCCGCTCGTCCCCGGCTACCTCAGCTACGTCACCGGGGTCAGCGGCGCCGATCTGGCCGACGCCCGGCGCGGCCGCATGGTCGCCGGCGCCTCGCTCTTCGTGGCCGGCTTCACCGCCGTCTTCGTCTCCGGCGGCGCCCTCTTCGGCTACTTCGGCGACACGCTCCAGGCCAACAGCGGCCCGCTCACCAAGGTGCTCGGCGTCCTGATGGTCCTCATGGGGCTCTTCTTCATGGGCCTGATGCCGTGGATGACGCAGCGCGAGTTCCGCATCCACAGGAAGCCGGTGACCGGCCTGGTCGGGGCGCCGCTGCTCGGCGCGCTCTTCGGCATCGGCTGGACCCCGTGCCTCGGCCCGACGCTCAGCTCCGTCTCCATCCTGGCGATGGACCAGGGCACCGCCGGACGCGGGGCGATACTGACCGTCGCGTACTGCGCCGGTCTCGGTCTGCCCTTCGTGCTCGCCGCCGTCGCCTTCCGCAAGGCGCTCGGCGCGTTCGGCTGGGTCAAGCGCCACTACGCCTGGGTCATGCGCATCGGCGGCGGCATGATGATCGTGACCGGGCTGCTCCTGCTGACCGGCGCATGGAGCAGCATGATGCAGGAACTGCAGGGCTGGTCGTCCGGCTTCCAGGTGGGGATCTGAGTACCGATGAGCAAGACCACGTCGAACGCCACTGAGGAGCGGGAGGAGCGGGACGGCACGTCCGATCTGGGCGCCGCCGGATCCCAGCTCTCCACCGCCCCGCGCGAGGAGTCCCCGGCGAACCTCCCCGCCATGGGGGTGATCGGCTGGATCCGCTGGTTCTGGCGCCAGCTCACCTCCATGCGGGTCGCCCTGATCCTGCTCTTCCTGCTCTCGCTGGGCGCGATCCCCGGCTCGCTGATCCCGCAGAACAGCGTGGACCAGCTCAAGGTGGAGACGTTCAAGAACACGCACACCACCGTCACGCCGCTCTACGAGAAGCTCCAGCTCTTCGACGTCTACAGCTCGGTGTGGTTCTCCGCGATCTACATCCTGCTGTTCGTCTCGCTCATCGGCTGCATCGTGCCGCGCACCGGCACCTTCGTCGGCCAGCTCCGCAGCCGCCCGCCGGGTGCCCCCAAGCGCCTCACGCGGCTGCCCGCGTACACCACCTGGCGCACCGCGACCGAGCCCGAGCGGGTCCAGGAGGCGGCGGTCGCGATGCTCCGCAAGCGCCGCTACCGGGTCCACTCCACCGGGGACGCCGTCGCCGCCGAGAAGGGCTACCTCCGCGAGGCCGGCAACCTGGTCTTCCACGTCGCGCTGATCGTGATGCTGGTGGCCTTCGCCGTGGGGCAGCTCTTCAAGTCCGAGGGCGCCAAGCTGATCGTCGAGGGCGACGGTTTCTCCAACACGATCACCCAGTACGACGACTTCAAGTCCGGCTCGCTCTTCGACAACGACGGGCTGACCCCGTTCAGCTTCACCCTGGACGACTTCAAGGGCACCTACGAGCGCAGCGGCCCGCAGATCGGCACGCCGAGGACGTACGAGGCCCACATCACCTACACCGAGGGCGCGTACGGCACGCCGCGCAAGAGGGTCGTCAAGGTCAACGAGCCCCTCGTCGTCGACGGCACCAAGGTCTACCTCAACGCCCACGGCTACGCCCCCGTCATCTCCGTCAAGGACGGCCGGGGCAAGGAGGTCTACAAGGCCGCCGTGCCGCTGCTGCCCCTCGACAACAACGTCACGTCGAGCGGTGCGGTCAAGGTGCTGGACGGCTACCGCGACAAGAACGGCAAGAAGGAGCAGCTGGGCTTCCAGGCGTTCTTCGTGCCGACCTTCGCCGGCAAGGGCAAGGGCACGATGTGGTCGCAGTTCCCGGCCGCCGACTTCCCCGTCCTCGCGCTCAACGGCTTCCACGGCTCGCTCGGCGTCGACTCCGGCATCGCGCAGAACGTGTACCAGCTGGACACCACGAAGATGAAGCCGTTCGAGGACGCGAAGGGCAACAAGCTCAAGCAGCGCCTCCTCGTCGGCGAGACGATGAAGCTGCCGGACGGGGCCGGCTCCATCACCTTCGAGGGCCTTCAGGAGTGGGCCAGCTTCCAGATCTCCGAGCAGCCGGCCAGTGGCTGGGCGCTCGGCGGGGCGGTCGCCGCGATCGCCGGGCTCGCCGGTTCGCTGTTCATCCAGCGGCGCCGGGTCTGGGTCCGGGCCGTGCGCGGAGCGGACGGGGTGACCGTCGTCGAAATGGCGGGGCTCGGCCGCAGCGAGTCCGCGAAACTTCCCGAGGAGCTGGCCGGTCTCGCGGTCACGCTCAACGCCGAGGCGCCCACCGCGCCCGACACCGAAAAGGACGCCGACGAGGCGTCCACCGCAGAGCCTGCCGAAGGGGCTGAGAAGTGAATCTCGCCGCCGCGACCAATGAGAACCTGGCGCACACCAGCAATGTGCTGATCTATTCGTCGATGGCCGTCTACACCCTGGCCTTCTTCGCGCACATCGCGGAATGGGTGTTCGGCAGCCGCAGCAAGGTCGGCCGCACCGCCGCCGCGCTGACCCCGGAGCAGGCCGCGGCCGGCACGGTGAAGGTCCGGGTGGCGCAGAAGGGCGGCGGCACCGCCGTTCTGGAGCGCCCGACGATCGTCACCCGGTCGGCGCCGGGCTCCCGCGACGTCCCGGACGGGCCCGGCGCCGCCGGCGGCACCTTCCAGGGCGACCTCTACGGGCGGATCGCGGTCTCCATGACCGTGCTCGCCTTCCTGATCCAGGCGGGCGGCGTCATCACCCGCGCGATGTCGGTGCAGCGCGCCCCCTGGGGCAACATGTACGAGTTCTCCATCACCTTCTCCACGGTGGCGGTCGGCACGTACCTGACCCTGCTCGGCCTGCGCAAGAACGTCCGCTGGATGGGGCTGATCCTGGTCACCGCCGTCCTGCTGGACCTCGGCCTGGCGACCACGGTCCTCTACACCTCCAGCGACCAGCTGGTGCCCGCGCTCCACTCGTACTGGCTGTGGATCCACGTCTCCACGGCGATCATCTGCGGCGCGGTCTTCTTCATCGGCGGCATCGGCACGCTGATCTACCTGTTCCGCGACAGCTACGAGAACAAGATCGCCAACGGCGGGGAGCCGGGCACCTTCGCGCACTCGGTGCTCTCCCGGATGCCGTCCGCCTCGACGCTCGACAAGTTCTCGTACCGGATCAACGCGGCCGTCTTCCCGCTGTGGACGTTCACGATCATCGCGGGCGCGATCTGGGCGGGCGACGCCTGGGGCCGCTACTGGGGCTGGGACCCCAAGGAGGTCTGGTCCTTCATCACGTGGGTCGCCTACGCCTGCTATCTGCACGCCCGCGCCACCGCCGGGTGGAAGGGCCGCAAGGCCGCCTATCTGGCGCTGATCGCCTTCGGCTGCTGGATCTTCAACTACTACGGCGTCAACATCTTCGTCACCGGCAAGCACTCCTACGCCGGGGTCTGAGCCCCGACGCCACGACGGCCCGGTCCCGCGCTCGCGGGGCCGGGCCGTCTGCGTACGCGGTCAGCGGGCGGACGCCGGGGGCAGGCACTGCTCGGCGGGCGGCTTCCCCTCCGGCCAGGCCAGGGCGGCGAAGCGCTGGTGCGGCGGGTCGGGGGCCAGCTCCACGACGGGCACGGCCTTGTTGTACGGGTTGCCGTGGTTGTCCAGGCAGATCCAGCCGCTCGCCCCGCGCACCCGCAGCGAGCCCTTCACCCGGGGCCACTGGCCGCCCACGTCCGCCAGGTCCGGGAGCCGCTTGCCATCCGTGGTGGCGCGCCGGACGGCCGTCACCGCGAGGGTCATGGCGTCGTGGGCGATGATCACCTGTCCGTCGGTCAGATCGTCGTGCGCGGTCGGCCCGATCGGTCCGGCGGGGGCCTTGCCGACCTCGGCGAGCAGGGTGGTGAACGCGCGGTAGTCCTCCGCCGAGCCGCCGGTCGGCCGCTTCTTCCCGGCGGCGGCCGGGGGCCAGGCGTCCGGGTGGGCGAGCGAGGCGTACCGCACGGTGACCTTCCGGCGCAGCGCGTCCCGGTCGAGCTTCCTGTCGTCGCCCAGGTACGAGCCCTCGTCGCCGGTCAGGACGGTGAAGCCGCGGCTCTGGCAGCCGCGGGCGCCCAGCGCGTTGACGAACTGCCGGAGCTGGACGTGGCGGCCGGCGAAGAACACGGTGTCGGCGTCGGTGTCGCAGATCAGATGGGTGATCTGCTCGAAGGTGTTGGCCGTGGTGCCCTCGTCGTAGGGGTCCTCGCGCGAGGTGAACAGCTCCGGTTCGTACCGTGAGCCCTTCAGCAGGGTGCTGAACGCCGACTTCAGGGTGTCGGTGTAGTGGTCGCCGCGCCGGGTGTCCTGGACGAGCAGCGCCTTGTCGGCCTTCACCTCGCCGAACGAGGCGAGCGCGCGGGCCTCGTCGCTGTTGGTCGGCGAGACCCGGGCCAGTCCGGGGTACGGGTCGCCGGCCGGGCCGTTGGCGATGTCGTCGGCGGTGATGGTGGAGCCGACGACCGGGATTCCGGCCCCGGTCAGCTCCCGTACCGCGTCCTTGGCCTGGGTGCTGCTGATCGCGACGCCGGAGACCGCGCGGAGCCGGTCGGGGGCGCCGGTCATCGACCGCAGCCGCTCCACCACGGGACGCCAGAGCAGGCTGTTGCTCCCGGTGTTGGCGAGCACCACCCGGATCTGCGGGACCTGGCCGTTGGCGTGGTGGTTGGCCCGGTACTGCGCGGCGAACGCGCCCTGGAGCTCGTGCAGCACCTTGGTCTTCATGGAGGCGTCGGTGGAGGTGAGCGGGAGCAGCAGGGCCACCGTCGCGTACCGGCCGGGCTTCAGCGCGGCGTTCTCCCGGCCGATGGCGGCGGCGACGGCGGTGAGCTGGGACTGCCCGAAGTCGTATCCGTCGCCGGAGACGCCGACGCACTCCTCGCTGCCCTGCGGGCGGGCGATGCCCGGGGCGCAGGAGCGGTCCTCGGGGGCGGTGAGGCGGTCGATCCCGTACCAGCCGGTGGAGACGAGGAGCGCGCCCGCCACCACGGAGGTGACGATCTTCTGCCGGGTCGTCCACCAGAGGCGGTAGCGCAGCGGGTTACGCATGCGGGCCGCCCCCGTCCGGTGCGGCGCCCGGGGGCATGGAGGGGGCCCGCCATTCCCGCAGATCGCGGGGCCAGTGGGTGGCCGCGTCCCAGAGCACCGCGTGCCCGGTCGGGTGGCGGCCGGACAGCTGCCGCAGCTCGTGCGCCATTTTGTCGATCACCTCGTCGTCGGGCAGGGCCAGCGGATCGGACAGCAGCCAGACGGCGTGCAGCAGCCGGCGCAGTTGCAGCTGGAGTTCGGCGGCGCGTTCGTCGAGTCCGGCGAGCGCGGCCCGTTCGTCGTCGGACGAGGGCTCCCGGCCCAGGGCGACGTCCCGCCGGGGGTCGGGTCCGGTGCGGCCGGGCGGTCGCGGGTAGGGGGCGGAGGCGATGAAGCGCAGAGTGCCCAGCCAGCTCAGCACGTCCGGCCGGGCGAACCGCACCCGCAGATGGGTCACGCAGTCCTCGGCGGCGCCCAGGACCAGTTCCTGGTGGAGCCGGTGCGGTTCGCTCGGGCAGGCGCCGCCCGCCGCGTACGCCGAGCGCAGGGTCTCGTGGACGGCCCGCCAGACCGCGTGGTCCGGCGGATCGCCGTCCTGGAAGCGCAGCCGGTGGAGCAGCAGGGCGCGCAGCAGCGGATCGCCGACGAAGTGGTCCGGGTCCGCGGGCCAGCCCTCGGAGCGCAGGGCGTCGCGCACCCGCAGCGCCACGTCGCCGTCGAGTCGGCCGCGCAGCCGGGCCGTGGCCAGCAGCCGGGCGGAGTCCTCGCCGTGCGCGGCGGCCAGCACGCTCAGCACGTCGGCGCGCTGCCCCGGCAGCAGCCGCTCCAGCAGTTCACCGGCCACGCGCAGGGGCGGCCGGTCCTCGCGCAGTTCCACGGTGCTGTCGAGCAGCGCGCCGGGGACCAGGGTGCCCGGCTCGGGTGCCTCGCCCGCCGCCTGGGCCAGCAGGGCCACCCCCAGCGGCCGGCCGCCGGTCAGCCGGTGCACTCCGCGCGCCAGTCCGGCGGGGGTGCGTCCGCGCGGATCGTGCCGGTCCAGTGCGGTGCGGACGTGCTCGGGGTCCAGCGGGGTGAGGGCCACGGCGAGGATGCCGGAGGTGACCTCGGTGGACCGGGTCCAGTGCGAGGCGTGGGCGACCTCGGGGAGCCGGTGGCGCACGGCGTGGCTCAGTCCGGCGTGGTCCCGGACGCGGGAGGTGGCGATCACCGCGATCCGGTCGCGGACCCCGGCCGCCCGCCGGCGCAGCAGCGGTTCGAGGAGCTGCCGGCCGAGCGGGGTGTGGGCGTTGTCGAGGAGCAGGAGGGGCCGGCCGCGCCGGGCGCCGCGCGCCAGTCCGCCGTACGCCTGCACCAGGTCCTCGACCAGGGCGAGGACGAGGTGGTCCTGGGCGCGGCGGCGCAGGTCGCCGCCGCGTTCGAAGTCGACGGCGAGCTGCCGCAGCCCGATCCGGCCGTTGCCGCCGGCGTGCGGATAGCCGCCGTACCACTGGGCGGTGCGCCGCTGGAAGCGGTTGAAGGACTCCTCCAGGACGGTCTCGACGGTCGCCTCGGCGATCATCCCGGCCATCGGGGCCATCGCGTCGAAGGCCCCGGCGGCCAGTTTGGTCAGGACCTTGGTGACCCAGCCGGTGGCGGCGTCGCCCCGGCTGTCGACGGTGGCCAGGACCGGGCCGAGGGACTGGAGGTCGCGCTGGGCCCGGGATTCGTCCTCGCGCCGCCAGGAGACCGAGGCGACCGCGACCAGGCCGAGGCTGAGCCGGGGGAAGGGGACGGGGCGGGCGCCGTGCACCCGGGCGGTGAGCTGGGTGGCCAGTTCCGGCAGGACGGCGGTGACCGGGGTCCAGGCGGGGCCCGGGTCCAGAGGCGGGCGGACGTTCTCGCAGTCGGCCAGGGCGAGCGGGGTGATCTCCCGGTAGAGGGTGCGCAGCTGCTTGAGCGCGGCGGTCTTGCCCATGCCCCGGCCGCCGGTCAGCACCACGACGGGCGGGTCGTCGCCGTGTTCGGGGGTGACCCGGCGGGCGCCGTGCGGGGTGAGGCCGGTCAGACGTGCCGCGAGCCCGTCGTCGTCGAACAGGGCCTCGCGCCCGTACAGCTCGCGCTCCACAGAACCCCCAGCACCGTTCGGCACGACGATCTGTCACACCGTCAACACCAGGATATCGGGCGGGTGTTGGAGGGCGGTCAAGATTTTCGAACGATCGGCTACGGGGCGGGGCGGCGGGCTCAGGTGCCGGGCGCGGGCTCCCCGGGGCCGGTGCCGCCCTCGCGCCGGCGCAGTTCGTCCTCGCGGCGGCGCAGATCGGCCTCCCAGTCCTTGAGGACCTCCTCGTCCTTCGCGTTCTCCTCCTTGAGGGACTTCAGGAACTCGGGGTTGTCGTCCGGCGCCACCCACCGCTGGCGGTGGTTGCGGTGCCATTCGGACGGGGTGCGGCCGCCGGCCGGCACCTCGCGCATCTTGCCCGCGGCGAGCCACACGATCGGGCCGACGATCCAGAACAGCAGGATGATGAAGACCCAGGCGATCTTGGGAAGATGCTTGGCCTCGTCCTCAGGGGTGTTCAGGCAGTCGATGAACGCGTAGATCGTCAGGGCGAGCGGCAGGAGATACATCAGAGCCCGGAGCATGGTGGAAAGGTCCCCCCGCGGAGAGTCGGCGGGGCGTCGCCCCGACCCGGTGACGCGCCCAGAGTAACGGGTGACGCGGCCACCGCTTTCTTTGTGAAAAGCCGCATAGCCGTCCCCGCAGTGATAATCACCATAAGATCCGAAGTTCAGGATATCGAGCCCCATGTGATTGATTGAGCGGCGCGGTGCGCCGTCCGCGACCGCTTCGACCAGCCGTTCCCGGTGCCACAGCCCGACGGAACCACGAGAAGGGGATCGCGTCGTGGCTGCCACGGTGACCGAGTTCCACTACGGCGCGGTGACGCCCGTCGCCGCCTATCTGATGGCCTGCCTGGGGTCCGCGCTCGGACTGCGCTGCACGGTGCGTTCGCTGCGCCGGGGCGACCGGGGCCGGAAGAACGGCTGGCTGTCGCTGGCCGCCGTCTCGCTGGGCTGCGGCATCTGGACGATGCACTTCATCGCGATGATGGGATTCCGCGCCGAGGGCTCGGACATCGCGTACGACACCCGGCTGACCGTGCTGAGCCTCCTCGTCGCCATCGCCGTCACCGCCGTGGGCGTCTTCCTCGTCGGCCATCTGGGCTCGCGGCCGAAGGTGCTGACGGCGGCCGGGGTGTTCACGGGGCTCGGGGTGGCGGCCATGCACTACATCGGGATGGCCGCGATGACCGTGCACGGCAGCATCGACTACGCGGCGCCGACCGTGGCCCTCTCGGTGCTGATCGCCGTGGTCGCCGCGACCGCGGCGCTGTGGGCGGCGGTCACCGTCCGCGGGCTGTGGTCCAGCCTCGGGGCCAGCCTCGTCATGGGCGTCGCCGTCACCGGCATGCACTACACCGGCATGGCCGCCGTGAGCGTCCACGTCGACGCCTCGGCCGGCGGGTACGTGCAGTCCTCGGTCGACCGGATCGCCTTCCTGCTCACCATGGTCTCCGGACCCGTCGTCATGCTCGTCGTCGCCGCGACCGTCGTCATGTTCGACCCCGATCTGGTCCTCGGCGACGACCGGGTCCCCACGCTCGGCGCGGACGCGGTGCCGGGTGCGCGCGGGGGGTACGGGGAGCGGGCGTCCACCCGCAACGGCGTTGCCGGCCGGTACAGGTGACGGTACGTCACACATTTCGGCCGAACATGCTTCCGAGCTGCGTCATCTCTTGACGAGTCCCTGACCATGAGTATGGTCTAGACCTGGGACCCAGTGGGTTCCGAGGTGAGTCACGGCTGTCCTCACGCATCCGTGGCGCGCGAAGGGATCAGCGGGGCGGCGCCCCCCTCGCCACCGGCCGCATCCGTGTGCACGTCGCGCCCGGCACCCAGCCGGTCGCGTCGGAGTCGCGGGTGCGGGCGCTCCTGATGCTGCCGTCTCCCCGCGGCAGCCCCTTCAGCGAAGAAGGAAGTGGCATGAACAGCAAGCGCACAATGGCCATGGCGATCGGCGTGGGCATCGCTCCCCTCCTCGCGGTGGCGCTCCCGACGGCCAACGCCAGTGCTCATGGCTACATCTCCTCTCCCCCGAGCCGCCAGGCGCAGTGTGCCGCGGGCACCGTCTCCTGCGGTCAGATCAAGTACGAGCCGCAGAGCGTCGAGGGTCCCAAGGGCCTGAGAAGCTGCAGCGGCGGCAACTCCCAGTTCGCGGACCTCGACAATGACAGCAAGGGCTGGAAGGTCACCCCGGTCGGCAGCTCGACCAACTTCTCCTGGACCCTGACCGCCCGGCACGCCACCAGCACCTGGCAGTACTACGTCGGCGGCACCAAGGTCGCGGAGTTCAACGACGGCGGCCGCCAGCCCGGCGCCACCGTGACCCACAACGTGAACTTCGGGTCCATCACGGGCAAGCAGAAGGTCCTCGCCGTGTGGAACGTCGCCGACACGGCGAACGCCTTCTACGCCTGCATCGACGTGAACATCGGCGGCACCGGCGGCAACCCCGACCCCGACCCCGACCCGGGCACCCCCGGCGACTGCACCGCCGCCGCCTGGCAGGCCGGCTCGGTCTACAACGGGGGCGACACCGTCTCCCGCAACGGTCACAACTACCGCGCCAAGTGGTGGACCCAGGGCGACGAGCCCGGCACCGGCGGCGACTGGGGCGTCTGGGCCGACCTCGGCGCCTGCTGACGTCCGGCCCTCGCCGCGGCGGTCACCACGCCCCGGACCGGAATCCTCCGGTCCGGGGTGCGCCGGCCGGGCACGGGAGAGCCGCCCGTGCCCGGGGGCCGTCCGGCCGACGCGGGGGAGCCCCGCAGGCCCGCGGCCGGGGGGATGTCAGACTGGACGGCATGGCTTACGACGATCTTCGATCCCTCCTCCGGGCTCTGGAGCGCGAGGGCGAGCTCAAGCGCATCAAGGCCGAGGTCGACCCGTACCTGGAGGTCGGCGAGATCGTCGACCGGGTGAACAAGGCCGGCGGGCCCGCGCTGCTCTTCGAGAACGTCAAGGGCTCCTCGATGCCCCTGGCCATGAACGTCTTCGGCACCGACAAGCGCCTGCTCAAGGCGCTCGGGCTGACCTCCTACGCCGAGATCGGCGAGAAGATCGGCGGGCTGCTCAAGCCCGAGCTGCCGCACGGCTTCATCGGGGTCCGGGAGGCCTTCGGCAAGCTCGGCTCGATGGTGCACGTACCGCCGAAGAAGGTGAAGTCCGAGAACGCCCCCGTCCAGGAGGTCGTCCTCACCGGCGACGACGTGGACCTGGACCGGCTGCCGGCGCTCTTCACCTGGCCCAAGGACGGCGGCTCCTTCTTCAACCTGGGGCTCACCCACACCAAGCACCCCGAGACCGGCGTCCGCAACCTCGGCCTCTACCGGCTCCAGCGCCACGACCGCCGCACGATCGGGATGCACTGGCAGATCCACAAGGACAGCCGCAACCACTACCAGGTCGCGGCCCGGCGCGGGGAGCGGCTGCCCGTCGCCATCGCCTTCGGCGCCCCGCCCGCCGTCACGTACGCCTCCACCGCCCCGCTGCCCGCGGACATCGACGAGTACCTCTTCGCCGGGTTCATCCAGGGCAAGCGGATCGAGATGGTCGACTGCAAGACCGTGCCGCTCCAGGTCCCGGCGCAGGCCGAGGTCGTCATCGAGGGCTGGCTGGAGCCCGGGAGGATGCTCCCCGAGGGCCCCTTCGGCGACCACACCGGGTTCTACACCCCGCAGGAACCGTTCCCCGCGCTGACCATCGACTGCGTGACCATGCGCAAGCGCCCGCTGCTCCAGTCCATCGTCGTCGGCCGGCCCCCGACCGAGGACGGTCCGCTGGGCCGGGCCACCGAGCGCTTCTTCCTGCCGCTCCTCAAGATCATCGTCCCGGACATCGTGGACTACCACCTGCCCGAGTCCGGCGGCTTCCACAACTGCGCGATCGTCTCGATCGACAAGAAGTACCCGAAGCACGCCCAGAAGGTGATGAGCGCCATCTGGGGCGCGCACATGATGTCGCTGACCAAGCTGATCGTGGTCGTGGACGCCGACTGCGACGTCCACGATCTGCACGAGGTCTCCTGGCGCGCGCTCGGCAACACCGACTACGCCCGCGACCTCACCGTCTCCGAGGGGCCGGTCGACCATCTCGACCACGCCTCCTACCAGCAGTTCTGGGGCGGCAAGGCGGGCATCGACGCGACGAGGAAGTGGCCCGAGGAGGGCTACACCCGGGACGGGGGCTGGCCGGACATGGTCGAGTCCGACCCGGAGACGGCGGCGATGGTCGACCGCCGCTGGAAGGAATACGGACTGTGAGCGCCGCCGAAGCGACCCTGGGCTCCGGGCCCGCCCGACCGACCGGCAAGGTCAAGGCGTTCCTGCGGCTCGTGATGATCGAGCACTCCGTCTTCGCGCTGCCCTTCGCCTACATCGCCGCCCTGACCGCGATGTTCCAGGAGGACGGGACGATCCACTGGGGCACGCTGCTGCTCGTCACCGTCGCGATGGTCGGGCTGCGCACCTTCGCGATGGCCGCGAACCGGATCATCGACCGCGAGATCGACGCCCGCAATCCGCGGACGGCCGGGCGCGAGCTGGTCACCGGCGCGGTCTCGGTCCGCTCCGCCTGGACCGGGGCGCTCGTCGCCGTGGTGGTCTTCCTGGGCGCCGCCGCCCTGCTCAACCCGCTCTGCCTGGCCCTGGCCCCCGTCGCGGTGGTCCCGATGGTGGTCTATCCGTACGGCAAGCGGTTCACGCACTACCCGCACGCGATCCTGGGCCTGGCCCAGGCCATCGGGCCGGTCGGCGCCTGGCTGGCCGTGACCGGCAGCTGGTCGTGGGACGCGGTGATCCTGGGACTGGCCGTCGGCGTGTGGATCGGCGGCTTCGACCTGATCTTCGCCTGCCAGGACGTACAGGCCGACCGCGCCCACGGGGTGCTCTCGGTCCCGGCCCGCTTCGGGGTCCCCGCGGCGCTGTGGGGCGCCCGGGTCAGCCACGCCGTGACGACGGGCCTGCTGGTCTGGTTCGGCCTGGCCACGGACGCCGGTCTCTTCTACTGGATCGGCATGGCGATCGTCTCGGTGGCCTTCGTGTACGAGCACCGGGTGGTCCGCCCGCACGACCTGTCCCGGCTGAACCGGGCGTTCTTCCAGGTCAACGGCTTCATCGGGATCGCCCTGTTCGCCTGCGCGCTGCTCGACCTGCTGGTGCGCGGACTCGCCGTCTGAGCGGGGCGCCGCCCCGCACTCCTGGCGCGCCGCCCGTCCGGGGTGCCGGATAGGCTCGGGGGCGTGGATTCCGGGAGTTCGGTGAGTGAGCGGCGGCGCGCGCCTTGGATCGTCGGGGTGTCGGGCGCGTCGGGCACCCCCTTCGCCGCCGCGGTGCTGCGCGGTCTGCTGGCCGCGGGGGAGAGCGTGGACCTGGTGGTCAGCCGGGCCTCGCGGCTGACGCTGCTGGACGAGACCGGGATCGCCTTCCGCGACGCGCACTGGCGGGACGATCTCGCCGCCTGGCTGGCGCGGGGGGCGGACGGCAAGCCGCACACCTTCGACGTGGACGTGTCCGGCGTACGTCACTGGCCGGCCGGTGATCTGGCCGCGGGCCCGTCCTCCGGTTCGTACCCCGCCAAGGGCATGCTGATCGTCCCGGCGTCCACGGCCTGTGTGGCCGGGGTGGCGCTGGGGCTCTCCAAGGACCTGTTGCAGCGCGCCGCGAGCGTGACCCTCAAGGAGCGCAGGACGCTGGTCGTCGCGGTCCGCGAGACGCCGCTGAACGGCGCGACGCTGAAGCAGCTGGTGGCCCTCGACGAGGCGGGCGCCGTGGTGCTCCCCGCCTCCCCGGCGTTCTACGCGGGCGCGACGCACATCCAGGACCTGGTGGACTTCGTCGCGGGGCGGGTGCTGGACGCGGCCGGTGTGGGGCACGATCTGTACCGCCGCTGGGACGGGAAGCTCGGCGGAGCCGCCGGCTGATCCCGGGCGGCCCCTGAATCGCTTCTGAATTGCAGGCTGAAATACCTGTATGCCTTAGATTCAAAATGTAGACTCGCGATACTGCTGAACAATGGAAGGCTTCAGTCATATGGACGCGGTGGACAGGCAGCTCATTCAGGCCCTCAGGGAGAACGGCAGGGCCTCGTACGCCGAGCTGGGGCGGCTCGTGGGGCTCTCCGGGCCCAGTGTCACCGACCGCATCAACCGGCTGGAGTCGGCCGGTGTCATCACCGGCTACCGCGCGACCGTCGACGCGGCCTCGCTGGGCCTCGGGGTCACGGCCCTGATCGGCATCTCCCTCTCGGACGCGGCCGACCACGAGGACGTGGCGCGGCGGCTGAAGGACCTCGCGGAGATCGAGGACGCCTGGTTCATCGCGGGCGACGACTCGTACATGCTCAAGGTCCGGGTCGGTGACGTGGACGGGCTGGAGCGCACCATCCGCCGGCTCAGCGGCACCAAGGGCGTGTCGCGGACCCGTACCACGATCGTGCTCTCCACCAAGTGGGAGAACCGGGTCGGGGACCTTCCCGAAGAGGCGTAGGCGTACGGTGAGCTGAGTCCGTACCGAGAGAACGATGGAGGTGCCCTGGTGGACGCGGGACTCAAGCGCGAACTGGAGCAGAAGGTCCGAGGCGGAGAGCGGTTGTCCCGCGAGGACGGGATCGCGCTGTACGAGTCCGACGATCTGGCCTGGCTCGGCGGACTGGCGCACGAGGTGCGCACGCGCAAGAACGGTGACGTGGTCCACTTCAACGTCAACCGGCACCTCAACATGACCAACGTGTGCACCGCGTCCTGCGCGTACTGCTCCTTCCAGCGCAAGCCGGGGGAGAAGGACGCGTACACCATGCGCATCGAGGAGGCGGTGAAGCTCGCCAAGGCGATGGAGGGCGAGAACCTCACCGAGCTGCACATCGTCAACGGGCTGCACCCCTCCCTGCCGTGGCGGTACTACCCGCGGTCGCTGAGCGCGCTCAAGGAGGCGCTGCCGCAGGTCTCCCTGAAGGCGTTCACGGCGACCGAGATCCACCACTTCGAGACGATCTCCGGCATGTCCGCCTCCGACATCCTCGACGAGCTGATCGAGGCCGGTCTGGAGTCGCTGACCGGCGGCGGCGCCGAGATCTTCGACTGGGAGGTCCGCCAGCACATCGTGGACCACCGCACCCACTGGGAGGACTGGTCGCGGATCCACCGGCTCGCCCACGAGAAGGGGCTCAAGACCCCGGCGACGATGCTGTACGGGCACATCGAGGAGCCCCGGCACCGGGTGGACCACGTGCTGCGGCTGCGCGAGCTCCAGGACGAGACCGGCGGTTTCCAGGTCTTCATCCCGCTGCGCTACCAGCACGACTTCGTGGACATGAAGGACGGCAAGATCCGCAACAAGCTCCAGGCGCGCACCACGATGGCGACCGGGGCCGAGGCGCTGAAGACCTTCGCGGTCTCCCGGCTGCTGTTCGACAACGTCCCGCACGTCAAGGTCTTCTGGGTGATGCACGGCGTGCAGACCGCCCAGCTCGCGCTCCAGCACGGCGCGGACGACATGGACGGTTCGGTCGTCGAGTACAAGATCACGCACGACGCGGACAACTACGGCACCCCGAACAAGCTGGGCCGCGAGGACCTGCTGGACCTCATCCGGGACGCGGGCTTCCGGCCGGTGGAGCGCAACACCCGGTACGAGATCATCCGCGAGTACCCGGGCCCGGACGCGGAGCGGCGCGAGTCGCCGCAGCCGATGCGGGTCTGACGACCGGCGGGTCTGACGACCGGCGGGTCGTCGCACCGAGCTCCGGCCGCCCCGTGCGGCCGGAGCTTTTTCGCCTCCCGCGTATGTAAGGGTTAATCTTCGTCCATGGCTCTTACCTTTGAACTGGATCCCGCCCTCGACCGGCCGGTGCGGGACGGCATAGCCGCGCTCTGGGCCGATGTCTCCAACGCGGGCGGCGCGGTGGGCTTCGTCCCTCCGGTGTCGGCCGAGGACGTCCGGCCCGAGCTGGTCAAGCATCTGGTCGCCATGGCCGAGGGGCGGACCCGGCTGCTGGTCGGCCGCGACGAGGACGGCGCGATCGCCGCCACCGCCTTCCTCACGCTGAACACCCACCGGCTGATGCGGCACTGGCTCTGGCTCTACACGGTGATGGTCCACCCCCGCCACCAGGGCCGGGGCCAGGGGCGGGCGCTGATGGCCGCGGCGGCGGACGCCGCGCGCACCATCGACGGCATCGAGGCGATCCGGCTCACCTGCCGGGGCGGGACCGGCGCCGACCGCTTCTACGCCTCCTGCGGCTACAAGGAGGTCGGCCGGGTGCCGGCCGCGATCCGGGTGGCCGAGGGCGACGACCGCGACGACGTCATCATGCTGCTCCCGCTCGACTGACGGCGTTCACGGGCCGGGCCCGGGGGCTCCGAACCGTTCGATTGCGGGGCATGCTTCACTGGTCGGGCAGGACTGTCGTACGTAGAGAGAAGGCCAGCTGTGTCCGCTGCCAAGCCGAGCGCAACGATCCGGTACACCGCGATGCGTCTCAGCATCTTCGTCGGCTGCTTCGTCGTCGCGGCCGTCGCCGTCAACTTCGGAGTGATCCCGTCGGGTGCAGGGGGGTCCAACTTCGTCTGGGTCATCCTGCTCGCCCTGGTGCTCTCCGCGCCCCTCAGCTACGTCCTGCTGCGCAAGCAGCGCGACGAGATGTCCGAGCAGATCGTGTCCTCGGTCGACCGCGCCAAGGCCCGCCTGGAGGCCAACCGCACCCGCGAGGACGGCGTGACCTCGTAGGGGAAACCGTCCCGTCGCCTGTGCGCTATTGGTCCTGGGACGGAATCCCGGAGGAGGCGTCCCTCCCCGCCGTGCAACCACCCGCTTCCCGCGGCCCGGGAGAAGGCGCATCGGGCGTCCGTGCCGTCCTGGGGCGTGGACGAGCAGGCAGACGCCGGAGCTCGGCGAACGGCCATGGCGTTTTCGCGGCTGCGGGAGCATGGGCAGGCCACGGTCCAGCCGCCCCGTACGACCGGGCTCGCGTGCGGCGGCCCGCTTGGCGTGACCGACGAGCAGCATCTCCGTCAGCTCGACCGTCGTGGACCTCTCGAACCACCACCGGGCGCAGTCGCCGGTCACTACCCGCGCCCACAGCTCGGGATCGTGCTCGTGGACGGCCCCCAACGGTTGGAAGGCGTGCCGGCGCGCGGCCAGCCGATCGAGGTGAGCCGGTTTGCCGACGTTGTCAGGGCCGTGCCGTTGAGGCTGACGAAGTCCGGTAACTGCTCCATCGCTCACGCCTCGCGGATCGGTGTGTCGAGGACGGAGGCGATCGCGGCGGTGTTCGTGGCGATGAACTCGGCCAACTCCGGCGGCATCAGGTTCAGCTCACGGACGGCCTGGGCGGTGAAGGGCACCCGGACCACCTCGTACCCGCCCCGCTCCGGCTTCTCGAACTCGGTGCCCGTCCGCGCGGCCAGGTCCATCGACTCCAGGCGCGCCGCGAAGATGTGCTGGACTCCGACGCCTCCCTCCAACTGGTCGGTGATGAGGTGCACGAGCTCGGCACGCTCCAGCTTGCCGCCCAGTTCCTCGAACACCTCCCGATGCAGAGCCGCCTTGATGGTCGCGTCCTCTTCCTCGACACCTCCGCCGACCGAGACCCAGTACGGCTCCCTGCCGGGCTTGGTGCGCTTGATGAGGACCAGTTCGTCGCCGTCGAGAAGGATGGCGCGGGCGTTGCGCCTGACGATGTCGGTCATGCCGTGTGCTCCTTGGATGGGTAACCGGAGAGAACGGGCGGAGGGCGCCTTTTTGGCTGGCGTTTCGGCGTTTCACCAGGTGACGGACGAGGGGTACGACGGTGGTGACTGTGCAGAGATGGTCCGGCCGCGAGGCACGGCCGCTGCGCGAAGCCCTTCGCATGAGCCTGCGTGACTTCGCCGCCTACCTCGGAGCCAGTGACCGGCACCGCCCTTGACCGCGCATCGAATGAAGCGCAGGCGCGCTTCGCGGCGGCACTGGTGACCGCCCTGAAGTCCGGCGCCGAGGCCGCACTGCACGCCTACTACGCGGCCAGGAGGGTCTAGGGCCGTTCGGTCGGCTCCGGGCGAGACCAGAGTAAAGACTTTGTAAGCTTCCTCACAGTCACCCTTCTTTCTTTGTCAAACCCCAGCACCGGAGCGACCGCTCCTGTACTGGGGTTTTCGCGTGTCCGGGGCCGGAAGGACGGTCTCCGGGCCCAGAGAGCGCTTCCCAGGACCAAAGAAGAGCTTTGAGGGTCTCAAAGTTCAAGTGTTAACGTGTGCGCCATGAAGACAGCTGTGCGCCTCCGATCTGCCACGGGCACCCCGCTCGTGGAGCGCCTGCATGTCGATCTCTGCCGCTGTATGTCCGCGGTCTGTTGCCGCAACGTCTGAACCGGCACCATGCAGCGGCGCCGCCCCGGCCGTCATTCCCGGGGCGCGGGCGCCGCACCCGTTCCCCTCCGCACCGTCCCCGTGCGTCCCCATGCGTCACCTCTGGAGTGTGTCCGTGTCCGCGAACCCCGCGTCCGCCCCCGCCGGTGAGTCCACCGGCTCCGGCTTCCGTATACCCAAGGTCCCGTTCTGGGCCCAGATCGTCGCCGGTCTCGTCCTCGGCGTCCTGCTCGGCTGGCTCGCCCGCAGCCAGGACATCTCCTGGCTCTACACCACGCTCGACAAGGTCGGCCACATCTTCGTCCAGCTGCTGAAGCTGGCCGTCGCGCCCCTCGTCTTCTTCGCGATCCTGGTGTCGATCACCAACCTGCGCAAGGTCAACAACGCCGCCCGGCTGGCCACCCGCACCCTGCTCTGGTTCATGATCACCTCACTGATCGCGGTCGCCATCGGCCTCGCGATCGGCCTGATCACCAACCCGGGCTCCGGCACCGGCCTCACCCCGAAGGACGGCAAGCTCCCCGAGCACGCCGGCTCCTGGCTCGACTTCCTGACCGGCATCATCCCGGACAACGTCATCACGCCGTTCGCCGAGCTGAACGTCCTGCAGATCGTCTTCATGGCCGCCGTCGCCGGCATCGCCGCCCTCCAGCTCGGGGAGAAGGCCCAGCCGATCCTCACCCTCAGCGAGTCCGTCCTGGAGCTCCTCCAGAAGGCCCTGTGGTGGGTCATCCGCCTCGCCCCGCTCGGCACCGTCGGCCTCATCGGCTACGCCATCGCGGACTACGGCTGGGACCTGATCGGCAAGTACGCCACCTTCACCGCCGACGTCTACATCGGCTGCGCCCTGGTGCTGTTCGGCGTCTACCCGCTGCTCCTCGCCACCGTCGCCAAGGTCAGCCCGCTCCAGTTCTTCAAGGGCGCCTGGCCGGCCATCCAGCTGGCCTTCGTCTCCCGCTCCTCGGTCGGCACCATGCCGGTCACCCAGAAGGTCACCGAGCGCCTCGGCGTCCCGAAGGAGTACGCCTCCTTCTCCGTCCCGTTCGGCGCCACCACCAAGATGGACGGCTGCGCCGCGATCTACCCCGCGCTCGCCGCGATCTTCATCGCGCAGATCTTCGACGTGCAGCTGGGCATCGGCGACTACCTCCTGATCGCGTTCGTCTCGGTGATCGGCTCGGCCGCCACCGCCGGTCTCACCGGTGCCACGGTCATGCTGACCCTCACCCTGTCGACGCTGGGCCTCCCGCTGGAGGGCGTCGGTCTGCTGATGGCCATCGACCCGATCCTCGACATGATGCGCACCGCCACCAACGTGGCCGGCCAGGCGCTGGTCCCGGTCATCGTCTCGGCCCGCGAGAAGATCCTCGACCTGGACGCCTACAACGCGGCGTCGGCCTCCCCGGTCGACGACGAGGAGCCCGTCGAGGACCAGGCCCGGGTGCCGGTCGCCGCCTGACCCCTCGCCCCGCGCCGGGCTCCCCCGGGGGACGCGTCAGACGCCCCCGCAGCCCGCGCAGGCCCCGCTCGTGACATGTGGGCCTCTCCTCCAGTCCGGAGGGGAGGCCCACGACGCGTTCGGGGCCGGCCGGCGACGGCCCGCCCACGCGCGGTTGGCGAGCGTCCGGTCCCGGTAGGCGCGCGGCAGGTCGGGCAGGGCCAGCAGCCGGTCGCAGGCCCGCAGCGCCTCGTCGACCTCGCCCACCCGGTAGGCCGTCACCGAGTACTCGAAGAGCAGCCCCCACCGGTACACCCACGGCTGAACGGCCAGCAGGTCCTCCGGCGGCTCCCGGTCCAGCCCCGCCCGGACGAAGGAGTGCGCCGTGTGGTGCCGGCCGAGCCCGCGCAGCCGCCAGACCAGCTCGTAGCACGCCTCCAGCCGCTGCGGCCGGACCTCCCAGGCCCGTGACAGCGCGTCCATGGCGGACGGCCAGTCGCCGGCGTCGGCCCGCAGGATCCCGGCCTGGAGCAGCGAGCAGTAGACCTCCTCGGCCCAGCCGCCCATCCGCGCCCGGCGCTCGTACAGCGCCACCGCCCGCTCCCGCTCCCCGAGGTCGCGCAGCGCCTGGGCGAGGTGGAAGACGGTACGGGTGTTGGCCGGATCGCGCTCCAGCTCCGAGCCGAGCAGCCGGGCGTCCCGTGCTGCGCGGCCGTGGCGCGAGCCGCCGTCTGCGTGGTCGTGGATGACGAGCGCGTCCAGCAGCCGCTGGTCCTCGGCGACCCCCGCCGTCAGGTGCTCCCGGGTGACGCCCTCGTAGCGCCAGGCCACGTCCCCGCGGACCAGCCGCTTGATCCGGTGCTCGACGGGGCCCTCGTGGCGCAGCAGATAGGCGTCGGCCGTCAGCTCGGGCAGCGGGCCCCGGCGGTGCACCACATGGTCGGCGTCGACCAGCAGCAGATAGTCGGCGCGGGCGTGCGCCCGGCGGATGTTCAGCGTGCGGTTGTGCCCGAAGTCGCGCCAGGGGTCCTGGTGGAGTTCGCCGGGAATGCCGTCCAGCGCCCGGCGCACCAGGGCCTGGGTGCCGTCCGTGGAGCCGGTGTCCGAGATCACCCAGGTGTCCACGAGATCGCGTACGGAGGCGAGGCAGCGTTCGACGACCCGCGCCTCGTTCCTGACGATCATGCACAGGCAGACGGTCGGTTTCACGGCGGGCACCTCTCCCCGGCGGACAACTGCGGGCACCTCGCGGCCCTCGTGCGGGCGACGACCCTACGCAGGGGGTACGGGGGCGCGGCGGCGGCACGCCGCCGCGGGCGGCCGCGAACAGGTCTTCGGACGGCGTCCCCCGTAGGCTTACCGGGGAGTAGTGCGGCGGGGCGGGAAGGAAGTCGACGTGGGTGCTGTGAGGAACAAGCGGATGCCGCGCGCCGTGCGCGAGCGGCAGATGATGGACGCCGCGGTGCAGACGTTCGGGCAGCGGGGCTACCGGGCGGCGTCGATGGACGAGATCGCGGAGCTGGCCGGGGTGTCCAAGCCCCTGGTGTACCTCTACCTGCACTCCAAGGACGAGCTTTTCACCGCCTGCATCCGGCGGGAGGCCGCGGCGCTGCTCGCGGCGATCCGGGCGGGCGCCGAGCCGGGCCTGTCGGCCGACCGACAACTCTGGTCAGGACTGCGGGCGTTCTTCACGCACACCGCGGAGAATCCGGACGGATGGGCGGTCCTCTACCGGCAGGCGCGCACCCACGGCGAGCCGTTCGCCACCGAGGTGCACGTGATGCGCGAGGAGATCGTCGCCTTCGTGACGGGCCTGATCGGCGCCGCGGCACGCGAGGCGCACCACGACGCGGAACTCGCCGACCGCGATGTGGCGGGGCTCGCCCAGGCGCTGGTGGGGGCGGCGGAGGCGCTGGCCGGCTGGGCCAACGAGACCCCGGGCGTCTCCGCGAAGGAGGCCGCGGCCACCCTGATGAACTTCTCCTGGGCCGGTCTGGAGAACCTGATGCACGGCCGGCCGTGGCAGGTGCCGGCGGAGGAAGGCCCTCAGGGCGTGTGTGAAAGTGGCCCCGCCCGCCCGTAGGGCGCGCCAGGCGCCGCCGAGCGGGCGGGACCTTCACCACACGCCCTGAGGGCCGTCCGGCCCGGTCGTCGCGGTGCCGGTGAGGTGCAGTCGCTCCCCGTCCCGGCCGCCGCGCAGTTGGAACGCCGCGCCGTCGGAGGCGTAGGCGACGGTGCCGGGCAGCAGCACGGGGGCCCGGAAGTCGGCCCGTACGGTGTGGAGCCGGGCCGGTTCGGGGGTCTCGGCCAGGCAGCGGGCGACGGTCCACATGCCGTGGGCGATGGCCCGGGGGAAGCCGAAGAGCCGGGCGGTCAGCGGGTGGAGGTGGATGGGGTTGCGGTCGCCGGAGGCGGCCCCGTAACGCCGTCCGAGGTCGGCGGGCAGCCGCCACTCGGTGCGGACCGGCAGCGCGGGATCCGGGGTTCGGGGCTCCGGCCCGGCGGTCGCGTTCCGCGTGGTGTGCCGGGAGAGGTAGCCGCTGCGGGACTCCCACACCAGCTCCCCGGAGAGCCGCGCCTCGGTCACCATGGTCACCTCGGTGCCCCGTCGGTGCGGGCTCAGCTCCCGGGCGTACACAGTGAGTTCGAGCGGGTCCTCGGGGCGCAGGGGGCGGTGGGCGGTGATCTCGATCCAGGTGTGGACGAGGCCGGTGACCGGCAGCGGGAAGGCGCGGCGGGTCATGAGCCGCATGGCCAGGGGGAACGCCAGGACGTGCGGGTAGGTCACCGGGAGCGGTCCGGTCGCCGGGAAGCCGCAGAGCGCGCGGTACGCGGCCAGCGGGGCGGCCGCGGCCGGGGCGGGCGGTCGGCGGAGGCGGTCGGCGGGGAGGGTGGCGCCGGGGCGTCCGGCCCGTTTGAAGGGGGAGGTGACGGCGCCCCGGGCGAGCGAGAGGGCCAGGCTGGGCACGGGCTCACGCTCCCAGCAGGCTCTGGCCGCAGACCCGGACGATCTGACCGTTGACGGCGGTCGAGGCGGGCTGGGCGAACCAGGCGGTGGTCTCGGCCACGTCGACCGGGAGGCCGCCCTGGGAGAGGGAGTTCATCCGGCGGCCCGCCTCGCGGATGAGGAGCGGGACGGCCGCGGTCATCTTGGTCTCGATGAAGCCGGGGGCCACCGCGTTGACGGTGACGCCGTGGTCGGCGGCGGCGCGCGGGGCCAGGGAGCGGACCAGGCCGATGATGCCGGCCTTGCTGGCCGCGTAGTTGGTCTGGCCGTTGTTGCCCGCGATGCCCGCGATGGAGGCGGTGGCGACGATCCGGCCGCCCCGGCGCAGCGTGCCCGACGTCAGCAGGGCGTCGGTGGTGCGCAGGACGCTGTCCAGGTTGACGTCGATGACCGAGGCCCAGCGCTCGGCGGGCATGTTGGCCAGCCGCCGGTCGCGGGTGATGCCGGCGTTGTGGACGAGGATGTCGAGCCCGTCCGGGGCGGCGGACGCGATGCGGTCGGCGGCGTCGTCGGCGGTGATGTCGAGGGGCAGCGCGGTGGCGCCGAGCCGGTCGGCGGTGCGGACGAGGTCGTCCTGGGCCTGGGGGACGTCCAGGCAGACGACCCGGGCCCCGTCGCGGGCCAGGACCGAGGCGACGGAGGCCCCGATGCCCCGGGCGGCGCCGGTGACCAGGGCGGTGCGGCCGGTGAGCGGGGCGGCCCAGTCCGCGACCTCGCCGGGGGCGGCGTCGCCGACCTCGATGACCTGGCCGCTGACGTACGCGGAGCGGGGCGAGAGCAGGAAGCGCAGGGTGGACGCGGCGGAGGCGACGGCTCCGGGGGCGATGCGCACCAGCTGGACGGTGGCGCCCTTGCCGATCTCCTTGCCCAGCGAGCGCACGAAGCCCTCCAGGGCCTGCTGGGCGGCGGCCTGGTGGTGGTCCTCCGCTGAGGGCCGCATGCCGATGACGACGATCCGGCCGCCGGGGGCGAGCGAGCGGACGACCGGGTGGAGGGCGGCGTGCACCGCGCCGAGCCCGGCGGCGGTGTCGACGGCGGTCGCGTCGAGCACCAGCGCGGCGGGCCGGTCCGCGCGGGCGTCGACCGTGAGGCCGGTGGCGGCGAGGATCGCGGCCAGCTCCTCGGTGACGGCGGAGTCCCCGGCGGTGAGGGGGCGGACCGGGCCGGTCAGCGTCGGCGTCTCCAGGGTCCAGCGCCGCAGCCGGGCGGGCTGCGGCAGACCGAGCCTGCGGGTGAGGAACCTGCCGGGTGCCGTGCCGGTCAGGTGCAGATAGCGGTCGGCCATTGTCCAGACTCCCTGCTCGGTCGTAGATTTACTCCGGAGTAAGGTTACTCAAGGGTCAGGAGATGGTCGAGATGAGTTGGTCGAGATGATTCCCCTCGCACTCCCGCGGCCCCGCCGGGTCGCGGTCATCGGGGGCAGCCGCATCCCCTTCGCCCGCTCCGACGGGCCCTACGCGCGCGCCTCCAACCAGCAGATGCTGACCGCCGCGCTCGACGGTCTGGTGGAGCGGTTCGGGCTCCAGGGGCAGCGCGTCGGGGAGTTCGCGGCGGGCGCGGTCCTCAAGCACAGCCGGGACTTCAACCTGGCCCGGGAGACCGTGCTCGGCTCGCGGCTCGACCCGCGCACCCCCGCGTACGACGTCCAGCAGGCCTGCGGCACCGGGCTCCAGGCGGTGATCGCCGCCGCGAACAAGATCATGCTCGGGGCGATCGACTCCGCGATCGCCGGCGGCACGGACACCACGAGCGACGCCCCGCTCGGCGTCAACGACGAGCTGCGCCGGCTGCTGCTGTCCGTCCGGCGCGCGACATCGGCGGGCGCCCGCGCCAAGGCCCTCACGGGCCTGCGCCCCCGCCACCTCGTCCCGGACATCCCGCGCAACGCCGAGCCCCGCACCGGACTCTCGATGGGCGAGCACGCCGCCGTCACCGCCCGGCAGTGGGACATCGGCCGCGCCGAGCAGGACCTCCTCGCCGCCACCAGCCACCAGCGCCTGGCCGCCGCCTACGACCGGGGCTTCCTGGACGACCTCGTCGTCCCGTACCTGGGCCTGGAACGCGACCAGAACCTGCGCCCCGGCTCCACGGTCGAGAAACTCGCCACCCTGAAGCCGGTGTTCGGCACGGACCACCCGGACGCGACGATGACCGCGGGCAACTCGACGCCCCTCACGGACGGCGCCGCGACCGTCCTCCTGGCGAGCGAGGAGTGGGCCGAGGCGCACGGCCTGGAACCGCAGGCGTACCTCTCGCTGTACGAGACGGCCGCCGTCGACTACGTGAACGGCGAGGACGGGCTGCTGATGGCGCCCGCGTACGCCGTGCCCCGGCTGCTGGAGCGGGCCGGGCTCCGGCTCGACGACTTCGACCTGCTGGAGGTGCACGAGGCGTTCGCCTCCCAGGTGCTGGCCACGCTGGCGGCCTGGGAGAAGCGGGGGCTCGGCCCCGTCGACCGGGACCGGCTCAACGTGGCGGGGTCCTCCCTGGCCACCGGTCACCCCTTCGCCGCGACGGGCGCCCGGATCGTCGCCACCCTGGCCAAGCTGCTCGCGGAGCGGGGCGCTCCGGGCCGGGGCCTGATCTCCGTCTGCGCGGCGGGCGGCCAGGGGGTCACGGCGATCCTCGAACGCGTCTGATCCGTACGACCGCTGTCCGCGGTCCGGCGAGGCACGCCCGCCCGCGTCGCCGGACCGCCCGGTCCGGTCCGGGAGCCCTTCCGCTCCCGGCCGGACGGTTCGCACCGGCCGGGGGCCGCCTCCCGCGCCGGACGGCTCGGGCCGTGTCCGTGAGCCCCCGCCCGGCCTCCGGGCGACCGCCGGGGTTCCGGTCCGCGCCCAGGTGCACCGCCCGACCCCATCCCGAGGAGCCGCACGTGTCCACGCCACCCGCACCCACCACCCCCGTCCTGGTCGAACCGGAGAGGACCAGGGACGCCGACGGCACCGTCCGGCAGGTCTCCGTACCGGCGCTGGCCCCGCCCGTCCTGCGCGGATCGCTCGCCGAGATCCCCTTCGACAACGCCCGCGAGGCCCCTGGGGAGGCCGTCCTCAGCCGCAAGCGGGCGGACGGGGTGTGGGAGGACGTGACGGCGGCTCAGTTCGTGGCCGAGGTGCGGGCGGTGGCCAAGGGGCTCATCGCGGAGGGGCTGCGCGGCGGCGACCGGATCGCCATCATGGCCCGCACCACGTACGAGTGGACCCTGCTGGACTTCGCGTCCTGGGCCGCCGGACTGGTCACCGTGCCCGTCTACCCGACCTCCTCCGCCTTCCAGGCCCGCTGGATCCTCCAGGACTCCGGGGCCGTCGCCTGCGCGGTCGAGACCGCCGAACAGGGCCGCCTCATCAGCCAGGAACGCAAGGGGCTCGCGCACCTGGCCCACCTCTGGCAGTTCGACACCGGGGCGCTGGACCGGCTGAAGAAGAGCGGCGAGGGCGTCCCGGACGACGCCGTGGACGCCCGCCGCGCCACCCTGGAGCCCGACACCCCGGCCACCCTCATCTACACCTCCGGCACCACCGGCCGCCCCAAGGGCTGCGTCCTGACCCACGGCAACTTCTACGCCGAGGTCGACAACGCCATCGAACTCCTCCACCCGGTCTTCAAGTCCGTCAGCAAGTACCCCGCGTCCACCCTGCTGTTCCTGCCGCTCTCGCACGTCTTCGGCCGGATGGTCGCCATCGGCTGCCTGCGCGCCCGGGTCCGGCTCGGCCACGCCCCCTCCATCAGGACGGAGGACCTGCTCGACGACCTCGCCGGGTTCCGGCCGTCGTTCCTGCTGGCGATCCCGTACGTCCTGGAGAAGGTCTACAACACCGGCCGGGCCACCGCCGAGACGATGGGCCGCGCCTCCTCCTTCGACCGCGCGGCCCGCATCGCCCAGCGCTACGGCGAGGCCGTCGAGGCCGCCCAGCACGGCACGGGCCCCGGCCCCGGGCTCGGACTGCGCGCCGCCCGCGCGCTCTACGACCCGCTGGTCTACCGCCGGATACGGGCCGCGCTCGGCGGCCATCTGCGCTACGCGATCTGCGGCGGCTCCCCGCTGGGCCGCCGGCTCGCCTCCTTCTACGCGGGCGCCGGCGTCGAGATCTTCGAGGGCTACGGCCTCACCGAGACCACCGCCGCCGCCACCGTCACCCCGCCGCTCCGCCCCCGCCTGGGCACCGTCGGCTGGCCGCTGCCCGGCACCTCCGTACGCATCGCCCCGGACGGCGAGGTCCTGCTCAGCGGCGGCCAGGTGTTCAGCGGCTACTGGGACGCGGAGCGCGGCGAGGCCGTCCCCGTCCTGGACGACGGCTGGTTCGCCACCGGGGACATCGGCGCACTCGACGACGACGGCTACCTCACGATCACCGGCCGCAAGAAGGACATCATCATCACCTCGGGCGGCAAGAACGTCACCCCCGCCCCCCTGGAGGACTGGCTGCGCGCCCACCCCCTCGTCAGCCAGTGCATGGTCGTCGGCGACAACCGCTCCTTCATCACCGCCCTGATCACCCTGGAACCCGACGGCCTCGCCCACTGGCGCCGGATGGCGAAGAAACAGGACGTCCCGATTCGCGACCTGATCCACGACGAGGAGCTGCGCACCGCCCTCCAACGCGCCGTCGACGAGGCCAACCGCCTCGTCTCCCGCGCCGAATCCATCCGCAAGTTCACCGTCCTCCCCGTCGACTTCACCGAGGAGAACGGCCACCTGACCCCGTCCCTCAAGCTGAAACGGGACGCCATCGCCCGGGACTTCGCGAAGGAGATCGAGGAGCTGTACCGGAAGTAGGCGGGGCGGGAGAGGCAGGGCTCAGGCGCGGGGCGGGGCGTCCGCGCCCTCCGTGTCCGGCTCGGCCGGTCCGGCGGGTCCGTCCGGGGCCGGGGCGGTGTGGAGGATGGCTCGGGCCTGTTCGGCGGCGCGGGCTATGGCCTCGGAGACGTAGTCGAGGAAGCGGGCCATGTTTTCGAGGCGGACCCCGGCCGGGGTGTCCGCGCCGAGGACGGGGACGCCCTGGCGGGCGGTGTCGACGAGCTGGGCGGTGGAGCGGGCGCTGGCCATCATGGACCGGTACATGATGTCGTCGTCGACGGTGTAGCGCTCGCGGCGCCGCTCGTCGCGCGAGCGGCCGATCATGCCCTGGCTCTCCAGGTAGGAGATGGCCTTGGAGACGGACGCCGGGCTGACCTGGAGCCGCTGGGCGAGTTCGGCGGCGGTGAGGCTGCCGGTGTCGGTGACGTACAGGCAGGCCAGCACCCGGGACACCATCAGCGGGGCGCCGGACGCCAGGAGGACGGTGGTCAGCACCTCCTCGAAGGCGCGGACCGCCTCGGGGTCGCGCCCGTGGGGCTGCGGAGGGGTGTGCGCGGCGCGGGGCTCGGGCTTCTTGCGGCGGTGGGCGCGGTGTTCGGTGGCGCGGTGGGCCACCTCGGCGCGGTAGGCGGTGGGGCCGCCGTTGCGCATGACCTCGCGGGTGACCGTCGAGGTGGGGCGGTCCAGGCGCCTGGCGATCTCGGCGTACGCGAGGCCGTCGGCCAGCCCCAGGGCGATCTGCCGGCGTTCCTGCTGGGTGAGTCTGCCTCCCGGCATCGCGGCCTCCTCGGTGCTCCGGGCGCGCGGCCCGGTGGCCGCGCGACGGGCCGACTATAGCGTTCGATCCCAAGCCATTGCAACGGTCTCTGGAGTGTTGCGTTGCGTTATGCGCGAGGTCATTGCATCAAATTCCCTGTATCTACGTGCAGTTACTGTCTTCTGATGCAACAAAGTCGTTGCCGGTCCAGTGAATGCAACGTAGCTTTTCCTCTGTCGGAAAGCACGGGCCACCGGGGCCCGAAGCGCCGGCAGGCTCCACAGGAGAAGGAGAAAGCCATGCAGAAGTTCGACACCCCCGCCGCCGTCCGCGCCGTCCTCGACATCCCCGCCGGGCGCATCAGCCTCATCGCCGCCGACCGGGCGGACACCGCGGTCGAGGTCCGTCCGGCCGACGCCTCGAAGAGGCGCGACGTCCGGACCGCCGAGCGGGCCGAGGTCCGTTACGCCGAGGGCGTCCTGCACATCCGGATCGCCCCGGAGACCAAGCACCGCGTGATCGGCGACTCCAGCGGTTCGGTCGAGGTCACCGTCCAGCTCCCCTCCGGTTCGCACGTCGAGGCCACCGCGGCCGCCGCCGAGTTCCGGGGGGTGGGCCGGCTCGGGGACGTCGCCCTCGACGGCGGGTTCGGCAGCGTGAAGCTGGACGAGGCCGCGAGCGCCCGCCTCTCGGCCCACGACGCGGCCGTCACCGTCGGCCGGCTCACCGGGGACGCCGAGATCCGCACCCAGCGCGGCGCCATCACCGTCACCGAGGCCACCCGGGGCGCCCTCGACCTGAGCACCCAGCTGGGCGACATCACGGTCCAGGCGGCCCGGGGCGTCTCCGCCTCGCTGGACGCCGGCACCGCACTCGGCCGGATCGACAACAGCCTGCGCAACGCCGACGCCACCCCCGCCCTCACCGTCCGGGCGACCACCACCCAGGGCGACATCACCGCCCGCAGCCTCTGAAGCCGGAACCCAGAACTCGCGAAGGAGCGATTCCCGTGACGAACACCGCCATCGCCGCGCACGGTCTGCGCAAGTCCTACGGCGACAAGACCGTCCTCGACGGCATCGACCTGACGGTCCCCGAAGGCACGGTCTTCGCGCTGCTGGGGCCGAACGGTGCGGGCAAGACGACGGCCGTGAAGATCCTCTCCACGCTGGTGCGGCCGGACGCCGGGTCCGGGCCGGTCCGGATCGGCGGCCACGATCTGGCCACCGACGCCCAATCCGCCCGCGCCACCATCGGCGTCACCGGCCAGTTCTCCGCCGTCGACGGACTGATCACCGGCGAGGAGAACATGCTCCTGATGGCCGACCTCCACCACCTGCCCAAGAACGAAGGCCGCCGCGTCACCACCGAACTCCTGGACCGCTTCGACCTCACCGACGCCGCGAAGAAACCCGCCTCCACCTACTCAGGCGGCATGAAACGACGCCTCGACATCGCCATGACCCTCGTCGGCGACCCCCGCATCATCTTCCTCGACGAACCCACCACCGGCCTCGACCCCCGCTCCCGCCACACCATGTGGGGCATCATCCGCGACCTCGTCACCACCGGCGTCACCGTCTTCCTCACCACCCAGTACCTCGAAGAAGCCGACCAGCTCGCCGACCGCATCGCCGTCCTCAACAACGGCACCATCGCCGCCCACGGCACCCCCGACGAGCTGAAGCGCCTCGTCCCCGGCGGACACGTCAAACTCCGCTTCACCGACCCCACCGCCTACCGCACCGCCACCACCCAACTCCCCGACGCCACCCCCCACGACGACACCCTCGCCCTCACCCTCCCCAGCGACGGCAGCCAACGCACCCTGCGCACCATCCTCGACCGCCTCGACACCGCAGGCATCGACGCCGACGAACTCACCGTCCACACCCCCGACCTCGACGACGTCTTCTTCGCCCTCACCACCCACAACAACACCGCACCCGCCGCCGCCAAGGAGACCGTCCGATGAGCACCCTCACCCTCGCCGTCCGCGACTCGACCACCATGCTCCGACGCAACCTCCTCCACGCCCGCCGCTACCCCTCCCTCACCCTCAACCTCCTCCTCACCCCGATCATGCTGCTCCTCCTCTTCGTCTACATCTTCGGAGACACCATGAGCGGTGGGGCGGGCCGCGACGCGTACATCGCGTACCTCGTGCCGGGCATCCTGCTCATGACCATCGGGTCCACCACCATCGGCACGGCGGTCTCGGTCTCCACCGACATGAGCGAAGGGATCATCGCCCGCTTCCGGACCATGGCCATCCACCGCAGCTCGATCCTCTTCGGCCATGTGGTCGGCAGCGTCATCCGGACCCTGCTCAGCCTGGTGCTCGTCGGGGCCGTGGGGGTGGCGATGGGCTTCCGCTCGACGGACGCCACCGTCCTGGAGTGGCTCGCCGCCTTCGGGCTGCTGGCCCTCTTCACCCTCGCCTTCACCTGGATCGCCGTGGGCATGGGGCTGGGCAGCCCGAACGCGGAGGCGGCGAGCAACAGCGCCATGCCGCTGATCCTGCTCCCGCTGATCTCCAGCGCCTTCGTCCCGCTGGACTCCATGCCCGGCTGGTTCCGGCCGATCGCCGAATACCAGCCCTTCACCCCCGCCATCGAGACCCTGCGCGGACTGCTCCTCGGCACCGAGATCGGCAACAACGGCTGGATCGCCCTGGGCTGGTGCCTGCTCCTCACGGTGCTCGGTCACCGCTGGTCCCGCGCCCAGTTCGACAGGGAGGCCGCGTAATCGCCGTGCGGGCGCGGGACCGTCCCGCGCACCGCCGCACCGCCCCCGGGGCGGCGTGCACCGACTCCGTGTCGGACGCACGCCGCCCCTTCGGCGTACCGGGGCCGGTCCGCCCCGGCCGGTTGGCCCGTGCCCCTTGTCTGATGCGGCGTCAGGCATGACGATGGCCCCGCGCGGCGTCAGGTGACGGTGCGTCAGAAATGGCGTCGGGTGCGGCGTCAGCCGCGGCGTCACTCAGGGAAGGAGGCCGACGGTGCCGATATCGACCGCCGGACCGCTGTCGTACGGGATGCAGCTCCCGATCCAGTCGCAGAGCGCCATCTACGCGGAGCCCTGGGAGGCCGGGGCCACCCCCGCCGACCTGGTCGAGATCGCCCGCACCGCCGACCGGGCGGGGTTCACGTATCTCGCGAGCTGTGACCACGTCGCCATTCCGCGCCGGCTCGCGGAGGGCATGAGCACCGTCTGGTACGACCCGGTGGCCACGCTGGGCTTTCTGGCCGGGGTCACCGAACGCGTGCTGCTGATGAGCCATGTCGCGGTCGTCGGACTGCGCCATCCGCTGGCCACCGCCAAGCAGTACGCCACGCTCGACCACCTCAGCGGCGGCCGGCTGGTCCTCGGAGTGGGGGCCGGTCATGTGCGCGAGGAGTTCGAGGCGCTGGGCGCGGACTTCGAGGGGCGCGGGGCGGTGCTGGACGAGACGATCGACGCGCTGCGGGCCGCGCTCGGGCCCGAGGAGTACCCGGAGTTCGCGGGGGAGCGGTTCTCGTTCGCCGGGCTGGGGCAGCGCCCCCGTCCGGCGCAGGAGCGGGTGCCGGTCTGGGTGGGCGGCTCCTCGCCCGCCGCCGTGCGCCGGGCGGCCGTGCGTGGCGACGGCTGGCTGCCGCAGGGGGACCCCCGGGCCAAGCTGCCGGAGCAGATCGCCCGGCTGCACGCCCTGCGCGAGGCGGCGGGCGTGAGCGAGCCGATCGTGGTCGGTGCCATCACCGAACCGCTGTACGTGGGGGAGCCGGAGTGGTCCGTGGGGCGGCGCACGCTCAGCGGGAAGCCGGAGGCCCTGGCGGAGTCGCTGCGGGAGTACGCCGCGATGGGCGTGCACCAGATCCAGGTGCGGTTCCGCAGCCGCTCGCTCCATGAACTGACCGATCAGATGGCGGCGTTCGCCGCCGATGTCGCACCGCACCTCGACGGCCCGGACGAGTAGCGGCCCCCGACGAGTAACAGCCCCGACGAGTAGCGACCCCGACGAGTAACGGCCCCACACAGGCAGGGAGACGACCATGGGAAAGCTGGACGGACGGACCGTGCTGATCACCGGCGCGGCGCGCGGGCAGGGCGAGCAGGAGGCCCGGCTCTTCGCCGCCGAGGGGGCCCGGGTGGTGATCGCGGACGTGCTCGACGAGCAGGGCGCGGCCCTGGCCAAGGAGCTGGGCGAGGACATCGCGCTCTTCACGCACCTGGACGTGAGCCGTGAGGAGGACTGGCAGGCCGCCGTGGCCGCCGCCAAGGACGCCTTCGGGCGGATCGACGGGCTGGTCAACAACGCGGGCATCCTGCGCTTCAACGAGCTGGTGTCCACCCCGCTGGAGGAGTTCCAGCAGATCGTGCAGGTCAACCAGGTGGGGGCGTTCCTGGGGATCCGGACGGTGGCCCCGGAGATCGAGGCGGCCGGCGGAGGGACGATCGTCAACACCTCCTCGTACACCGGGCTCACCGGCATGGCCGGCGTCGGGGCGTACGCCGCGAGCAAGCACGCGGTGCTGGGGCTGACCCGGGTGGCGGCGGTGGAGCTGGCCGGGAAGCGGATCCGGGTCAACGCCCTGTGCCCCGGGGCGGTGGACACCGCGATGACCAATCCGGCGGCGTTGGACCCGGGCGCGGACCCGGAGGCGACGAAGGAGGCCGTGGACGCGCTCTACCGGAAGCTGGTGCCGCTCGGGCGGATCGGCAGGCCGGAGGAGGTGGCGGCCCTCGCGCTCTTCCTGACCTCGGAGGACTCCTCGTACATCACCGGGCAGCCGTTCGTCATCGACGGCGGCTGGCTGGCCGGGGTCAGCCTGTTCTGACCGGGACCACGACCGCCGCTAGCTGACGAGGCGTCAGGTATTGACGGGTCGGGGTCGCGGTGGAACAGTCGGACGCATCACAATCTGACGGTGTGTCAGAAACAATTGAGGACGGTGAACCCCCTTGGAATTCGGGCTCTTTGTACAGGGGTACGTGCCCGCCGCGCGGGCCAAGGCCGACCCCGGGGCAGAGCACAAGGCGCTGATCGAGGAGACCGAGTACGTCATCCAGGCGGACAAGTCCGGCTTCAAGTACGCCTGGGCCTCCGAGCACCACTTCCTGGAGGAGTACTCGCACCTCTCGGCCAACGACGTGTACCTGGGCTATCTCGCACACGCCACCGACCGCATCCACCTCGGATCGGGGATCTTCAACCCGCTGGCACCCGTCAACCACCCGGTGAAGGTGGCCGAGAAGGTCGCCATGCTCGACCACCTCTCCGAGGGGCGCTTCGAGTTCGGCTCCGGACGCGGCGCGGGCAGCCACGAGATCCTGGGGTTCATGCCGGGCATCACCGACATGAACCACACCAAGGAGCTCTGGGAGGAGACCATCGCGGAGTTCCCCAAGATGTGGCTCCAGGACGAGTACGCCGGCTTCCAGGGCAAGCACTGGTCGCTGCCTCCCCGCAAGGTCCTTCCCAAGCCGTACGGGAAGTCGCACCCGGCCATGTGGTACGCGGCCGGCTCGCCCGCCTCGTACGCCATGGCGGGCAGCAAGGGGCTCGGCGTGCTGGGCTTCAGCGTGCAGAAGGTCTCCGACATGGAGTGGGTCGTCGAGTCCTACAAGAACGCGGTCAAGGACGCCGTACCGGTCGGTGACTTCGTCAACGACAACGTCATGGTCACCTCCACGGCCATCTGCGCCGAGACCCACAAGAAGGCCGTGGAGATCGCGGTCGGCGGCGGGCTGAACTACCTCCAGTCGCTGCTCTTCCGCTACCACGACACCTTCCCCCGGCCCGAGGGCATCCCCGAGTGGCCGGAGCTGCTGCCGGAGTACTCCGAGGAGATCATCGAGCTGCTGATCGCCGAGGAGCTGATGATCTGCGGCGACCCGGACGAGGTGCTGACCCAGTGCCGCCGCTGGGACCGGGCCGGGGCCGACCAGCTGAGCTTCGGCATGCCGATCGGGATCAGCCGCGAGGACACGCTCAACTCGATCCGGCTGATCGGTGAGCACGTGATCCCGAAGATCGACACGGACCCCGTGCACCGCACGACGCGGTTCCGCGAGTCGGCGTAGGGCGTGTGCCGGGGGCCTAGGGCCTTTCGTTCGGATCATGCTGGGCTCGCGGGGTGTGGCACGCGTGTCTGCGGCGTTGTCGTCGGTTGCCAACGCTCCGCGTTGACGCCCTCCTCCGCCTTGCAGCCCCACGCACCACACCCCGCTCCCTGATCCAGCCTGATCCGAACGAAAGGCCCTAGCCCCCGGACCCCGGCTCCTCGAACGCCGGAGGGGCTTGGTTGTACCCCCCGCACGGGCGGCGTCTTCCCGGACCGCCGCCTCACGAGCCGGGGTGCGTGCCGCGGCCGTACGCACCCCGGCGCACACGCGTGCTTCGACCCCCGAGAAGGGAACCCCGTCATGCTCGACCACCTCATCCGCGGAGCGACCGTCGTGGACGGCACCGGCGGCCCCTCCTACCGGGCGGACGTCGGCATCCGGGAGGGCAGGATCGCCGTCGTCGCCGAACCCGGCACCGTCTCCGAGGAGGCGGCCACCTCCGAGGACGCCACCGGGCTCGTCCTCGCCCCCGGTTTCGTCGACCCGCACACGCACTACGACGCCCAGCTCTTCTGGGACCCCTACGCCACCCCGTCGATGAACCACGGCGTCACCACCGTCGCGGGCGGCAACTGCGGCTTCACGCTCGCTCCCCTGCACCCCGACCGCCCCGAGGACGCCGACTACACCCGGCGCATGATGGCCCGGGTGGAGGGCATGGCCCTCACGGCGCTGGAGGAGGGCGTGGACTGGACCTGGTCGAGCTTCCGCGAGTACCTGGACGCCCTGGAGGGCCGGATCGCGGTCAACGCGGGCTTCATGGTCGGGCACTGCGCGCTGCGCCGCCATGTGATGGGCGCGGACGCGGTGGGCGGACAGCCCACGAAGGCCCAGATGGACGCGATGCTCGCCCTGCTCCACGACGCGATGGACGCCGGGGCCTGGGGCCTGTCCACCACCCAGTCCTCCACCCACGCCGACGGCGACGGCCGGCCCGTCGCCTCCCGGCACGCGCTGCCGGAGGAACTCCTCGCCCTGTCCCGCGCGGTCGGGGAGCACGAGGGCACCCAGATCGAGGCGATCGTCGCGGGCTGCCTCGACCAGTTCTCCGACGAGGAGATCGACCTCTTCGTCGACATGACCGCCGCCGCCGGACGCCCCCTCAACTGGAACGTGCTGACCATCGACGCGGCCGTCCCCGAACGCGTCCCGCGCCAGCTGGTCCCCAGCGAACGCGCCCGCCGCGCGGGCGGCCGGATCGTCGCGCTCACCATGCCGATCCTCACCCCGATGAACATGTCGCTCGGCACCTTCTGCGCCCTCAACCTGATCCCGGGCTGGGGCGACGTCCTCGCCCTGCCCGTCCCCGAGCGCATCGCGCGGCTCCGCGACCCGGACGTCCGCGCGGAGATGCTGCGCCGCGCCGACAGCAAGGAGGCGGGCGTCTTCCGCCGGCTGGCCGACTTCGGCCGATACGTCATCGGGGACACCTACAGCGCCGCCAACGAGGGCCTGAGCGGCCGGGTGGTGCGCGACATCGCCGCCGAACGCGGCCAGGACCCCTTCCACTGCCTGGTCGAGATCTGCGCCGCCGACGAACTGCGCACCGTGCTCTGGCCGATGCCCACGGACAACGACCCGGACTCCTGGGCCCTGAGGAAGCGCACCTGGGAGCACGAGGACGTGCTGCTCGGTGGCTCCGACGCGGGCGCGCACCTGGACCGGATGTGCGGCGCCCCCTACACCACGCGCTTCCTCGGCGACTGCCTGCGCGGACGCCGGCTCGTCCCGCTGGAGCGGGCGGTGCGGATGCTGACCGACGACCCGGCCCGGCTGTTCGGGCTGCGGGACCGGGGGCGGGTGGAGGAGGGCTACCACGCGGACTTGGTGCTCTTCGACCCCGAACGCATCGACGCCGGGCCCGCCCGGCTCGTCCACGACCTGCCGGGCGACAGCCCCCGGCTGGACTCCAAGGCACTGGGCATCGTCTCGGTCCGCGTCAACGGCGTCGAGACGCTGCGCGACGACAAGGTGACCGGCGCGGTCCCCGGGACCGTGCTGCGCTCCGGCCGCGACACCAGGACGGTGAGCACCCTGTGACGACCTCACCCCAACGCCTCTTCATCGGCGGCGAGTGGACCGAACCGGCCGCCGGCCACTACGAGGTGGTCAACCCGGCCACCGAGGAGATCGTCGGCCTCGCCCCCGAGGCGAGCCGCGCCCAGGTGCACGAGGCGGCGGCCGCGGCCCGTACCGCCTTCGCCTCCTGGTCGCGCACCCGCCCCGAGGAGCGCGCCGCGATCCTCGACCGGGCCGCCGACCTGATGCACCGGGACTTCGCGGCGCACGCGGAGCTGGCCCAGGCGGAGAGCGGCGCCACCACGGGCACCGCCCGGGGCATGCAGGTCGCGGTGGGCGCGGCCCGCTTCCGGCGGTACGCGAAGGGGGCCCTGGAACCGGTCGAGGAGGCGGTCGCGCCGCAGATCAACGAGGCCGGTCCGATGGGCCGGGCCGGGATCTTCGGCGCCCTGGCCGTCCGCCGCCCGGTCGGCGTGGTCACCTGCATCACCTCGTACAACAACCCCTGGGCCAATCCGGCGGGCAAGATCGCCCCGGCGCTGGCGATGGGCAACACCGTCGTGGTGAAGCCCGCCCCGCAGGACCCGCTCTCCGTCTACCGGATGGCCGAGGCGCTGGCCGAGGCGGGCGTCCCGGCCGGGGTCGTCAACGTCGTCAGCGGCGCCGCCCCGGACGTGGGCGAGGCGGCCGTCGACTCACCGGACGTCGACATGGTCAGCTTCACCGGCTCCACGGCGGTCGGACAGCGCATCGCCGAGGTCTGCGGCCGGGCCATGAAGCGGCAGCTGATGGAGCTGGGCGGCAAGGGCGCCGCGGTCGTGCTCGACGACGCCGATCTCGACGCGGCGGTGGCGGGGATCGGGACGACGTTCTCGTTCTACAGCGGACAGATCTGTACGGCTCCGACCCGCGTCCTGGTCCACCGGTCGGTGCACGACGCGCTGATCGCCAAACTGGCCGCGTACGCGGGCTATTTGACGGTCGGGGACCCCACGGCGAAGGGCACGGTCGTCGGCCCGGTCATCTCCGCCGCCCACCGCGACCGCGTTGAGGCGTACGTGGAGCTGGGCCGCAAGGAGGGGGCCCGGGTGGTCACCGGCGGCGAGCGCCCGGAGCCCACCGGGCGCGGCTTCTACGTCGCGCCGACGCTGCTGGCCGACTGCACCAACGACATGCGGGTGGTGCGGGAGGAGATCTTCGGACCGGTCGTGGTGGTGGTCCCCTTCGACGACGAGGAGGAGGCCGTCGCGCTCGCCAACGACAGCGACTACGGGCTGATCGACTACGTGTGGTCGGGCGATGTGGCCCGGGCCTTCCGCGTCGCGGGCCGGCTGCGCGCGGGCGGCGTCGGCGTCAACACCATCGGCCGCAACATGGAGGCCCCGTTCGGCGGGTTCAAGCGCAGCGGGGTGGGCCGCGACGTCGGCTCGTACGCCCTGCACGCCTACAGCGAACTCCAGGCGATCGTCTGGCCGGGCTGACCTTCCCGGACCGGGGCGGGCGCGGGCGGTGCCCGCCAATCAGACGCCCCGGTACTTCAGTTGACTGAATAGAGGCCTTGCCGGGGTTGGTCGCCGTACTTACGCTTCATCTCCACGTCCTGGGTACTGAGCACCGAGGCGGAAGGCCGTCGCTGTGAACCTCGTTACTCTGTTTCCCTTCCTCCTCATCGGGCTTTTTCTTCTTCCCGCCGTCTCCTCCCGGATCCGACGCCGAACGGCGGCGGTCCTCGTCGAGCGTGAGGACGCCTTCCTGGCCGCGTTGCCAACCCCTTCCGTCGAATCAGCTGACATGAACGCGCTGGCACTCGAAGCCCTGGATCAGCTGTGCACGCGCAGCAACAGCATCCCGGGCGCCTCCGCGGACATGCAGGACTACTTCGGGGCGCGCGGCTGGAACGCCGCGGACATCCACCACATCATGGGCCGGCTCGCCAGTCTGGATTTCGCCCACCAAGTGGTGGGCGCCGCACACCCCTTCGGTCCCTACCGGTACTGGACCACGCAGAGCGGAGTGAAGGAGAACATGGCGAACTTCGGCCGAAAGGCTAATGCGCCGCACATCAACATCAACCAGAAGACCGGCCGCGGTGACAACCACCTCAACGCGTCCTTCGGCTCCGGGTCCGCCTCGCTCAACCAGTCCCACCAGCGCCATGTGCATCAGGAGCTGGCGCAGAGGCTCCGCGAAGAGTCCGCCGACGCGCCCCCGCTGATCGCGGACGCCGCCCAGAGCTATGCGCAGATCCTGGAAGCGGCACTGGCGACCGGGGACACCGAAGCCCGCGATGAATCGGTGGGCCGCATTCAGCGGTTTCTGCAGGCGGTGGGCAGCGGGTTTCAAGCCAGCCAGCAGTTGCTCTCTCTTCTCGGGCTGCCGGACTAAGAGGTCGTTACTTACGGTGGCTCCTGGGGCCACCGGCCATGCGGTCCGGCCACGAACGCCCCCCTGGGAGCCGTACGCCGTGCCCCGTGGGATACCACTCCGGCGGCCGACGTTCGGGCGGAGGCGGGATCAGCACTGCTGGTGCAGGGCTTCGAGGTAGGCGTGGAGCGCTGGTGAGGTGGGGGACTGCCGGCGTGTCACGGCGTAGAGCCGTCGGGTCAGGGTGGTGCCGGCGATGTCGCGGATGGCCAGGCGCGGGTCTGCCGCCGGCAGGGTCAGGTCGGGCAGCAGGGTCACCGCGCCTGCGTGGCGGACGAGTTCGAGCTGGACGTCGGCATCGTTGGAACGGTGCCGGAGGTCGGGGTCGAATCCTCCGTGCGCCCGGCAGGTTCCGATGACCATCGCGTGATGGCCGGTACCGCTGCTTGAGGAAGCCCATACCTCGTGGCGCAGCAGGGAAAGAGGGACGGGCCCGGGTCGGGCGGCGAGTGGATGCCCCGCCGGCAGCACCACGCGTGTGCCTTCGCGCAGGAGCAGGTGGTGGTCCACGCCGTCGGGGCGCGGGCGAGGATGGCCCTCGTACTCGTCGCTGATGACCAGGTCGACGGTGCCCAGGCGCAGCTCGGGCAGGGCCACTTCGAGTTCGAGTTCGGTGATCTCCACCTCGACGCGTGGGTGCACGCGTGCCATCTCCACCAGCGCGGGGATGAGCAGCCGCCGGGCCGCCGATTGCAGACCCACGGCTCGGATCCTTCCGCGGACTTCCTGGGTCAGGCCCGCCAGTTCGGTCTCGGCGTCCTGGGCCACGCTCAGGAGGACGGTGGCGTGACGGGCGAGCACCTTTCCGGCCTCGGTGAGCCGGACCCCTCGTCCGGCCGGCTCGACCAGGCGGGCACCGGCTTCCCGCTCCAGTACCGCCAGCTGCTGGGAGACCGCCGAGGGGCTGTAGCCGATCGCGGCGGCCACGGCG
Source organism: Streptomyces sp. NPDC001515 (assembly GCF_053597115.1). Taxonomy (NCBI): domain Bacteria; kingdom Bacillati; phylum Actinomycetota; class Actinomycetes; order Kitasatosporales; family Streptomycetaceae; genus Streptomyces; species Streptomyces sp. NPDC001515. The sequence goes on from NZ_JBSFHN010000017.1 coordinate 141,854, forward strand.
GCGAGGGTCCCCCGTTCGGCGAGCTCGCGAAGCATCCGCAGGCGGCGGAGATCAGACAGGACCATCCACAGATCCTAATGAATCAGGTCCATTATTCATCGCTGGTCCTTAGCGGCGAAGTGGGGAACGCTGGAGGTCGCCGCCCGCCGCTCCCAGGGCGTCCCACCCTCCCCGCCTCTCCCGGAAAGTACTGACGCTCATGAACGCGCGCACCCCGTCCCCGGCCTCCGGGATCTTCTCCTCGGTCGGAGCGTCGGTCCTCTTCGGGATCATTTTCATGATCCCTCCGCACCTTCTGCCGTTGGATCCCGAGCAGATCCTGGGATACCGGATCATCGCGATGGTCGCTCTCCTGGCCGCCTTCTTCTGCGTGGCGCGGACGTGGGACCAGGCCGCGGCGCTGGCCGGCCGCCTGCGCGCCACGCCGTATCTGGCCGGCGTCCTGGTCGTGGACGCCGCTCTCCTGGGGCTGCAACTGTGGCTCTTCGGGTGGGCGCCCAGGAGCGGGCACGGCCTCGATCTCTCTCTGGGCTATCTCATCCTGCCGCTGGTCATGGTGATGGTCAGCGTCGGGCTCTACCGCGAGAAGCTCTCCCGCCGGCGGATCGCGGCCGTGCTCTGCGCCGCAGCGGGAGTCGCGGCGGCCGTCGTCCTCGCCGACGGGCTGCGCTGGCCCACCCTGCTCGTTGCCCTCGGGCTACCGCTCTACTTCGTCAGCCGACGCGCCTTCGCTCTGGACTCGGCCGCGGCCCAGCTCTTCGAGCTCGGTGCGATGCTCCCCTTCTCGGTCTTCGTCCTGGCGGCCAAGCCGTCGCTCGGCACAGTCGTCCACCGTCCGCGACTGATCGCCGGACTTGTCCTGCTCGGGCTTCTCAGCGCCGCCGGCTTCGCGCTGTACCTGACCGCCGGCCGTGTCCTGCCGTTCTCCCTGTTCGGGGTGCTCAGCTATGTCGAGCCGGTGCTGCTGGTGCTCGTTTCCCTGACGTTCCTGGGCGAGCCCTGGCGGCCGGCCGACACGTTCGTCTACCTCCCGATCTGCGCGGGACTCGTTCTTCTCGCGCTCGAATCGGCGGCAAAGGAACCCGCAGCGCGGAAGCGGCCCGTGCCTCGGGCCGCCGGCGCCCGCCCGTGACCCAGGCCGGACCGCCGCCGGACGGGCCGACGGCCGGGTCAACGGAGCCCCCACGCACGCACACCGACATCTATCTCGACATCAAGCATCTTGCCATCAAGTCTCTTGACATCGAGAATAACTCGGGAGAGGCTTCCGGAGTTCCTTGATCTCTTGACGTCGAGATGCATTCCGGGGGTGGGCGGTGCGCCACGCGAAGGGCAGCGGTACGGCCGCAGCCGGGGCCGAACGCGGCGGGCTGCTCGCCCAGTTGCGCCGGCCGCCCGGCGGCCGGAACGCGCGGACCATGCTGCTCGCGCTGGCCGTGGACCGGACCGGATCCGGACTGTGGGCCGCCTCCTCGGTCCTCTACTTCACCTTCGTCACCCGGCTGAGCCCCGGGCAGATCGGCGTGTTGCTGGGCGCGGCCGGAGTGGCGGGCATCGCCGGATCGCCGCTGGCCGGACGGCTGGCGGGCCGCTTCCCGGTCCGCGCGCTGCTGATCGCCTGCCATCTGCTGCGGCTGCTGACCCTGGTCCTGGTGCTCACCTGTACGGGGTTCGGGGCGCTGCTGCCCGTCGTCGCGGTCACCTCTCTGGGCGACAGGGCCGCCAAGACCCTGGAGATGCTGTTCGCGACCCGCGCGGCGGGCGAACGCCGGGCCGCCTACCAGGCGTTGTCCCGCAGCGCGGCCAACGCCGGCTACGGCGTGGGGGCCGGGCTCGCCGCCATCGGCCTGGCCGTGGGCACCCCCGGCGCCTACCGCGCGATGATCCTCGCCAACGCCGCGTCCTTCGTCGTCGCCGCCCTGCTGGTCCGCCGGACGCGGGAGCCCGACGGCACACCCGCCGCCGCGATCGCCGCCGCCCCTCCACCGGCCTCCGCCCCGCACGAGGACGCCCCCCCTCCGTCGGCCCCCGCCCCGCACGCTTCGGCCGCGCGGCCCAAAAGCCCCTGGCGGGACCGCCGTTACCTCCGCTTCGTCCTGCTCGACATCCCGATGAACCTCGACGACTCGGTCCTCGGCGTCGGCCTCCCCCTCTGGCTGGTGAGCAGCACCGCCGCACCCCACGCCCTCGTCCCGGCCGTCCTCGTCATCAACACCGTGCTCGTCGTGACGCTCCAGCTCACCGTCTCCCGCCGCACGGAGGGCCCGCGCCGGGTGCTCGACTCCCTTTCCCTCTACGGCGTCCTCATGGCCGCCTGCTGCGCGCTGATCGCCGCGGCCGTGCGGTGCGGGACGTGGGCGGCGGCCGTCGTCCTGCTCGCGGCGGCGGTGCTCGTCACCCTCGCGGAGCTGATGCGCTCGGTCACCTCGTGGGAGCTGGCCGTCCTGCTCGCCCCCGACGACGCGCGCGCCGCGTATCTGGGCGTCGCCGGCATGTCCCAGGCCATCCAGAAGTCCGCGGGGCCGCCGCTGCTGACCGGGGTCGTGATGGCGGCGGGCCCGGCGGGCTGGCTGGCGCTCGGTGCGGCCGTCGCGGCCGTGGCCGCCGTGCAGCGGCGCTGCTGCGCCCGGCACCTGCGTACGCGGGAGGCCACCGGCCCTCACCGGACGGTCCCGGCCGCCCGCTCGGAGCCGTACGGAAGAAGTTCCACCGGTCCCGTCACACACGCCCCACGCGATCCGTCGACGCAGTGACCGACACCCACGGACCGCGAAGGACACCCACCGTCATGACCCAGCAGGACACCCGCACTCCCCGCTTCACCGACCCGACCGCCCTGGTTCCCGAACTGGGCGAGGTGGGACCGGCGTTGTTCCGCGCCACCGGCAACGGCACCCTCCCGCGCACCACGATCGGCCTGGTCCAGCTCCGGGCCGGCCAGCTCGTCGGCAACACCTATCTGACCGTGCTGCACACCGGGAACCTCCGCCGGGCGGGGGAGAGCGAGGAGCGCATCACCGCCGTGGCCACCTGGCACGACGCCCCGTACTTCACCCCCGCCGAACGCGCTGCCCTGGCCCTCGTGGAGGCCGTCCACACCCCGAACCCGGCCGGGGAGCGCGTCCCCGACGCGCTGTACGCGGAGGCCGCCGCGCACTACGACGAGAAGGCGCTCGCCACCCTCGCCACGGCCATCGGCCAGGTCGGCTTCTTCACCGCCCTCGCGCTCATCGGCAGGCCGCTGCCCGGCGTCGCCCCCGCCGAGCAGTGGCGGAAGTGACGTCCGGTTTCGCGGACCGGGGCGGTCGGCCCGGTCCGCCTCAGCCCTCCAGGAACACCGGGTTGGTGAGGGCGGCCAGAGCACCGGGCAACCCCGGGACCGTGGCGGAGTGGCGGATCTCGGCGCGGACGTAGGCGGCGCAGGCGGGGGTCGTGGTCCATACGGCGGTCACGTCCCTCGCATCCGGGACGGCGGTGGTGAACAGGGTCCCCTGGTCGGTGACGAAGCGGACCGTGCAGCCGGGCACGCCGCTCGCCTCCAGCCGCACCGAGACCGGCGTGGCGTCCCCCGCCACCCGCAGCCGCTCCCCGATCCCGGCGTGCTGCCCGCGCCCGCCGGAGACGCCGAAGGACAGCGACACGGCCGAGGACTCCGCGAGATAGGACCGCCCGGCCCGGATGCCCGCCACGATCGCCTCGCGCGACAACGCGTCCGCCAGGACGACGGTCTGCGGGGAGCCGACCGGCTCCGGCTCCCGGTGCGCGTCGCTGTTGCCCACCGCCGGAACCCACCGGGAACCCGAACGCACCGACGCCACCAGGGCGTTGTCCCACTCGGCGAGCGCGATCTCGTCCTCCGGGGTGTACGCCCCGTTCCACACCTCCACCGCGTCGGCCTCGCCGAACCCGAACTTCCAGTGGCAGCCGATGCAGGTGGCGTGCGGATGGGCGGGCACGACCAGGCCGCCGGCCCGCCGCACGGCCCTGGCGTAGTGGGCGAAGCGGTTGTCCCGGGCGCGGTAGCGCCAGTCGATCCAGGTGCCCGGGTCCGTGGCGACCGCCAGCACGTGCCCGTTGCGGGTGGTGATCTCCTCGCCCGTCAGCACGAGCAGGTCGTCGCCCCACAGCCCGTCCCACGCACGGTGCGCCGACGAGGTGTTGTGCTCGCTGCTGTTGACGAAGTCCAGCCCGGCGGCCCGCGCGGCGGCGGCGATCTCGGCCGGGGTCCGCTTCCCGTCCGAGTGGACGGAGTGCAGATGGCAGTCGCCCCGGTACCAGGCCCGCCCCCGCCCCCTGGCCCGCTCCGGCGGATGGACCGGCGCGGGCGTCGTCCCCGCCGGCCCGAAGCGCAGCGTCACCGTCACCTCGTAGGCCAGCCCCTGCGGCGCGACCGTGTACGGCCCCAGCGCGATGTGCCAGGTCCCGGCCCGCACCGGCCCCGCGAGATAGCCGGGCGTCGCCTCGTCGGCCCGGATGAAGAAGCCGCTCCGCGCCCCGCCGGACCACCCCCGGAACCCGTCCCCGCCCAGCGCCGTCCCGCGCTCGTCGAAGATCCCGATGTCCAGCGCGTTGCCCTGCGTCCCCGCCGGAACGGCCGGCTTCTCGTACGCGTACGAGACCGCGATCTCCGCGACCCCGCGCGGCACCTCCACCGGCAGGTACACATAGTCCGGCGACCCGGGCGGCAGCACCCCGCGCACGGTCCGGGTCCGGGTCCCGCTCTCCGGTGCGCCGGAGGCGTCCGGTCCGGCGGCGTCGGCGAAGCTCACGCTCCCCAACGTTAGGGTGCTCGCCGCCGTCGACACGAGCAGGCCGCGCCTGGCGATCGGGCGGTGTGCGGGACGCGGTGCGGACATGCGGGGCTCCCGGGACGTCGTGGACCGGAGGTGGCGGTCCGGCTGCGTGGTCCTTGGTCACGGACACCGTGGCGCGGCCCCGTGAACGGGGCGTGAACGGCGGTGGTGCGCCACTGATCGGCGGTGAAGCAGGGCGAGTTGGGAGGCGTTCCCCAGGCGGGGGGTGGGGCGTTCCCCCGGCCGGCAACGGTGACGGGCCCCATCGTCCCGCCCCGCCCGTTCCGGCAGGCTCGGTGCACACGGAAACGGGGGCCGTCCCCGTCCCGCCCGTCGGGCGGACCACCGAGAGACGAGGCAGCGATGAGACGCACGAACCGGGCCCTGGTGACCCTGGCCACGGCCCTGGCGGTGGTCGCGGTCCCCGCCGCCGCCTCCGCGGCGCCCCGGCCCGCCCCGCACGACGCCGCCCTGCGGGAACGCCTCGCCGCCGTCGTCTCCTCCGGTGCCGTGGGCGCCCTCGCGGAGGTCCGGGACGGGCGGCGCGTCTGGCGCGGCACCGCCGGGACGGCCGAACGGGACACGACCCGGCCGGTCCCGGTCGACGGCCGGTTCCGGATGGGCAGCATCACCAAGACGTTCCTCGCCACCGTCGTCCTGCAACTCGCCGCCGAGGACCGGCTGGGCCTGGACGACAGCGTCGAACGGTGGCTGCCCGGCACCGTCCCCGGCGGCGACCGCATCACCCTGCGCCACCTCCTCAACCACACCAGCGGCCTGTACGACTACAAGCGCACGCTGACGATGCCGCCCTCGCCCGCCTTCCTCGACGACCGGCTGCGCACCTGGACCGCGTCCGAACTGGTGGGCAGGGCCGTGGCCCAGCCGCCGACGTCCACGACCCCGGGCACGGCGTACGCGTACTCCAACACCGACTACGTGCTCCTCGGGCAGATCGTCGAGCAGGCCACCGGCCGCTCCTACGCCGACGAGATCACGGACCGGATCATCCGGCCGCTCGGCCTGCACTCCACCTCGGTGCCCGGGACGTCCCCGCGCATCCCCGGACCGCACCCGCACGGCTACGTCCCGGTCGTGGACGACGACGGCATGCGGCTCGTCGACTACACGGAGATGAACCCGTCCCTGATGGGCGCGAGCGGCGAGATGATCTCGACCACCCACGACCTCAACCGGTTCGTCTCGGCCCTGCTCGGCGGCCGGCTGCTCCCGGACCACCTCCTCGACGAGATGCGGACACCGGGCCTGGAGCACGGGTCGTACGGGCTGGGCCTGACCTGGCGCACCACCGCCTGCGGCACCCCGGTCTACGGCAACGACGGCGACGCCCTCGCCTATCAGACCTGGTCGTTCACCACGCGCGACGGCCGCCGCACGGCCACGGTCGCGCTCACCCCGGACTTCCGGGGCGACGCGGACGACGCCGTCGACGCCTTCCTGGACCGGGCCTTCTGCGGATGACCCCGTGAGGGCGGCCGGAACGCGCCTTCTACGCTGTGCCGACGCGTCCGCGCCGCCGACCGGCGCGGAGCGAGGAGGAGGGGACATGCGAAGACACGCGGTGTGGGGGGCGACGGCCGTCTCGGTGGTCATGGCCGTGCTCGGGGCGTCGACGGCGCACGCCGAGGGGGAGGGCGACATCCGGGTCGTCAAGGGCGTGACGAACGGCGGGAAGAGCGTCGTCGTCGGCATCGACCAGCCGGTGACCTTCCGGTCCACGCTGACGGTCAAGGACGACTCCGGCGTCAAGGGCCTCTCCCGCGCCCAGGCGTTCCACCGGACCTCCACGTCCGGTGCCCCCGTCGAGACGGTCGACATCAGTTGCAAGAAGCTCAGCACCACCACCTCGGCCTGCACGGCGACGATGCGCATCGATCCCGCCTGGTTCCCCTCGTACAACGAGAACCGCAACGCCAATGAGGCGGCCGGGAGTTGGGGCATGTACGGCATCGCCAACGCCAACGACGGCGACTACTGGATCTACGACGGGCTCGCGCCCTTCGCGTTCAAGCGCGCCGCGACCCTGACGGCCTCCGCCGCCCGCGCCTCCCGCTTCGGCACCGGGCGGCAGGTCACCGTGACCGGGGCCCTGGCCAGGGCCGACTGGGAGGCGCTGAAGTACCGGGGGTACGCCGGCCAGGGCCTCAAGCTCCAGTTCAAGAAGGCCGGTTCGTCCTCGTACACCACGGTGAGGACGGTGACGACGAACAGCGCGGGACGGGTCAGCGCGACTGTCACCGCCCCGGGGTCGGGCAGGTGGCGCTGGTTCTACCAGGGAACGTCCACCACGATGCAGGTCGCCTCCCAGGGGGACGAGGTCTTCGTCGGCACGACCGCCCTGCGCTCCACACCGCCACCACCGGTGATCCGTTCCGCGCCCGTGGAATGACGCGGGTGTCCCCGTGCGGCGGCGCCCGCCGCCGTGCGGGGGACGTGGATGCGCGGGGGCCGTGGACGCGCCCGCGTGCTCAGGAGCGCCTGCGCCGGGCGCGGACGGCCAGGGCGAAGGCGATCCCGCCGGCCGCGGCCAGCAGGAAGCCCGCCGCGCCTTCGGCCGTCCACCCGCCCGCGCCCTGCTGGCGCAGCTGGACCGACGACGCGGTCCGGGAGACGGCGGGCACCCGGAGGACGTCCCTGACCGTGACGGGGGCGCCGCCGAGGAGGACGCCGGTGACGAGCAGTGCGGTGAGAACGGTGCCGGTGCGTGTGGGACCCATGGGTGTCCGACCTCCCCCCGTAGCCGCCGAAGGCTCGGCTTTGCGCACCGTACGGCATACGTTTGAGCCGCCACCAGACAACGACGGAGGTGTCCTCGTATGCGGATCGCCACAACGATCTTCCTCACCGATGAAACGATCACACCGGTACGGCTGGCGCGCGAGCTTGAGCAGCGGGGATTCGCCGGGCTCTACCTCCCCGAGCACACCCACATCCCGGTGAGCCGCGACACCCCCTACCCGGCGGGCGGCGAACTGCCCCCGGAGTACGGCAGGACCCTGGACCCGTTCGTCGCCCTGGGCCAGGCGTCCGCCGTCACCGAACGCCTGGCGCTCGGCACGGGCATCACGCTGATCGCCCAGCACGACCCGATCGATCTGGCCAAGCAGATCGCCACCCTGGACCATCTCTCCGGAGGCCGGTTCACCCTCGGCCTCGGCTTCGGCTGGAACGTCGAGGAGGCCGCCGACCACGGCGTCACCTGGACGACCCGCCGCGAACTGGGCCGCGACCGGATGGCCCTGATGCGCGCCCTGTGGGCGGACGAACCGACGGCCTACGAGGGGCGGTTCGGCTCCGTCCGGGCCAGCTTCGCCCACCCGAAGCCGGTCCAGGCCCCGCGCGGCCCGGTCACCGGTCCGCGCACCCTGATCGGCGGCGCTGCCGGCCCCAAGCTCTTCACGCACATCGCGGAGTACGCCGACGGCTGGATGCCCATCGGCGGCCGGGGCCTGTCCGAGGCGGTGCCCCGGCTGACCGCCGTCTGGGAGGACGCGGGCCGCGACCCGAAGGACCTCCAGGTCGTCCCGTACGCCGTCCTGCCGACCCCCGGCAAACTCGCCCACTACGCCGACCTGGGCATCGAGGAGGTCGTCCTCCAACTGCCCCCGGCCGGCGAACCCGAGGTGCTGCGCACCCTGGACGCGTACGCGGCATACCTCTGAGCGGGACGAGGCGGGGCGGGGCGGGTGCGGCCTGTCCGGGAGCCTAGGAACCTTCCTGTACGAGGCGGCGCATCGTCGGGACCGGCAGCGCCGGATTGGCCGCCGCCCGGCCCGCGAGTGCGGTGTCGTCGAGGAGGGCCGCCAGCCGGTCGCCCGGAAGGCGCGGATGCCGGGCGGCGTCGGCGCGGACGAGGGGGTCGGGGTCACGGGTGAGCCGGTCGACGGCCTCCGGCCCCGTCTCGGGATCGAGCAGCGCGAGCCGCCGCAGCGCGGGGTCGGGGTCGTCGGCGTACCGGGCGAGCCCGGCCCGGGGGAAGGCGGCGTGACCCGTCAGATGCCACCGCCCGGGGCCGGTGTACTCCACGAAGCTCCGGAGCAGCAGCGCGGCCGGGGCGTGCGGATGGTTCTGGGCGAGCAGGACGCGTACGCCCGGGTCGGGGTCCTCGGCCAGCAGCGCCACCAGATCGGCGGGCAGGTGCGGCAGCACGGCGGCCCGCCGCCGCAGCAGCGGATGCCCGGACCGGGCGAGGGCGCGGACCCGCTCGGGGCCGGGCAGGGAGGCCGGGTCGTACACCGGGACGTGCTCGTACGCCCCGTCCTGCGGTACGGCGTAGTCGATGGCGGCCCGTTCGGCCTCGGTCAGCGCCGGATGGACGGAGACGGCCAGCCGTACGTCCGGGTCCGGGTCGGTGGCGAGCGCGCGCAGCAGCTCCGGCGCCAGCCCCGGCCGCTCCGCCACGTGCGCACGGACCTCGGGGTCCGGATGGGCGGCGAGGACGGCGACGGTGTCGGCGGGGGTCGTGGCATTGCCGGCCAGCAGCCAGGCGTTCCCGGGCAGGGCCTCGGCGACGACGTCGGGGGCGAGCGCCCCGTACAGCAGCAGATGGGTCCGGGCGTGGCAGCGGTGGGCGGGCAGGTCCTCCCGCACGGCGTCCGGGTCCCGCTGCCGCGCGTCCAGCGCTTCGGCCCGGGCGGCGTCCTCCCGCACCCCCACGTCCGGATCGGCCAGCAGCGCCGCCCGCACCTCCGGCGTCAGGGAGTCCCAGGCCGTGGCCGCCACGCCCATCCTGCGGACGGCCGCCGAGGGATGCGTGGGCATGGCCCGCCGCAGCCCCGGCGAGATCTGCCGCCCGAGCCCGGACACCGTCTCCGCGTCGTACGTCTCGATGATCCGCACCACCGTGTCGTCCGGCAGCGGCCGGGGCGCGCACACCCCCTCGCCCCGTGGCTCCTGCGCCAGGTGCGCCCGCACGAACCACTCCGGGTCATCCACCAGCCGCGCCCGCTGCTCGGGCTCCGCATACGGATTGCGGGCGTAGAAGCTCCGCGTGTACCGGTCCGGATGCACCACGACCGCGTCCACGACCGCCTCCGGCAGCACCCGGTCCCGGCACAACACCATCCGCACCGCGTCCGCCCCCTCCGCGAGCAGGCGCAGCAGCACGTCCACGGGCGCGGCGGGATTCAACGCCAGCCCGGCCAGCCGCCGATCCTCGGGACCGGCGGCGGCCCATATGTCTTCGGGGGTCATGCGGGGGATCGTGCCACGTGACCGCCCGGGTCGGTCGGGTCGGTCGGGGCCGCCGGGCGGGGAGCCTTGACCCAGACTCGCTGTCCCGTAGCCCATAACACCTATGCCATATATCATCAACGTTATGAACGGCGAGCGGTACACCATCGAGATCGAACCCGAGGTGCGCCTCTGGCTGGAGAACATTCCCGCCCACCTCTATGTCACCGTCGAGCAGAAGGTCGACCGACTGGCCCTCAACGCCACCACGCTTGGCGAGCCCTATACGCGCCACCTCGGCGGCAAACTCCGCGAGCTACGCTTCGACCTCGACGGCAACGCCCAGCGCATCACCTACTGGCTCGCGCCCGGACGCCGCATCGTGCTTCTGACCGTGTTCCGCAAGGCCAGGATGCGCGAGACAGCGGAGGTGGAACGTGCCCGTTCCGTCCTGGCCGCCTGCGAGGCCCACCACGTGCCGGCCGCCGAGCACACCGTCTACAGCCGCGACATCAAGGAGGAACCGCGATGAACCACGCCGAGTGGAAGACCGGTCGCCACCGCAAGCTCCTGGGGGAAGCGGCCGAGGACAACCCCGAGTACGACCGCCTCTACGAGGAGGCCGAGCTGGCCCACGACCTGGGGCAGATGGTGTACGACCGGCGCACGGCTCTCGGCCTGTCGCAGACCGAACTCGCCGAACGCTGCGGCATGCGGCAACCCCAGATCTCCCGCATCGAAGGCGGGGGAACCGTCCCCACCATCCCCCTCCTGCGACGCCTCGCCCGCGCTCTCGACGCCGATCTCACGATCAACCTCACCCCTCACGGGAACGCCGCCTGACCGAGTCCCGGGAGAGCCGCATCATGCCTCCCACCGGGCTCGGGCCCCGTCCCACGCCGTGCTGCCCAGGAAGTACGTGTCGTACAGCTCCTGGACCTCCAGCAGGCTGTCCGGGGCGACCTCGCCCAGCGCGATGCGCTTCAGGTGCCGGAAGTACTCGAAGCGTTCGACGCCCGGGGTGATGACGATGAGGATGTCCGCGTCGCTCCCCGGCTCCGCCGCGAAGGCGTGCGCGAGCCCCGGCGGGACGACGACGAGGTCCCCGGGCCCGGCGGTGACGACGTCGTCGCCGGAGAGGAACTGGGCGGCCCCGTCCAGCATGTAGAACATCTCCGCCGAGTTGTCGTGCCGGTGCGGCCGGGCCCCGTCGGCCCCGTTCACGAGCGTGACCCGCTGGGTGGAGAGCGCACCTCCCGTGGAGCTGCTGTCGGCCAGCAGCCGGACGGTGGTCGGGGCGGCGCCGACGACCTCGGCGTCGGTGGAGCGGACGATCACGGACTCGGAGAAGTCGGGAAGGAGGAGGGACATGGATGAACTCCTGGTGCGGAACTTGTTGCGGAAGGAAAGGAAGAGCAGGCGTACGTACGTGGACGGGCGGGGGCCGTACGCGGACCGGCGGGCGTCCGTACGCGGACCGGCGGGAAGCCCGTACCTGGCCGGGCGGCGGCGGTCAGACGGCGAAGAGCAACCCCGCACCGATCAGCACGACGACCGCCGTGGCGAAGTGGATTCCGAACGCGACGGCCCGCGTCCCCCCGTTGCGCAGCACGATCACCGTGTCGCCCAGCGGCACCAGCGCCACGGCCACCATGAACCAGGCACCCGCCTCCGCCCCCGCGAAGGCCAGCAGCGCCAGCCCCATGACGCCGGACACCGCGTCGCGTAACCCCTTGACGGCCAGATAGGCCGCGTCCCCGCCCTCCTTCGCCGCCACCCCGTACCCGGCGGCGGCCGGACCCGGCTGCACCAGGAACCGCACCCCGATGAACAGGACGAACAGGTCCAGCACGACGGCCAGCGTGTAGGCGGTGACGGTCATGGAACGGCTCCCCGGGACGGCTGGGACATGGACCACCAGCCTCGAAGAGTCCGCCCGCCGCGACAAGGACGATCTCCGCAACGCACCGTGAACCCACGGGTTCACGTTGCCCCGCGCGCCGCTTCCTCCCGGCAGTCCCGGCACGACCCGGGCTCGGCCGCCCTGAAGGCCCGTTCGCACCCGTCGCAGTTCTGCATCGGCACCACCGCACGCGTCCGCTTCGGAACGAACCCCGGGGCCCCGCCGCCCGACCCGGCGGGCAGCGGACTCGGCAGCAGCGCCGTCAGCCGGTGCCGCACCAGCTTCCCCGGATACCGCACCGGCACCGGAAGGTCACTCGTCAACGCCCTCCGCACGTCCTGCCCCGAAGCCTCCCGCTCGAACCACGCCACCACGGCGGGCGCCAGCGAGGCGATGTCCCCCTCCGTCAAGGTGAGTTGAGGAACATCCCGCCGAAGACCCGCCAGCAGCGCGCCAGCGGCTTCGAGGAGCGGGGTCGAGGGGTCGGAGGGCTGGGGGAGCGGCCGGGCGGTGGGCGCGGAAGGAGACGGAGTCGGCCGCGAAGGCCGCTCCAGCCGCGTCGGTGGGGCCGGGGGTGTGGGCGGCGTCGGCGGTGTCGCCGGTGTCGTGACGATCGGAGGGGGCGGCGGTACGGGCGCGGGCAGCGATACGGATACGGGCGCGGGCACGGATACGGCCGCCGGCGCGGATGCGGGCACGGACACGGGCCGCGCCGCGCGCCGGGTCCGGGCCTTCTCCCGGGCGGCCGGGTCGTGCGCGCTCCCGGCACCGGCACCCGACCGGCCCCCGGGGTGGTTGTAGGACACCGTCCGCGTGAACACCCGCCCGTCAGGCCTCCGTTCACGCGTACGCCGCAGATACCCGTGCCGCTCAAGCTCGCGCAGTGCCCCCGCGATGCGGTGCTCGCTGTCGGCGGGCAGCCGCGCGGCGAGCGCCTTGATGCCGATCTTCGCCCCGGGCGGCAGCGACTGGATGTGGAGCGCGAGCCCCCGGGCGGCGAGCGAGAGGTCGGGGTGCTGACTGAGGTGGTTGCCCACGACGGTGAAGCGCTCGGTATGACGAACGTTGACGTGCTCGACACCGGATGGTGGAGCGTAGGAGGCCGCGATAGCCTGCGAGACAGCCATCAGGAAGGGGACCTTCTTCCGAGGTGGTCAGGCCCCCGCCTGGGATTGTGTTCCCGGTGGGGGCCGTCGTGCTGCTGGAGCTTGTTGGCGTGAGCATATGCCCCGCGACCAGCCCAAAATCCAGCCCGGACCGCCGAGTTCACCCGCCCGGGTGACGGCTCCCGCAGGGTGGGTTGGTTGGGTAGGAGTTCTCTTCCAGAAGCCTTGAAAAGCCTTTACGTCGCGGCCCACCGCGACGCGGTTCCCCGCGTCGTGGCGCACCGGATCGTGGGTACCCGCGACCCGGTGCGCCGGGACGCGGCTCAGCCCTGACGTGCGTACGCGACGAACGCGGACCGGGCGTCCGGGGTGACCCGGACCTGGATATCGGCCCCTTGACCTCAACTTCGGTTCAGGTCGGACGATCTGGTCCATGCAGACAGCGACGGAATGGATCAGGCGGAACTCCCACACGCTTGTCGCGGGGAAGCCGGACGGGCCCTTGGACGATCTGCGCGCGCTCGCCCCACTGGTGCGCGACGCCAAGATCGTGGCGCTGGGGGCCGCGACCCGGCAGACCCGCGAACTGTCGGAGGTGGCGCACCGCGTGGTGCGCCTGCTGGTGGAGGAGGGGTTCCGGAGTGTGGCCCTGGAAGGCGACGATCCCGGCAGGCTCGGCCTGGAGACGTACATCGCCACCGGCCAGGGAGACCCGGGCGCCATGCTGGCAGGGGCGCGGGCCTTCTGGCGGACGGCGGAAATCCTCGAACTCGTCCGGTGGATACGGTCGTACAACGAGCGCCACCCGGACGACCCGGTACGTTTCGCACGGCAGCCGGCCGAACCGGTGCACCACACCACCCGACTCAGCGGCCTGGCGGAAGCGGAACGCGCACTCGCTGACGGTGCGACCTGGTGGCAGCGGCACTCAGGAGACAAGGTCGTCTACTGGGGCGGCATGGCCCACACCGCCGTCGGCGCCCCGCGAACCGTGTCCGTGTCTCCCGCCGAACCCCCGCAAACGCACCAGAACATGGGCGGATACCTGCGTGAGCACTTCGGCCCGGCCTTTCGCTCCATCGGCCTCACCGTGTCGCACGGTTCCATCGGCCAGCCGTTGCCGACACCGGGCCCGGCCTTCGTGGACAGCGCCCTGGGCGAGGCCGCCGGAAACAGGCCGGCCTACCTCCTGGACCTGACCCTTCCCCGCCCCGAACCGGTCCGCCGTGTCCTGGACACCCCGACTCGCACCCGCCTGATCGGCCCGGTCTACGACCCGCGGCACGACGAGTCCCACCACATGTCGGGCGGCGCCCTCACGGCATGGTTCGACGCCATCATCCACACCCAGGAGGTCACACCGTCCCGACCCCTGCGCGCGCCCGCCGAGGGATAGGGCCCTACCGGGTCGTGGGTTCCGGCGACCCGGTGCGCCGGGACGCGGCTCAGCCCTGACGCGCGTAAGCGACGAACGCGGACCAGGCGTTCGGGGCGACGTCGAAGTGGGGGCGGTGGATGTCCTTGGAGTCGCGGATGTGGATGGTGGCGGGGGTGGCGGCCACCTCGATGCATTCCCCGCCTTCACCAGAGCTGTAGCTGCTCTTGCGCCAGTTGAAGGCCACCTCAAGGCACGCTCCACCTTCGCCGCTGCTGTAGCTGCTCTTGAACCAGTGCAGTTGCTCGGTAGTCATCGCTCTCCCAGCATCTTCTCGATCAGCGTCAGGGACTCCCTCGGGGTGAGAGCTTCCGACCGGATGATCCCATAGCGCTCGCTGAACACACGGACCTCCTCAGGGTCGGTGATTAAGCGCGCGTGCCCGTATGCCTCCACGTAGGCGACCTGCTGACGCCCCTTGGGTGTGAGCATGATGAACGACGCGTCGAGACTCGGGTGCTCCTCGCGTTGAGTCGGCATGATCTGAAGCGTGACGGTGCGCATCTGACCTACATGCAGCAACCGGAGCAGTTGGCGCCTGTGGCAGTCGGCTCCGCCGATGGGACGTTGCAGAACGACTTCTTCCATGACGTACGTCATGGTCGGCGGCGGCCAGCGTTCGAACAGCTGCTGGCGGGCCATTCGATCGGCGACGCGACGTTCGATGGTTTCCTCGTCAAGCAGGGGGCGCCGCTGAGTGAACAACGCCCGCGCGTACTCCTCGGTCTGGAGCAGCCCCGGGATCGCCTGGTTGCTGTAGTCGTGCAGGGCGACCGCCTCCGCCTCCTCCCGCGCATAGTTCCGGAACCAGTCCGGGTGCCGCGTCCGGGCACGGGACAGCGCGTCGCGGACCTCGTCGGCCGCTGCGGCAAGGACCCCGTTGGCGCCGAGGACGTCGTCGACGCGGACGAGGAAGTCCGGCTGGGGCGTACGGACGCCACGTTCCATCGCGGAGATGAGGTCTTCCCCGCAGTGCATGACCTGGCCCAGCTCCCGTTGGGACAGGCCCGCGCGTTCGCGCAGGACCTTGAGCTGTTTGCCGACGGCCTTGAACAGGTGGGCCGTTCCGTCGGTCTCCGCCGGCCGTTCGGGCCGCTCCTCGAATCGCGCGTTCGCCATCTGCGCCGTACCCGCCTCTACTCGCCCGGTTCCGGTTCCGGTCCGACAGTCCCGTACAGCCTGTGGAGGGGACCCGTACGGCTACCCGGTGTCGTGGTGTCACTCCTGGTCAGCGTACGAGCACGCGGCCACGCTGAGTCACATGAACGCCGAAATCACCCTTGAGGGCGCAGAGTTCGCCCAACGCCTCTCCGCGACCCGACGCGGCGCGCGTCTCGCGCGCAGGCTTGCCGTGCAGCAACTCGACGCGTGGGGCGTGCCGTACGGGAGCGAGCTGTCCGAGGACGTGGCGGTGATCGTGGCCGAGCTGGCGGCGAACGCGGTGACGCACGGGTATGTGCGGGGGCGTGATTTCGAGGTGCGGTTGACGACCGGTGCGTACGGAATCCGGATCGAGATCGCGGACGCGCGGGGCGAGCGCCGCCCTGAGACGCGTGCGCCGCGTGCGCCGGAGGGGGCGGTTGCGGAGTCCGGATTCGGCCTGTGCCTGGTGGAGGCGCTGGCGGAGAAGTGGGGCGTGGCCGAGCGCGTGGTCGGCAAGTCGGTGTGGGCGGAGGTCGGATGGAGGGGGCGGAGGTGATGCCGTGAGGCGGTGTGCGGGAGGGGGCTGGTGATGCCCGGTTGGGTCGCCGGTCCCCGGTTCGGGAGAGGCGATCTATCCGTTACGCCCCGGGACTGTCACGGCTCTTTTCGGGCTTCTTCGTATCTCCTTCACCTTGAGGCCAGTTCACGACAAAGCGGGGCGTTATCTGGTCATAGTCCCGCGATGTGAGGCCGTCGTGTGAACGAACTGCGTAGGTTCTGGGCTCGGCTCGGGAAGCCCCATGGCGCCCGGCCGCACAGCGCGTTCACCGCAACCGGAGGGGAAATCGCATGGCTGACATCGACCTCGGCGTGGCGTCCGACTGGGACGAGGGGGACACTCACGGCCGGGTCAAGCTGCGGCAGAACCAGGTCTACCCCACCTCACCGAAGAAGGACGTGCTCATCAGCTCCCCGGTGAGCATCGAGCTGTCCGTGAACACGAACTACTCCTCCTCGCAGGAGGCGGACAAGATCTACTTCACGACCCACCACGGCTCCACGAAGAAGATCATCGCCGTGCTCGACTCCGACGGGAACCTGCACATCGCAGGCCGCCTGATAACCGAGCAGAAGGACCTCGGCTACTAGCCGACACCTCTCGGACCAGCTCGCCGACCGGATGAAGCCGGCGGCGCGGGGGAGTCCGGCGAGGTAGAGGGTGGCGGTCTTGTCATCACGGATGGCAAGACCGCTCCGCTGGTTCGGCCTTCAGCGCACTGACCGCCGTCGACCATCCGTACAACCGGTCGTCCAGCTCCGGCACGCACTGGTCATCCTGTTGACCGCCCAGGGCGCCGGGCAGGGTGCTCCGCGACGAGCTGGGCCACCCGTTCGCGGAGCGGGCCCTCCAGCTCCAGGTTGTTGCCGCGCCGCATGCCCTGAAGGAACTCCGAGGCGACGACCAGTTCGGAGAAGCGGCCGGCGGGGGTGTCGAGTACGTACGCGAACTCGCGCCGGACCCGCTCTGCCAGCTTCGGGACGATCAAGCTGGTGATGAACAGGGTGGCGGCGTCGTACCCGGCCGGTGCCATGCCCCAGCGTTCCCAGTCGAGGATGCAGAGCTTCGGCCCGCAGACGTTGCTCCACTGGATGTCTGCATGAGCTGTCGACCAGGCAGGGACCTCGGTCTCGACCTCCGCTTCGAGGAACGCTGGCAGGGCCCAGTGAAGGCGGTCCTGGCGGATGGCGACGCGGTCCGTCTCTACCGCTGTCACGGTGTCCAGAGACTGTCGTAGTGCCGACCACCAGGTGCCGGGGAGATCGGGCGCGTAGTCCAGGAGGGCGCCGTCACTGAGTGGCAGGCAGTCCACGCGGTCGTAGACCTCCGCGCGGTAGGCGAAGGAGTCGCGCTTCCACATGTGCACCGTGTGGAGGCGGGGCCGAGGAACGGTGGCCGGTACCAAGGTCTCGGCCGCCTGCGGCCCATCCCATGAAGGTGTGCGATCCGCGGGGACGGAGAGCAGCCGAAGCCACCGGTCTGTGTCAACCGGCGCGCTGATGCTCCTGCCCTCCCAGCCCCAGATCGGTGGTCCGGCGATGGTGACCCGGAGAGTGGAGGCCGCGTGCCCGGCTGCTTCCAGCAGCCGGGCAGCGGTGGTGTCATCAGGTGCTGAAGGCATCAACAATCCTTCGGACGTGTGGCTTCTCGACAGGCCGCGAGACGGCAGCGGCGGCGTCTTCCCAGTGGTCCGCCGAGGAAGCGGAGAGCAGCACCCGCGTGACCCCTGCCGTGGAGGCGACCACTCCGAGGGCAACTCGCAGGGGAGAGGCGCCAGGGACCAGCTCTTCCGCCACCGCCTCGGGCAGCATCTCGAGGAGCTTCCCTCCGTGGAGCGGTGCGGAGGCGAAGACGTCGATGCCCTGGGCCTGGGCGGCCGCAAGGGGGCCATAGCCATGTGAGGCTTCCGCCAGGGGGCCGATCTGGACGATGGACAGGGGGAGCTGTATCGCCTTGAGGTGGTTGGCCCCGCCGGCGGCCCGCTTCGCGATCTGGGCGATGCCATCCACCGAGATGAGGTCTTCGTGGATGGCGCTCCAGGTGGCGACGCCGTAGCCCTTGGTGAGACCGCGATCAACGCAGCTCTCCAGTGCCACGAACGCTTGGTACAGGCGCCTCTCCAAGGTGGCCAGGTCATGAAGTCCCAGCTCCGGGTTGTGGAGGAAGGTGATGTCGGGGACACGGCCAAGGGCGGTGCGACTCTGCTGTGCCTGCCAGCGGATGGCGCGCGGCCCGAGGCAGTGACCGGCCCCCGCTTCCTCGTCGGTCAGCACGCCGACCGCAAGGGCACGTCTCCTCTGCTCCGGGCTGAAGAAACCCACCTTTGTGGAGACTGGGGTCAGCTGGTGGGCGGCGAGGATGGGCTGAAGCGCTTCTTCTGCCTCCCCGTGCAAATAGTTCGGCGCGGTGTCGATCCAGTCGGCTCCACGGGCCATGGCCGCCTTCGCTGCTTCGGGAAGGCCGCGCACCCGGTAGGTTCCGAGGCCGAGGGATGCGGTCATCGGGCGCCGTCCACGGCGACGATCTGCGCCTTGACCAGCTCCCACGCAACACGGGCGACCTGCTCGACCGTGAGTCCCGCAGCGGCTGCCAGAGCCCCGAGCCGGTGAGGCTGCTGGTTGCCCAGCATCCGCAGGACGGGATGGACAGCCCCAGCGAACGTGAGGCTCTCCCCACCTGCCATGAGAATGGTGTTCCCTCCCTCCGTGAACCGCAGTTCGTGGCGTGTGGTCAGGAGTCGGACCGACAGACCGGGGTCGGAGGGAAGGCCGTTGACGTACGGGAGACTCGGCCGGAACCTCACCCGCTCGTTGGCGTCCCGGAGCGTGAAGTACCGCTCGATCACCTCGGGGTCGCTCAGCTCGGCGACGAGAAGATCCCGCAGCGCCGACGCGGTTTCGGCCCGCTCCTCGACGGAGCCGAAGCGTGGTAGATCGGCCCTGACGATCTCGTGTTCACGCAGGATCTCCGAAAGCCACACGATGAGGTCGGCCCCCGTTGTGACGCTCAGGCCGCAGGTCAGGTGAAGGGACCTGTCGCCCTCGGACGCGGAGACAGCGTGCCACCAGCCGCGGGGAAGGTAGAGCATGTCTCCGGAGGTGAGAACGAACTCGGCCACGGGCTCCTCCGGCGGCCTCCCGGGCTCCGCCACATCCAGGTGCATGGGTGCGGTCCGGGTGGGCCCGTAGAGCTTCCAGCGTTTCGATCCGTCGATCTGGACCACTACCACGTCGTGATCATCCCAGTGCACTCCGAATCCCTCTCGGGCCGTCCAGGACGCGTACAGGTTGACCTGGATTTTGGATCGCAGCGCGATCTCCAGCTCGGAGGCGAGCCTTTGAACGCCCGGGGACAGTTCGTCGACAGCGTCGATGACGAGGGTGGCTCCGTTGGCGAGTTGCTCATGCAGCGCGGCCGGATGGGTCCGATGGAAGACGGTTCGGCGTTTGGCCACCTCGGGGACGGTGTACGCGTCGAGAGGGATGGCCACCCCATCGGCGGAGAGCCGCAGGCGGGGCGGATCCATACGGTGCCGGGCCAACATCTCGTTGAGGTCGGTCCACGTGATCACGTCGGCGACGGAGCCGGCGTCGCCGCGAGTCAGGCGGTAGCTGCGGCCGAACGCCTCGGTGAGGAAGTCCTCGCCGAGGCGCGCGACGACCGCAGGGACAGGCGCGGTCATATGGTTTCCGTTCCGTCAGTCGTTGCCGTCGGACTTGCCGGCAGTGGTGTCGGACGGGACGAACATGCGGGCCCGAGCGGCGATGACCTGGTCGCGAGCGACCAGCAGTTCGCTGCTCTCGTTCGTGGGCTGAGCCGAGGTTGCCTGTTCCAAGGGAGTGTCCTCTCTCCAGTCGGTCCGGGGCGGATTCCCTGGGCCGTCATACACACGCCCGCTGCCCTTGTGCTTCGCGCAATGGGACGGCGTGCTGTGGGTTCGGATTGACGCTAGAAGGGACGAGGACCAACTCCCAAGCAGTTTGCATCAGTTTGCAGCAGTCCGTTTGACCGGCTGAAACGCAGCAGTGAGTCTCATCGTGTCGCGCAAACCGACGCAAGGCGGCAGACAGGAGACAGCCATGAAGTTACGGTTCCTAGGTAAGAACTCCAACGTGGGTGATTGCCCGACCTTGTACTCCACCGATCAGGGCACGTACCTCGTCCAGGGCTGGAAGATCTTCGCGAACGACCTGCTGATGCGGCTCGACATCCCCGAGGGCCATACGGCCGTCGAGGTGCCGACGGAACTGTTCGAGCACCTCACGAAGGACGGGCTGCCGACCGGGGAGATCAGACGATTGGAGGACCCGATCATGGTTCTGACGCCGAACGGTACGTTCGTGGTTCAGGGCCTGGAAGTGACCGATTGTGAGGCTCTGGGGCAGATGGAGATTCCGGACTACGAGACCGCGGTCGAGGTCCCCAAAGCCACCATCACCGCCCTACTGGAGGAGCCGCGTGGAGTTGATCTCCGGCGCCGAGCGCAATCTGCTCATTGAGCGCATCTCATACGACGCCTTCCATTTGGAGCTGAGGGACGACTACTCGGTCCCGGTCGAGGACGGGCCGTACGAGCGGTGGCTACGCGGCGAACCGGATGACCTGGAGTGGTTCGCGCCCTGGGCCGAGTTGATGGAACGGGTCACGGGGCCCGGTCGGACCGTGCGACGGGTTCGGGTCGTGACCGAGCCCCATAGCCTGTACATCCAGTGGGAGCACGCCACCACGGCCGTGAATGAGAAGGCCGGCGAAGTGATTCGATGGCTGCCGCGACACAAGCTCCCCGGCGGTCTGCGCTTCCCCGTGGATGGCAACGACTGGTGGCTCCTGGACGACAAGGTCGTGGCCGTGGGGCACTTCAACGAAGCCGGGAGGGTGCTGGGTTCCGAGATCATCGAGACCCCCGACATCGTTGCCGAGTGCGTCCGCGTTCGGGACCTGCTCTGGGCCATCGCCATTCCTACCATCGAGTACAAGCCCTGACCGACCGTGAGTAAGCAGGCGCAGGAGGCCCGTGAGGCACTGGGCGCCCGGCTGCGTGGGTTCCGGAAGGATGCCGGATTCGCCAGCGGGCGGGCGCTTGCGCGTGCTCTGGGCTGGCAGGAATCGAAGGTCTCGCGGCTTGAGAACGGCAAGCAGAACGCGAGCGAGGACGACATCCGGGCCTGGTGCGGGGCAACCGGCCAAGAGGGGCATGTACCGGACCTCATCGCCACGGTTCGGCACATCGACGAGCTGTGGGTGGAGTGGCGCCGACAGCTCCTGGCCGGTGCCAAGACTCGGCAGACGAAGTCGCTCCCTGTCTACGCCAGGACCAAGGTCTTCAGGATCTGGAACCCCGCCATGGTCTGGGGCACTCTCCAGACGGCGGAGTACGCGGCCGAGGTGTTCCGGCAGGCTGTGTCCTTCTATGAGTTCCCCAATGACATCGAGGCAGCGGTGCGGAAGCGGCTGGAGCGGCAGCGCTACCTGTACGAGGGGGAGCGGGTGTATAACGTGCTCCTCGGCGAGCAGGCCCTGTACTCGAACGTCGGCGGTCCAGACGTCATGAAGGCCCAACTCGACCGTCTGATAGCCGTTATGGGATTACCGCGGATAAGTCTTGGGGTGGTCCCCGCCGACGCGCGGACGGCCATCTGGCTTGGTCACTCGTTTTCCATGTTCGATGACAGGCTCGTACTCGTAGAGACGTTCTCGGCTGAGATGTCCGTCACCCAGCCCCATGAGATCGAGCTGTACAACAAGGCATTCGCGCTTCTGCGTCAGTCGGCGGTGTACGGGGAGACCGCTAGGTCGCTGATTCTTGAGGCGAGTCGGCGTTGTGATCCCTGACTAGCGGCCAAGTTCTCCTGTCGGAACGGAAAGCCAAGTCGAGCCCGACGGTATTGACTCGGCCGAGGCCGGAGCTGGCCACGCCGCGCGTTGCGTGGGAGTGGCCTGGGTGATGTCCGTTGGGTCGCCGGGTCGGGTGTGCTGATTCCTCAGCTCTCGCTCGGGCGGCGGAGGGTGGCCTTCGCGGTGACGCGGATCCGCTTGGTGCGGCCGGCGTCGGTGAGGATGCCGAGGGCCTCGGTGTTCGTTCCGGCGGCGCTCTTGAGCTGGAGCCAGTTGGATGACGCGAGCAGGTCGTCCGGCTGCCAGGGCAGTTCGAGGGCGATGGCACGGAACAGTGACCACTCCCGCAGGCGCTGGGCCAGGAAGGCGTGGCCGTCCGTGGCCCGGTCCATCGCCTGTGCCCACCCCTCATATCGGGGACCGGGGTAGAGACCGGCGGCTCGACGGTCCAGATGCCGCAGTACAGCGGACTGGGCCATCGTCCGGTCCGGATCAGTGAGCACGCGGCGGACGAGGTCGGCCTCGTCCGGGTCGGGCACCCGGTTCAACTGGTCGAGGTAGGCCGTGAAGCGGGCGTGTTCGTCCGGGTTTCGCGGGGTGTCGTGGACGTTCATGCGGCATGCTCCTCGCGCGCGACCAAAGTGTTGGTGCCCCATCGTGCGTTGGGGCGGACAGGGGCACCAGGTGGGGCTGGCTCCGGTGAGCGATCGCCTTGTGGTGGTCGTTGCCTCACACGAGACGGCGGCCGCGCGCGTCTGTGTCGGCAGCCGGCCCGGACATGCGCTCGTTGACTTCCGCCACTGGTGTGGCGCGGCGGCCGCCGATGGGCGCCTTCCCGCGCGATTGCGGCGATCGAACTGATCCGCACGTCCCGAGCGTTGCTTCTTCCTCTTGGTGTCCGGGCGGCAGCCGCCCTCTGGGGATCCGCCATGGAGGGGCGCGCATGGCGGCATCGGACGCCGGGGCGCAGGGGGCACGCACGTGCGAGGATGCTGGCGTGGTGGATGCGATAGACGCCATGGACTGGGGCGCTGTGCCCGGTCCGCCCGGCTGGTACGAGCCGGATCGTGCCGCTCGCGGTATGCGCGCGCTGGCCGATGCGAAGGGCCTGGTGCAGGCGGCGGACGCCGGCTCGCTGCTCGGCGGTGGCGGAATCGTGCACGGCCACAGTGGCGCGGTGTTTCCGGCGGCCGCCGTCGCGACCCCGCTGCTCCTGGACATCACCCAGCACGGTCACCCGGCGGCACGGGACACCGCGTTGGGGCTGATCGACGAGGCTCTGTCGCTCCATCCCCACGCCGACTACATGCGGGTGGCGACGTCGTACGGCACAGCGGTCCCGATCTGCTGTGCCATCGCCCACCGGCTGCGGGCCCGTACCGCCCTCCTCGCCGGACTGAGCACGTGGGGCCGGACGCTGCTCGCCGACGCCGCCGAGCACTGGCGCTTCGAGATCCGGGAGTGCGTCGGGGACGGCGACGACACGGCAGCCTTCGGAGTCCTGGCCGGTACCTTCCCGGGCGGCGTGCAGGCCGGGGAACTGCACCTCGGCGGGGAGATCGCCGTGGTGGACGACGTCGCCCTCGAATACCCGCCCGTGAAGGGCACGGACGAAGCGTGCCTGCGGGTGACGGGACGGCGTCCGGACGACCTTCCGCCCGGGGCTGTCCTGCTTCCCGCGGAGTGCGGTGAACGCGTGCACTGACCGGCCTCTGCGCGAGGGGACCGG
The DNA here is from genome assembly GCF_053597115.1 of Streptomyces sp. NPDC001515. Classification (NCBI taxonomy): domain Bacteria; kingdom Bacillati; phylum Actinomycetota; class Actinomycetes; order Kitasatosporales; family Streptomycetaceae; genus Streptomyces; species Streptomyces sp. NPDC001515. Next base: position 165,550 of record NZ_JBSFHN010000017.1, read on the forward strand.
ACCGGAGGCAGCCCGGCGGGACGGGGCGGTCAGCTGCCCAGCTCATGCCCCGTCGTCGCGTCCACGTGGTCCGGGATCTCCTCGTGGCGGTCGCCCACCGTCGGGGTGCCGGTGGGCTCGAAGAGGAGGATCGAGGCGCCGTCGGGGGCGGTGGGCTTGTGCTCGGTGCCCTTGGGGACGGTGAAGACCGAGCCCCGGGGGAGGTGGACGGTGCGCTCGCCGTCGGCCTCGCGCAGCGAGATGTGCAGGTCCCCTTCGAGGACGAGGAAGAACTCGTCGGTGTCGTCGTGGACGTGCCAGAGGTGTTCGCCGTGGACCTTGGCGACGCGGACGTCGTAGTCGTTGACGCGGGTGACGATGCGAGGGCTCCACAGGGCGTCGAAGGAGGCCAGGGCCTGGCTCAGGGAGAGAGGATCGTTGCTCATGGGCCCATCCTGGGGTGTGACGTACGGGGCCCGTGAGTGCTAGGAATCGCATATGGCGAAAGAATCCTCGCACGAGGCGGAGGCGGCGCACGTCCACCGGGTCGTGGTGATCGTGGACGAGAACTCGAACCCGTTCGAGCTGAGCTGCGCGATCGAGATCTTCGGGCTGCGGCGGCCGGAGATCGGGCGGGAGCTGTACGACTTCCGGCTCTGCTCGCCGGAGCCGCGCACCCTCATGCGGGACGGATTCTTCACGCTCACAGGCGTCGCCGGACTGGAGGCGGCCGAGACGGCGGACACCCTGATCGTGCCCAACCGGCCGGACACCGACGTGCCCCGGCGTCCGGCCGTCCTCAACGCCATCCGCCGGGCGCACGCCCGGGGCGCCCGGCTGGTCGGTTTCTGCAGCGGCGCGTTCACGCTGGCCGAGGCCGGCGTCCTGGAGGGGCGGCGGGCCACCGCGCACTGGCAGTGGGCGGACTCGTTCCGGGCGCGCTTCCCCTCCGTACGGCTCGAAGCGGACGTGCTCTTCGTGGACGACGGCGACATCCTCACCGCCGCCGGGAGCGCGGCGGCGCTCGACCTCGGGCTGCACGTGGTCCGCCGCGACCACGGCGCGGAGGTCGCCAACTCCGTGAGCCGGCGCCTCGTCTTCGCGGCCCACCGGGACGGCGGGCAGCGGCAGTTCGTCGAGCGGCCCGTGCCGGAGGTCCCCGACGAATCCCTGGCACCCGTGCTCGCATGGGCCCAGGAACGGCTGGACGCCCCGCTCACCGTCGCGGACCTCGCGGCACGCGCCGCCGTCAGCCCCGCCACGCTGCACCGCCGCTTCCGCGCGCAGACGGGAACGACGCCCCTGGCCTGGCTCACCGGCGAACGCCTCGCGCTCGCCTGCCGGTTGATCGAACGGGGCGAATCCCGGTTCGAGATGGTCGCCCGCCGCAGCGGGCTCGGCACCGCCGCCAACCTGCGCACCCTGATGCGGCGCGAGACCGGCATCACGCCGTCCGCGTACCGTCGGAGGTTCGGTACGGGGTGAGGCGTGGGGCATCGTCCGGCGCCCCACGGTTCGGTACGGGGTGAGGCGAGGGTGTCCGGCGTCCCCGTGCCGCCCGCCCCGTCCCGCTGCCCCCGACCCGGCACCCCCCTTCCACCGCTGCACGCAGTGTCAACGGACCGTGCACGCAGCGGCAACAACGACCCGGCCCCGCGTTGGCATGCTCGATGACGGGGGGGCCACGACGGGAGGGGGTACGCCCATGAGCATGCCCCGGAGGACCGGCGCGACCGCCTCGGGGTGGGCCGCGATCCGGGCGGGCCGGGTGGTGTCCGGCCCCGGGCGCGGGCGGTCAGACCGCCAGGCCGAGACCGGCGAGGCGGTCGGGATCGGTGAGGATGTCGAGGCCGGTGATACGGCCGTCGCGGATGGTGAACGACATGACGGACAGGGGCCTGCCGTCGGCGTACGAGACGACGCCCGGGGTGCCGTTGACCAGGACGATCCGCGCGTCGGCCGCGAAGCGGGCGAAGGTGATGGCCTGGGAGGCCACATCGGACGCGCCGCGCCGCAGGACGCTCGGGACGAGCGCGCCGCCGTCGGAACGGGCGACCACGTCCGGATCGAGGACGGTCAGCAGCGCCTCGAAGTCACCGCCGCGCGAGGCGGTCAGGAAGGCGTCGACCACGTCGTGCTTGCGGGCGTTGTCGGTGTCGGCGGACGGGGCGGCGCCCTGCACCCGGCGGCGGGCCCGGCTGGCGAGCTGCCGGGTGGAGACCGCGGTCCGGCCGAGGACGGGCGCGATGTCGTCGAAGGGCACGTCGAACATGTCGTGCAGGACGAAGGCCAGGCGCTCGGCCGGGGACAGCGTCTCCAGCACGATCATGAGGGCGATCCCCACCGAGTCCGCGATCAGGACCTCCTGCTCGGGGTCCACCCGCCGGAGCCGGGTCACCACCGGGTCCGGGAGCCGCACCGAACCGTCCTGCTCGGGCATCGGGTCCTCGCGCCGCGCCGTCCGCGTACGGAGCATGTCCAGGCAGACGCGGCCGACGACGGTCGTGAGCCAGGCCCCGAGGTTCCTGACCTCGCTCACATCACTGCGGCTCAGCCTCAGCCACGCCTCCTGGACGGCGTCCTCCGCCTCGGCGAGCGAACCGAGCATCCGGTAGGCCACCGCCCGCAGCGCCGGCCGTTCGGCCTCGAAGCGGTCGGTCGCAGAAAAGTTCTCGTTCACTGTCACACCCCCGTGTCCGGATCCGTCGATCCAGTGACACACGCTAACGGATCACAGGAGATCACCACATGAGCACCGAGAACACCGCCAACACCAACAACACCACCGCCACCACCGCTCCTTCGGCCCGGATGAAGAACCCCGCCGCCGTTCTTCCGGACGCCATGAAGGGCATCCAGAACATCTACAAGGCCATGTACCAGGGCGGGGTCTCCCCGCAGATCCTGGAGCTGGTGCACCTGCGGGCCAGCCAGATCAACGGGTGCAGCGCCTGTGTCTTCGCCGGGGTGGCCGGGGCGAAGAAGCACGGGGAGACGGACGAGCGGCTGCACGCCGTGGTCGCCTGGCGCGAGGCCCCCTTCTTCACGGAGGAGGAGCGCGCCGCCCTCGCCCTGACCGAGGCGGCCACCCGGATCGCCGACCGTTCGGGCCAGGCGGTCTCCGACGAGGTCTGGAACGAGGCGGCCGACCACTTCACCGAGGAGCAGCTCTCCGCGATCATCCTGATGATCGGCCTCACCAACCTCTTCAACCGCATCAACACCACCATCGAGGAGCCCGCCGGCACCTCCTGGTGACTGGTGACTGGTCCGGGGGCCCGGCCTCCCGCCCCGACCACCGGGCGCGGGAGGCCCGTAGGATCGCCCGAGCGGGGTTGGGGTCCGTAGCGCAGAGGTCGTCGCGCCCTCACGGCATGTGGGAGGACGCCGGTTCGAATCCGGTCGGGTCCATCCCCGCGCCCCGACACCGTTCAGCGCCTGACGAGATGCGTGAGCGTCACCCCGTTCGCGAACGACGTGCGCTCGGCGACGTCGAAGACCGTGGGGTCGAAGCCCCCGTCGATCATCGGTATCCCGCTTCCGGCCAGGACCGGATAGGTCTTGATCAGCAGCTCGTCGATCTCGGGCAGCACCGCACCCGCCAGCCGGCCGCCCCCGCAGAGCCAGATGTCCCGGTCGGTGACCTCCTCCGCCTTGAGCGTCCGTACGAGGGCGAGCGGATCGTCCGGTACGACGGTGACCGCCGCGTCGATGTCCTGCGCGAGCGTGCTGGACACCACGTACTGGCGCAGATGCGCGTACGGGCTGGTCACCCCGCTGTCGAGCCCCGGCCGGTAGGCGCCGAGGCCCATGAGGACCGTGTCGAAACGGCGGTTGGGCGCGTCCGCGACACCGACCGCCGCCCGGAACGCGGTCGGGATCGTCTCCGGGTACAGCGCGTTCATCCATGCCTGGTACGCGGAGGCCTGGTGCGCGTCGCCCTGCGGGTAGAAATCGAACTCGCCACAGGGTCCGGCGATGCGGCCGTCGAGCGAGACTCCGACGTAGTACACAAGCTTTCGCATCGGGATTCCCCATCCGTAGTACTCTGGTTGAAGTGGTTTGACCGTAGTACTACGAATGGAGTGGTGTCAATGGTGAGGCGGAACGACGAGCGGCGCTCGTCCCTGGTGGACGCGGCGATCGAGGTCCTGGCACGGGAGGGCGCGCGCGGACTGACCTTCCGCGCGGTGGACACGGAGGCGGGCGTGCCCGCGGGCACGGCGTCGAACTACTTCGCCAACCGCGACGCTCTGCTGACACACGCCGGATCCCGCGTCTACCAGCGGCTTCAGCCCGACGAGGCGGAGTACGCACGCCAGCGCGCGGCCGGCCGCGACCGCGCGACGTACACGGAGCTGATGCGCGGCGTCGTCGGCCGCGTCGCCGGATTCCGCACCGGCTACCTGGCCCTGCTCGAACTCCGGCTGGAGGCCACCCGCCGCCCCGAACTCCGCAAGGTCCTCACCGAGCGCGTCCGCGCCGACATCGACGCCAATGTCGCGTACCACGAGGCGTCCGGCCTCCCCGGTGACGCGATGGGCGTCAAACTCCTGATCCTGGCCCTGAACTGGCTCATCGTCGAACAGCTCACCCTGCCCGACGTCTTCACGGAGGCGGAACGCGAGGCGCTGGTGGCGGCGGCCGTGGACCGGATCGTGGGGGAGGGGGAGTAGCGGGCGGTCGCCGCCACCGGTGTGGGGCGCCGGCGTCTCAGGAGACCCGGTTCACCCGACCACCAGGGCGAGCAGCAGTCGGAGCAGTACCAGCCCGCAGAGCACCACCGCCGTCACGAGGACCCCGCTGCGGACGTTACGCCGGAGCAGTTCGGCGCCGAGATACAGGCCGTACCCCGCGAGTCCGGCGGAGACGAGCATGAGGAGGTATCCGATGCCGGGTCCGGCATGGTTCTCGCTGAAGATGGCGGGAAGGATGGACATCACGATGAGCTGAGGGATGCCGAGCAGCAGGATCTTCCGTACGTCCGCCGCGTCCGGGGCCTCCGGAGGCGGTGCCGCCGCAGGGTACCGACGCACGGGCGGCGTCACGCCCGGCATGGGTGGCACGGGCGGCACGTCCGCGTACGGACCCGGGGCGGTCCGGTCCGGCTGAGGCGTGGACGCCCGGGGCGGCGTGGAGGCCCGGGGCGCCGTGGCATCCCGGTCCGGCGCGGCGCCCGGAGGCGCGGCCTCGGTGGGGACCGGCTCGGCGGGGACGGCACCGGACGCGTCCGTACCGGGGGCGCCGGCACCGGAAGTGCCCGTACCGGAGACGCCGGCACCGGAAGTGCCCGTACCGGAGACGCCGGCACCGGAAGTACCCGTACCGGGGACGCCGGCACCGGCAGGGGCGCCGAGGCTCCTGGCCAGCGCGTCCGCGAAGACGGGATCCGCCCGCAGCTCGTCGGTGAGCACCGAGGCCACGATGGACGCCGAGCCCTCGCCGGGGCGCTCGTGCAGCCGGGCCAGCGCCGACGCGCCCAGCGTGGTGCGCCCGAGACGGCCCCAGACCAGCTCCTGGACCGCCTCCTTCCGCTCGGCGGGGACCGGGGTCCCACCGGTCACCACTCCCACCGCCGCCGTCGCCAGCTCCGCCGCCCGCATGCGCGTCCCTTCTCCCTGCCGTCGTTCCCGGCCCCTGCCGTCGTTTCCGGCACGGCCGCTTCCCGGGAGGCGCGTCGCGCGTGCGTCCCCGCCGCGTCCCACTGTGCCGTGGAAGGGCGTCGCGCGGGGGCGTACGGGAGACTTTGGCCGGGTCGTGATCCCGGCCCAACTCCCTTTCGCGCGTGGCGTGATGCCGTACGGTCCGGGTCGCGACCGCTGCGTCGGCGTCCGGAGTCTCCTCAGGTGCCGGCCGCCGCCGCCGCGTAGAGGACGTCGCGCAGTTCCGTGTCCGTCTCGCGGTCGCGGTGCCAGACCAGGCGGAGGCTGAGGTCGGGTACGGGGAGGGCGAGGGGCGCGAGGGTGCCGGCGCGGAGGCTGTCGGCGACGGCGAAGTGCGGCAACAGGGTCACGCCGAGGCCGTGTTCGGCCCAGGCGCGCATCACGGGGACCCCGCCGGCGCGGACGCGGCGGGGGCCGGTGCCGAGGAGGTGGAGGCCGGCCAGCCAGAAGGAGCACTCGGGGACGTTGACCAGGAGCGGTTGCCCGTCGAGGTCGGCGGGGGAGAGGGCGGCCCGGCCGGCCAGCGGGTGGTCCGGGGCGGCGACGAGGGCCAGCGGCACGGGGTCGAGGTCGAGGAAGGCGAGCGGGCCGGCCGGGGCCGGGAAACCGAGCCCGCCGATCGCGTCCCCCGCGTCCAGCAGCAGCGCCGCGTCGAGCCGCCCGTCCGCCACATCGGTGAACAGCCCCTGCCGCGTGCGGTCGGAGCGCACGTCCACCACCAGATCGGGGCGTCGCGCCGCCAGCCGGGACAGGACGAGCGGCACGTGCGAACCCGCCAGCGTCTCCAGCGCCCCGAGCCGCAGCCGCGCCGGCTCGCCGCGCACCTCGCGCGCCGCCCGCTCGGCCGTGTCGAGCAGCGTCCGCGCCCAGCCGCGCAGCCGCTCCCCGGCGTCCGTCGGCTCCATCCCGCGCGGCCCCCGAGCGAACAGGGCCACCCCGAGGGACGCTTCGAGCGTACGGATCTGCTGCGATACGGAGGAGGGCGCGAGGCCCAGCGCCACGGCGGCGTCCGTGACGGTGCGGTGCCGGAGCACGGCTTCGAAGGTGGCGAGCTGGCGGAGGTCCACGTACGCCCCAACACGCGGCGCTCGTACGGAAATTCCGAATGCGGTGTGCGGGCGTACCGGTGGAGCGGCGCATCCGGCCGGCCCGAGGCTGGGCGCCATGTCCGAACGATCCGCGCACGGAAGTGCCGTTCCCGCCGAGGCCGTTGTGCCACCGGGCGGCGTCGCCGAGGCCCCCGCCGCCCCCGCCCCTGCCCCGGCTCCCACCCCCGCCCGCCGTGCCGTCGCGCTGGCCGGGATCTCGCTGGGCTACTTCATGGTGCTGCTCGACACCACCGTGCTGTCCGTCGCCGAACCCGACCTCGCCGCGTCCCTGCGGGCGTCGACGGCGGGACTGCAATGGGCCACCACCGGGTACACCGTGGTCTTCGCCGCCCTGCTGCTGTCGGCCGGGGCGGCGGCCGACCGGTACGGGGCCGAGCGGCTGTTCCGGGCGGGGACGGCCCTGTTCGCCGGGGCCTCGCTGCTCGGTTCCGTGGCGCCGAACCTGGCGGCGCTGCTCGTGCTGCGGGCGGTCTCCGGGGCGGCGGCGGCCGCCTGCGTGCCCGCCTCGATGGCCCTGATCGCCCGTCTGTATCCGCAGCCCGCGCGCAGGGCCCGTGCGATCTCCGTCTGGGCGGCCGTGAGCGGTGCGGCGGTGGCGGCGGGTCCGATCGTGGGCGGCGCCCTCGTCGGGGCCGCCGGATGGCGGGCGGTCTTCCTGGTCAACGTGCCGCTCGGTCTGCTCGTCCTGGCCCTGGTCCACGGGGGCTCGATACGGGGTCCGCGCGGCGGCACCCGTATCGACTGGCCCGCCCAGGCGGCGGCCGTCGCGGTCCTGGCCCTGCTCACGGACGCCCTGATCGCGGCGGGGTCCGGCGCCCGGACCCACACCGCGGCGGCGGCCTGCGGACTCGGCCTCGCGGTCGCCGTCTTCACAGTGCTGGAGCGGCGCAGCGCAGCCCCCGTCCTGAACCGCGCACTGCTGCGCTCCGCACCCGTACGCGCCGGGCTCCTGGCAGGGGCCGTCACCAACTTCGCGCTCGCCGGTGCCCTGTTCGTCCTGCCGCTGCTCCTGCACCGGGAACGGCACCTGACCGCCCTGGAGACCGGACTGGCCTTCCTCCCGCTCACCGTGCCGTTCGCCGCGAACCCGCCGCTGACCGGCAGGATCGTCGCCCGCAGCGGCCCCCGCACCCCGATCCTCACGGGCCTCGCCCTGCTCGCCGCCGGAGGGGCCGTGCTCGCCGCCGCTGTTCTCGCCGAGGCTCCCTACCTCTGGCTCGCGGCGGGCCTGCTCCTCACCGGCTTCGGCATCTCGTTCGTCCTCCCGGCCCTCGTCGCCGCCGTCATCGCCGCCGCGCCGCCCGGCACGGCGGGCTCCGTCGGCGGCCTGCTGAACGCCGTCCGCCAGGTCGGGGCGACCCTCGGCGTGGCCCTCATGGGGGCGGCCACGCACGCCGGAACGGGCTGGTCCCTGGCCCTGTCGGGCGGACTGTGCGCACTGGCCTGGCTGGTGTTCGCGCTGACGCCGAGGACGGCGGACCCCGCACCCGCCTGAGCTGTTAGCGTGCCGGAGTGGACCTCTTCAACCGCTCCTGGGCCGCCCTGCGCGCGGCGGTCGCCGGTCTTCCGCACGAGGACTTCGCCCGGCCCTCCGGCTGTTCCGGCTGGCTCGTACGCGATCTCGTGTGCCATCTGGTCATCGACGCCCAGGACGTCCTGATCACCCTCGCCACCCCCGCCGACGCGCCCCCGACCCGCGACGCGGTGACCTACTGGGAGGTGTCCGCCACCCCGCCCACCGGCGACGACCCGCTCGACGCGCTGACCGTGCGGCTCGCGGCGGCGTACGAGGACCCGGCGCTGCTCACCTTCCACCTCGACGACGTCGGCGCCGCCGCGGGCCGGGCCGCCGCCCTCGCGGACCCGGCGGCCCGCGTCGGCACCCAGGGCCAGGTCCTCACGGTGGCGGACTACCTCACCGCGTACGTCCTCGAATGGACCCTCCACCACCTGGACCTCGCCGCCCACCTCTCCGGCCTCGCGCCCCCGCCCCCCGAAAGCCTGGCCGAGGCCCGCCGCCTCCTGGAAGCCATCGCCGGTACGCCCTTCCCCGCGCCCTTCTCCGACCAGGACGCCCTGCTCATCGGCACCGGCCGCCGCACCCCGACCCCACGGGAACGCGACGCCCTGGGCCCCCTCGCCGCCCGGCTGCCGTTCGTCCTCGGCTGAGCCGACCCGCAACCCCGGCGGCCGGCCGGGACCGCTCACTCCGCGTCGATGATCCTGCCGTTCTTGTCGAGCGTGTGGGTGTTCCAGTACACGTCCCACGTGTCGTCGACCTTCTTCGGCACCTTGCCCTCCGGATACCGGCTGTACCCCACCGGCGGCTCCTCCCCGTCCGGCACGCACGCCGACCCCGTACTCCCCGTGTACAGCACGGGGTACTCCCCGTCGCCGCACACCGCCTCGCTGTACTCCAGACCGGCGCACCCGGTCACGGTCACCAGGGCCGCCGCCCCCGCGAACACGGCAGCGGCGAGACGGACCCGCCGCCGGAGGGCGGGCGCGGGGCGGAGGGTGAAGGCGGTGGTCATGGTCAACTCCCAGTCGTTCGGTCGGCCTTCACTCTCGCCGCCGGGCCGCGCCCGCCGACTGAGTAGACGTACTCACGAACGGCTGTGCGCGTACCCAAACGAAAGGCCCGGAGTCGGCGGAGGTCCCGCCCTCGCGTGGCGTACGACAACCCGGTTATTCGCTACGGCCGTTGCGTAAAGGTGTGCCCACCGCTAGGCTCATTTACGAAACGGTCGTAGCGGAAAAGGGGTGGCGCATGGAGTCGGGGGCACGGCGCGGGCGGCCGCGTAGTGAGGCGGCGGACCGGCGGATTGTGGAGGCCGCGTTGGCGTTGCTGCTCGAACGGGGGTACGACCGCTTCTCGGTGGACGAGGTGGCGGTGCGGGCGGGGGTCGCCAAGACCACGCTCTACCGGCGGTGGCCGACGAAGGACCATCTCGTGGTCGCGATCGTCGCCCGGTTGCAGGACGAGGTGCCCGTCGTCTACCGGGGGGACGTGCGCGCCGATCTCGTCCGCTACCTCAACGCGATCGTCGACGGGCTGCACCGGATGCGGCTCGCGGGGCGCCCGGAGGGGTCCGGTGACCGGTCCGCCGGGCTGGTCGCGGAGGTGGCCGCGGCGGCGGCCCGGCACGCGGACATCGGGGCGGCCGTGCACGAGCTCTTCGTCCGGCGCAACGCGCTCGTGCTCCGGCTCCTCGAAGAGGCCAGGGAGAACGGCGAGTTGAGGCCCGACGTACGGCCCGACGTGGTCTTCGACCAACTGGCCGGCGCGCTGTACTACCGGCTGCTCGTCACCGGGCAGCCCCTCGATCCCCCGTACGTCGAACTGCTGGTGGCGAGCGTCCTGCGGGGCGCGTCCGCCTGAACCCGTGTCCGCCTGAAACCGCTCCGCCCGAACCACCGCGTCCGGAGAGCCCGGGTGCGTGCTCCGCCTCCCTTCACGACGAGAGGAAGCACCATGACCGCAGACCTTGACCCGACGCCCACACCCCTCGCGGCGGAAGCCGGGTCCGGACCCGGACCCGGACCCGATCCCCGCCCCGCCCGTCCGCGCCGGCGCCGCCGGCGGCTCCTTTGGAGCGGTGTCGCGTTCGTGGTGCTCCTCGCGGGGTACACCACCTGGACGGTGAACGACCCCGTCCGTCTCACCGCCTCCATCGAGATCGAGGCATCCCCGGACGAGGTCTGGAAGGTGCTCACCGACCTCCCCGCCTATCCGGACTGGAACCCGTTCCTCGTCTCCTCGCGGGTCACCTCCGCCGGCGGCAGGCTCGAAGAGGGGGCCACCCTGCGCAACGTCATGCGCGACCGGACCGGCGACTCCGTCTTCAGCCCGGAGGTCCTGGCCGTCGAACCGGGACGGGAACTGCGCTGGCTCGGGAAGATCGGGCCCGGCTGGATCGGGGACGGGGAACACCGCTTCGTGATCGAGGAGATCGGCGACCACCGCGTCCGCCTCACCCAGAGCGAGAGCTTCACCGGCGTGGCCGTGCCGTTCGCCGCCGGGAAGCTCAGGTCCGACACGCTTCCGCAGTTCCGTGCGATGAACGAGGCGCTGGCCCGGCGCGTGGAAGCGGTGGGGCACACGGAGCGGTGAGGGGGGCGGGGGCCCGCCCCCCCGTCACGCCGACCGGTCGCCGCCCAGGATGCGGTCCACCAGATCGGCCACCGCGCCCTCGGAACAGGGGGCGACCACGATGTCCGCGGCCTCCCGTACGTGCGGGTGGCCGTCGCCGACCGCCGCGCCGAGGCCGGCGAGACGGATCATGGCGGTGTCGTTCGGGTTGTCCCCGATGGCGGCGACCCGGGAGGTGTCCACGCCGTACCGGGCGGTCAGCACCCGCAGCGCGGCGTCCTTGCCGGCGCCGGGCGGGAGGATCTCCAGATACGTGTCCTCCGACTGGACGAGGAGGGCGTCCGGGCAGTGGGGGCTCACCAGGGCGGCCAGCAGGGCGGGACTCCGGCCGTCGGAGATCAGCATCACCTTGACGGGCGCGCGCTCCGGCGGGGCGGTGAGCAGGGCGATGCGGTCGCGGCGGGCGTAGTCCGCCAGCGCGGGGGCGGCGCGCAGGACGCGGGCGTCGCCGCCGCTGAAGCCGACCGCGCCCACCCCCTCGGGGAGCGCGGGCAGAACCAGGTCCCGGAGGCGGGGCCAGACGGGGCCCAGGTCCAGGTCCAGCAGATGGTCCCCGGTGCGCGGGTCGGTGATGCGGGCGCCGTTGCAGAGGATCATCGGGGTGTCCAGGCCCAGTTCGCGGTGGTACGGGGCGGCGGACTCCTCGGTGCGGCCGGTCGCGATGAAGACGGTGCCGCCCCGGTCCCGGAAGCGGCGCAGAGCCGCGACGCTCCGGGGGACGAGGCGGAGGTCCCGGTCGACGAGGGTGCCGTCCAGGTCGGTGACGATCCACGGGTGGCTCAGCCGGGCGGCGGGCGGGGCGGAGAGGGTCATCGGGGCGTCCCGGCGGCGCGGGCGGTGTACCAGGAGACGAACGCGCGCAGGGCGTGCGGCTCCAGGTCGCGGGTGTGCGCCAGGTAGCACGGCTGGTCCCAGCCGGGTTCACCGCCGAACGGGACGTAGGTCCCGCCCGCCCGGCCGACGAGCAGATGGGCGGCGCAGATGTCCCACGCGTTGACGGTCGTGCCGAGGGCGGCGTCGCACCAGCCCGCCGCCACGTGCGCGAGCGTCAGCGCGGCGCTGCCGGTGCGGCGGACGGTGCCGTAGCGGGAGACCAGCTCGGCGAACCGCCGGGGCGACTCGGGGTCGCCGGAGGCGAGTTCCCTGCTGTTGGGGAAGCCGGTGATGAGGAGCGCGTGGGACTCGTCCCCGGTCCCGGCCGACACCAGCGGGCGGTCCCCGAGCCGGGCGCCGGAGAGATCGGCGGAGAAGACGTGGCCCGCGATCGGGTCGACCACGGCGGCGGCGACCGGGCGGCCGTCCACCACCGCCCCGATCGCCGTGCAGAAGAAGGCCAGTCCGTGGGCGAAGTTCGCCGTGCCGTCGATCGGGTCGACGTACCAGGAGACCCGGCCGCCGCCGTCGCGGCGCCCGCCCTCCTCGCCGATGACCGTGCTGTCGGGCACCTTGCCGAGCAGGGCCTCTCGGATGCGTTCCTCGGCGCGCCGGTCGTGCTCCGTCACGGGGTCGTGCTCGTCGCGCTTGAACTCGACGTCCATCCGGCCCCGGAAGGCCGTGCGCAGGTCGGGGGCGACGGCGAGCGCGGCCTCCACCGCCACGCTGCGCAGATGGGCGGAGAGTGCCACGGTCTCGTCGGTCTCGTTCACGGGTGTTCCTCTCGGTCGGCCGCGGCGGGCCCGGTCAGCGCGGTGCGCAGGAGTTCCAGAAGCCCCTCGCCGTCGTGGACGACGGTGTCGGGCCGGGGGCGGGCATCGGGGTCGAGGCGGTCCCTCGGGCGCATCAGAATCGTGCGGCCGACGCCCGCGCGGACCCCGCACAGCACGTCCCGGTCGTAGTTGTCGCCCACGTACCAGCAGTCCGCCGGGTCGGTGTCCAGGGCGCGGGCGGCCAGCAGGAGGAGTTCCGGGCCGGGTTTGCGGTGCCCCGTCTCGTCCGAGTAGACCTGCACGTCCAGGTGGGCCGCGACGCCCACGGCCGCCGCCCGCTCCCGGTTGAGCGCGCCCACCAGGGTGTTGCTGACGATGCCCGTGCGGACCCCGTGCTCCTTGCAGAGCCGCAGGGCCTCCGCCACGGCCGGTACGAGGACCTTGTCGCTCTCGGCGGCGACCAGGGCCCGGCACAGCCCGGTCGCCTCGGCGCTCACGGCGGCGCGCGCCGGTTCTGGCCAGTCCGCGGCGATGAACTCCGTCCACAGTTCGCGGTGGGTGACCTCGCGCGGGGCGGCGGAGCGGGCGTGGCCGTCCTTCCAGCGGCTGTACGCGGCGCGGCCGGCGCGGATGTCGTGGAGGACGCGGTCCCGGTCCAGGCCGGCCAGCCCGCCGGCCAGGGCGAGGACCTGATCCGCGAACGCGGGGAGGCGCTCGGGGCGTTTGACCGACCGGACCAGGACGCCGCCGTGGTCCAGCAGCAGGGCGCGCGGCGCGCCGCCGCCGTGTTCGCGCGGGGTGGTGGTCATCGTGCGGCGCCCGGCGTCTCGCACGCGGCGGTCAGGAGGTCGCGCAGGCCGTCGGGGTCGGCGACCACGGCGTCCGGTTCGGCCCGGACCGCGTACGGGCGCTCGTAGGTGCCGCGCGCCTCCATCAGCACGCAGCCGCCGACCCCGGCCCGCCGGCCGCACAGGACGTCGCGGTCGAAGTGGTCGCCCACGTACCAGGTGTGGGCGGCGGTCGTGCCGAGGGCGCGGGCCGCGAGATGGATCATCTCCGGATTGGGCTTACGCACGCCCGCCTCGTCGCTGTAGACCTGGAGGGCCAGCCGCTTGTCCAGACCGGTCGCGCGCAGGTAGTCGCGGTGCACCGCCCCGCTCAGCGCGTTGGAGACGATCGCGACGGGGATGCCGAACCGGTCGGCGGTGTCCAGGAGTTCGTCGATGCCCGAGCGGGTCTCGCGGTCCTGGCGCAGCTCGCCCTGGCGCCGGCACAGCACGGCGGCGTGGGCGGTGACGAAGGCGAGGGCGGCCGGGGGCCAGTCGGCGGCGACGAACTCCGTCCAGTAGCGGTGGGCGGTCATCTCGACGGGAGCGGCCGGCCGGGACATGGCGTTCTTCCAGTGCGCGTCGGCGGTGGCCGCCGCCCTGAGGTCGCCGGCGATGTCGTCCGTCGACAGCGCGTCGCAGCCCGCGGCCACCAGGTCCCGGTGCAGTTCGGCGGCCAGCTCCTCGGCCCAGGAGGGGCGGTTGGTGGTGGCGACGACGACGCCCCCGAAGTCGAGCAGCAGGGCGGTGGGTCGGATCAGCTGGTCCACGGTGCGGTCTTCTCCTTGCCGGCCAGGGGGGCGGGGTGCGCGGAAGCGGCGGGGGCGTCCGGGAGGCGTGCCTGGCCTCCGTCGAACAGGTGCAGATCGCTCAGCGAGACCGCGCAGCGCACGGTGTCGCCGGGCGCGGCGGCCACCTGCTGGAACGACACCAGGTACAGCTCCGTGTCCGAGGCGTTCAGCGAGACCGTGGTGCTCGACCCGGTCGGCAGGACGGTGGTGACGGTCGCGTCGAACTCCAGGACCCCGTCCGGTGCCGGGCCGCCGGAGTCCGGCCGGGTGCCGATGCGCAGCGACTCCGGGCGTACGCCGACGGTGCGCAGTCTGCCGCTCAGTTCGGGGCGTTCGGCCACGATCCGGTCGTGGACGGCGCCGCGGAACGGGCCGTCGACGTCGGTGCCCACGTCGAAGAGGTTCATCGGGGGGCTGCCGACGAACTGCGCCACGAAGGTGTTGGCGGGGCGGTGGTAGACCTCCAGCGGGGGTGCGAGCTGCTGCACCTCTCCCTTGTTCATGACGACGACGTGGGTGGCCATCGTCATGGCCTCCAGCTGGTCGTGCGTGACGAAGACGATGGTGTGGCCCGTCTCGTCGTGCAGACGCTTCAGTTCCGCCCGCATTTCGAGGCGCAGTTGGGCGTCCAGGTTGGAGAGCGGTTCGTCCAGGAGCAGCACCTCCGGGTTGACGACCAGCATGCGGGCCAGCGAGACGCGCTGCTGCTGACCGCCGGAGAGCTGCGCGGGGTAGCGGTCGGCCGCCCAGTCGATCTGCATCATCTTCAGCGCCTTCAGGGTGCGTTCGGCCCGTTCGGCGGCGCGGACCTTCCGTACCCGCAGCCCGAACTCGACGTTCCTGGCGACCGTCAGATGCGGCCACAGCGCGTAGTTCTGGAAGACCAGACCCATGCCGCGTTCCTCGGGAGGGACGAAGATCCCCTGCTCCACGCTGTCCCGGACCCGTCCGCCGACCTCGATCGTGCCGGCGTCCAGGTGCTCCAGACCGGCGATCATGCGGAGCGTGGTGGTCTTCCCGCAGCCGGACGGGCCGAGCAGGCAGGTGAAGGAGCCGTCGGGTATCTCCAGGTCGAGGTTGTCGATGGCGGGGGGATGGGAGCCGTAGCTCTTCCGCACCGCGGTGAGCGCAATGGTGGGCATGGCATCAGCCTCCGAGTCCCGAGGACAGGTTGGTCTTGGTCAGGCGCTGGGTCAGGTAGGTGGCGAGGAAGGAGATCAGGGAGATGACGAGCACCACCGCGTTCGCCATCTGGTCGTAGGCGTAGTCGACGAGATTGATCGAGAGCGTGGTGAGCAGCTGGGTCCCGGTGGTGGTCAGCATGATCACGATGCTGAGTTCCTTGAGCCCGGAGATGAAGGGGAGCACCACACCGGTCACCAGCGCGCCGCGCTGGATGGGGACCACGACCTTGCGCATCCGCGTGAACCAGCCGGCGCCCGTCACCTGCGCGGCCTCCTCCGGCTCCGGCCCGAGCTGCATCATCGCGCTGATGCCCGACCGGGAGGAGTACGGGAGGTGGGTCACGGCCAGGACGACGACGAGCAGGGTGACGGACCCGTACAGGGCGGGGACGGGCCCGCGCCGCACGGCGAACAGGGTGAGGAACGCGGCGGCGAAGGCGATCCCGGGGACCATGTACGGGAGGAAGCTGATCTGCCGGAGCGCGGTGCCCAGGCGGCTGCTGCCCGCGCGGACCACGACGTAGCCGATCAGCAGCCCCACCGCCCCGCAGATCAGCGAGGCGAGGCCGACGATGCGCAGGCTGTTCCAGGCCGCGTCCCACAGCTGGGTGCCGCGCAGGACGCCGTGCGGGAAGCCGGGGGCGCCGGCGATGTGCTCGCCGATCCAGTACTTCAGCGTGAAGTTGTCGGCGCTGAACACCCCGGGCGTCTTGGTGACGGTGGACAGGGCCAGGGTCCCGACGGGGATGACCACGGCCACGGCGAAGATGGTCAGCGCGACGGCCAGCGCGACGGGGCGCCAGCGGCCCAGCGGGCTGATCCGGTCCATCGCGCCCTTGCCGCCGACGGTCACGAACCGTCGCTGCTCGCGCACCAGCCGGGTGTCGATGACGATCACGACGATGCCGATCGCCACGATGACGCCCGCGAGCACGGCGGTGACGCCCTGCTGGTGGTCGTGGACGGCGCGGAACAGCGAGGTGGACAGCAGCTCGTAGTTGACCGGGAGGCCGAGGATGTACGGCGTGCCGAACGTGCCGAGGATGCGGCCGAAGACCAGCAGGACGGAGGAGGACATGGCGGGCAGCATCAGGGGGAAGGTGATCCGCCCGAGGACCGTGCGCCGCCTCGCGCCCAGGACGCGTGCCGAGTCCTCCAGCTGGCTGTCGATGCGGCGCAGCGCGTTTCCGAACAGCAGGAGGACGAAGGGGTAGTAGTGCAGCCCCAGGCAGATGATGATCGGCACCGCGCCGTAGGCGAGCCAGTCGGGGGTGTGGACGCCCCATGCCTCCAGCAGGCCGATCTGGCCGCCCGAGCTGTCGTTCTTGAACAGGGCCAGCCAGGCCAGGGCGAAGGTCCAGGACGGCAGCATGTACGGGACGACCAGCGCCGTCGACAGCCATCTGCGGCCGGGGACGTCGGTACGGGTGAGCAGCCAGGCGGCGGTCGCGCCGAGGAGCACCGCGAGCAGGGTGACGCCGAGGGCGACGACCACGGTGTGGCGCAGCGGCTCCCAGAAGAGGATGTCGCTGACCGGCGAGCGGAAGACGCGCCACAGGTAGTAGCCGGTGAGCGCGCCGACGGACTGGCCGGACTTCCCGTCGTCGCCGACCTGGACGCGCGCGGCGTCGGAGAGCACCGCGACGAGCGGGGCCACGACGAGGTAGAGGAGCAGGAGGACGAGGATGCCCCCCACCACGTACGTCGGTTCGTGGCGGAGCACGTTCACGCGGTAGCGCAGGCGGTTCAGTCGTCCGGAGCGGCCGCCGGCGGGGCCTCCCCTCCCGGCCGGGGCGGGGTCCGGGCGGGGCGGATCGGCTGCGGGGGCGGAGTCGGGGTCGGCCACGGCCATGGGTGGTCTCCATCGAGGGTGCGGGGTCCGGCCGGCCCGTCGGGGGGAGGCCGGGCCGGCCGGAGGGGGCTGGGGCCGCCGGTCCGGACCCGCCCGGGAGCCGGCGTGATCCGGAGGAACGGCCCTGGGGGGCGGGGGGCGGCGCGGTCAGTTGTGGCTGAGGCGCCACAGGTCCTGCATGGCCTCCGTGTCGGCGAAGTCCTTCGCCAGGTACTTCGGGTCGAAGGCGAAGAGCTCCTTCTTCCAGTCGGTCAGTCCGGGCGGGCTGAAGGACCCCTGCGGGACCGCCGTGCTGCCCGAGATGCCGCCCGCGCCCATCTCGTGGTCGATGCCCTCGGCGGTGAGGACGAAGTGGGTGAAGAGCTTGGCGGCGTTGGGGTGCTTGGTCTTGGTGGCGATCGCCCCGTACTTCGGGTAGAGGTAGCCGCTCCAGGGCTTGAGCGTGTCGCAGACCCGCATCGCGTAGTGCTTCTCCTCGATGTCCCGGAACTTGGCGTTGGACACCAGGCCGATGCGCGGCTGCTTCTGGTTGGGGGAGGCCACCGCGGCGGCCACGTCGTCGTCGGCGGACGTGAGGACGGGATCGTTCTCCGCCAGCCTGGCGACCCACTCCTCGGCCGCCGTCTTCCGCGAGGTCTTCAGCTCCTCGCCGGGGTGCGCGGCCCGGTGGGCGTCACGCAGCGCCTGGTCGGCGCCGTTGGACAGCTGGTTGAACCACTCGATGATGTTCGGCTTGCCCAGCGGGTCCTGGAGGGCGACCTTGCCCTTCCACTCGGGTCCGACGAGGTCCCAGATGTTGTCGACCGGGCACCCTTCGGGGAAGAGCTTCGGGTTGTACACCCAGACGTTGGCCTTCTGGAGCACGAGCAGCGGGCTGCGGTTCGCCGCCGGGACGTCGTCCGCCAGATCGGCGGGGATCCAGGTGCGGACGACCTTCTGCGGCAGCAGCTCGCCGACGAGGCTGGGGCCGTCCTCGTACAGGGTCATGTCGATGGTGACGTTGTCGGCCTGCGCCTCCCTGGTCATCTTCTCCAGGGTGTCGCCGACCTTGTTCTTCACCCCCGTCGCCTTGATGCCGTACTTCGCCGTGAACGCCTCGGCGACCTTGGTGATGTCGCCCGAGCTGTCGTAGACGGTGATCGCGCCCTCCTTCTTCGCGGCGGCCACCAGGGCGTCCAGGTCGAAGTCGGCGGGGTCGTCGATCTCGGCGGACGGGGCCGCGGTTCCGGGGGCGGCCGCGTCGTCGCCCTGCCGGCTCGACGGCGCGCAGGCCGTCGCCCCGGCGAGTACGGCGAGCAGGGCCGCGAGGGCGATTCCCGGAACCGGTCGTTGCGTGGGTCTGATGCGGCGCGTACTGCTGGACAATGCCTGACCTCCTGCGTGGGCCCGGCGGAGCCGGGCTGCTCCTGGGTGGGTCGGCCTTCTCCGCAACGGGTCGGGGCGACTTGGGGAGCAGCTTCCGCCCGCCTTCTTCACTATGTCAAGACATGCTGATGTAACTCTCCGGAAATCCGGGGGCGTTGGCGAGCGGCCCGCCGGCCCATGTCCGGACCCTTTTACGTCGGCAGCCTTTTATGTCAGCACATACTTATGTACTGTCCTGGCCATCCCGCACCGCCCAACCCACTTCCGGGAGGCACGATGCACCTGTCCAGACGTCTGACCACGGTCGGTCTGGCCGCGGCGATCGCCGCACTGCTGGCGGCACCGGCACACCCCGTGGCCGCCGCAGGCACCCCGTCCGTCCACGCCGTCAGCGAGACGCCCGCCCTCTTCGACGACGCGGCCGGCGGCGACGCCAACGCGGACGACCCCGCCATCTGGTTCAACGCGGCGGACCCCGACGCCAGCCTCGTCATCGGCACGGCCAAGCAGGGCGGCCTGCGCGTCCACGACCTCGACGGGCACGAGATCCAGTCGATCCCCGCCCCCGCCGCACCCGGCCCGGACAACGAGCCCGGCCGGTACAACAACGTCGACCTGCTGGCCGGCCTGTCGGTCAAGGGCACCCGCACCGACATCGCCGTCGTCTCCGACCGGGGACGCGACCGGCTGCGGATCTACGGGATCGACCGCCACCACCCGGACGCGCCGCTCACCGACCTGACCGACCCCGCCGCACCCCGGGTCTTCAGCGCCACCGAGGCCGAGGTGGACGACCAGCGGACCGCCTACGGGCTCGCCACCTGGCGCAACGCCGCGAACGGCCGCTACTACGCGCTCGCCAGCCAGCGCCACACCACCCGCCTGGCGCTGCTGGAGCTGACCGCCACCGCGACCGGGACGGTCACCTACCAGCGCGTGCGGACCCTGGACCTGCCCGCCTCGTTCGCCATCGGCGGCGGCGTCACCTGGACCCCGTGCGACGAACCCGGCCGCACCCCGCAGGTCGAGGGCATGGTCGTGGACGCCGAGCGCGGCGTCCTCTACGCGGCACAGGAGGACGTCGGCATCTGGCGGATGCGCGCCGACCTCACCGGAACGCCCCGCATGGTCGACAAGGTGAAGGAGTTCGGCATCCCCGGGACGTACGACCCGGTGGCCGACGAATGCGTCGCCGGGGCCGACCCCGGGGTCGGCGGCAAGCACATCACCGCCGACGTCGAGGGGCTGACGATCTACCGCGAGGACGACGGCGAGGGATATCTGCTCGCCTCCAGCCAGGGCGACAACACCTTCGTCGCCTACGAGCGCGAGGACGACAACGACTACGTCGGCAATTTCCGGGTCGCCCCCGGGTCCGGCGCCGGGGCCATCGACGGCTCCGAGGAGTGCGACGGCGCGGCGGTGCTGAACGCCCCGCTGGGCGACGCGTATCCGGACGGCCTGCTGGTGGTGCACGACGGCTTCAACGCCCCGGACAGCATCGGGGAGGACGGCGAGGTCCGCACCAACACGAACTTCAAGTTCGTCGACTGGAACGACGTGGCCGACGCCCTGGACGACTGACGGCCCCGGGGCGGCGGGGGGGGCGCGGGCGCGGCGGGGCGCGGCCCCCCCCCCCCCGCGCGGCGCGAGAGGCCGGGCGCCCCCCAGCCGGGCGGCCAACAGCCCCCCGCGCGGGGCG